>NZ_CP058986.1:727500-1091250 GCF_019278525.1 Polaribacter sp. HaHaR_3_91
AGATTTCTTCTAATGTTATGTTTTTTTTGTTTGATGTTTTACTTGCATTTACTTGTGCAAATGTTATACAGTTAATTAATAGTAAAATAACTGTAAGGGAGACTCCTTTTCTCATTGTAGACCTTGTATTTGATAAAAGTTTGCCAAGTTTACGCAAAAATCCATAAAAAATATCTTAAAAATCCATAAATGTTGATTATCTATTAATGTTTTAACAGTTTGACTTATCTTTGTTGTTGATAGTTTTATACCCAAATTAATGAGCAAACTTATTTCTGGTTTTTCTAAGTTAACGAAAGATGAAAAAATTACGTGGTTAACAGAGAATTATTTCCACAATCATTCCCATACAAAAGATATAATTAAACAATATTGGAATGATGATGCTGAATTGCAACAACTTCATGATGACTTTATTGAGAATACAATTTCTAACTTTTACATGCCTTTTGGTATTGCACCAAATTTTGTAATTAATGATAGAACTTATGTAATTCCTATGGTGGTAGAAGAAAGTTCTGTAGTAGCAGCTGCTTCTTTAGTTGGTAAATTTTGGAGTACAAGAGGAGGTTTTAAAACCAAGGTAATTGGTACAACAAAAATTGGGCAAGTCCATTTTATGTATGCTGGAGATAAAACCAATCTTGAAGACTATTTTAATAAAAATAAAACAGAATTATTTGCTGCAACGGCTTCCATCACTAAAAATATGGAAAAACGTGGTGGTGGAATTTTAGATATAAAATTAGTTGATAAAACTGATAAATTAGAAAACTATTATCAACTGCACGCAACCTTTGAAACGAAAGATTCAATGGGTGCAAATTTTATAAACTCATGTTTAGAAGCAATTGCTAAAAAGTTTGAAAAAGACGATATAGAAATTGTAATGAGCATACTTTCTAACTACGTTCCAGAATGTTTGGTTAGGGCAGAAGTGAGTTGTAAGATAGAAGAATTAGGAGGTGAGAATCCTCAGAGATTTGCAGAGAAATTTTACCAAGCAGTAAAAATTGCAGAAATAGAACCTTATAGAGCGGTAACGCATAATAAAGGAATTATGAATGGAATTGATGCTGTTGTTTTAGCTACTGGTAACGATTTTAGAGCAGTAGAAGCTGGTGCGCACGCGTACGCTTCTAAATCCGGACAATACTCTAGCTTGTCTCATTGTACTATTGATGATGGAATTTTTAAATTCTGGATTGATATTCCGTTGGCTTTAGGAACCGTTGGTGGCTTAACAGGTTTACATCCTCTAGCAAAGTTATCTTTAGAAATGTTGCAAAAACCATCTGCAAGAACTTTAATGCAAATTATGGCAGCAGCAGGTTTGGCTCAAAATTTTGCAGCTTTAAGAGCTTTAACGACTATGGGAATTCAGCATGGACACATGAAAATGCATTTACAGAATATCTTAAATCAGTTTAATGCTACCGAAGAAGAAAAAGAAATAGTTACAGCTTTTTTTGATAAAAAGACAGTGACACATTCTGCAGTTGTAGAAAAAATAGATGCTTTAAGAAAACCTTCTATCAATTGGATTGATTTTTTTAATAAGAACTTGGTAAGTTATAAACTGGCTAAGATTGATGAAAAGACAAAGCCGCTTTTTGGGAAGATGAATGGGCAACAAATGATAGAACATTTAAGTTTTTTATTACAAATTTCTAATGGAAAAATAGCTGCTGATTATTATGTTTCTGATGAAAAATCAGCAAGAAGAAAACCTTTTTTAAATACAGAAGGGGAGTTGCAAGTTGGGTTTAAAGCAAGTATGTTGTCTGAAGAACCAAATGCCTTAAAATTTAATTCTGTAGGTGAAGCAATTCATGATTTATTCATTCAAATTGATGCTTTTAAAGTTCATTTTGAAATAGCCAAAGCTGAAAATCATCCGTTTTTTGGAGAGTTAGATTATGAGTATTGGCAGAAATTTCATGTAAAACATTTTACACATCATTTTAAACAATTTGGATTGGTATAATGAATTTTTATTCTAACGGAAAACTTTTATTAACAGGAGAATATCTTGTTTTAGATGGCGCAAAATCTTTGGCAATTCCAACTAAATTTGGACAAAATTTAAGTGTTGAGAAAATAAAAGAACCTCAAATTATTTGGGGAAGTTTTACACACACCGGAGAATGTTGGTTTGAGGCTGTTTTCGATTTAAAAAAACTACGTTTGATAAATTGTACTTTCAATTCCGATAAAGAAGGAAGTGGAGAGGTTATTGCAGAAACGTTGTTAGATATTTTAAAAGAAGCTAAAAACTTAAATCCAGATTTTTTAGCATCAGAAAACGGATTTGTTGTAAAAACAAACCTTACATTTCCAAGAAATTGGGGATTAGGAACTTCATCTACATTAATAAATTCTGTAGCATCTTGGGCAAAAGTAGATGCTTTTCAATTGCTTTGGAATTCCTTTAAAGGAAGTGGTTATGATATTGCTTGTGCACAAAACGATACGCCAGTTTTTTATCAAATAGAAAATAAAGAACCTGTTGTTGAGCAAGTGGAATTCAATCCGAATTTTAAAGAGAATTTGTTTTTTGTTCATTTAAATCAGAAGCAAGATTCTAAAGAAGGAATTGCAAAGTTCAGGGAGAGTAACATTAATTTTGATAAAGAAATAAAGAGAATTTCAGAAATTTCTGAGGAATTTTTAACTACAAAATCATTACAAGAATTTGAGGAATTAATAGTTGAACATGAACAAATTATCAGTTCAATTATAAAACTAAAAACAGTTAAAGAGAAGTTGTTTCCAGACTATTTTGGATCGGTAAAAAGTTTAGGTGCTTGGGGAGGAGATTTTGTTTTAGTAACAGGAGACGCATCAACACCAAGCTATTTTAAAAATAAAGGATTTGAAACCATATTGACTTACAGTCAGATGGTTTTATAATAAAATATTAGGTCTCGACTGCGCTCGACCTGACAATTAATATTCTAAATGTCTCCTCGAGCGCAGTCGAGAGGTTTTATATAAGATAAACAAATGAGTAAAGTAATAATTATTGGAGGAGGAGCAGCAGGATATTTTACAGCGATAAACGCTAAAGAAAATAACCCTGAATTAGATATTACAATTCTCGAAAAAGGAAAAGACGTTTTACAAAAGGTGAAAATTTCTGGAGGTGGAAGATGTAATGTTACACACGCATGTTTTATTCCAAAGGACTTAACAGAATTCTATCCAAGAGGAAAAAAAGAATTGTTAGGGCCTTTTCACCAGTTTATGACAGGCGATACTTTTGAATGGTTCGAAAACAGAGGAGTTCCTTTAAAAATAGAAGACGATAATCGTGTTTTTCCAGAAGCAAATACAAGTCAGGCAATTATAGATTGTTTTCAAAATGCTGTTGATAACTTAGGAATTAAAGTGTTAACAAACTGTGGTGTAAATTCGGTTTCTCAACAAGATAATAAATGGATTATCAACACAAAAGAACAAGTTTTTGAAGCTGATAAATTAGTGATCGCTGCAGGAAGTTCTAAAAAAGTATGGGAATTATGCCAAACATTAGATCATAGCGTTGTAGAACCAGTTCCGTCTTTATTTACCTTTAATATTAACGATAAAAGATTGGTAGATTTATTAGGAACTTCTGTGCCAAATGCTACAGTTACCATTTCTGGAACAAAATTAGAAGCATCCGGACCTTTGTTAATTACACATTGGGGAATGAGTGGTCCCGCGGTTTTAAAATTATCCGCCTTTGGCGCAAGAATTTTGGCTGATAAAAATTATCAATATAACGTAGAGGTAAACTGGTTGTCTAGACCAACCGATAAAGTTTTAAATGTTCTTTTAAATTTAAAAAAGAAAGAACCTAGAAAAACGGCTATTTTAAAATCTCCTTTTGCTGAGGTTTCTAAAAGATTGTGGGAGCGTTTTGTGCTTGCAGCAGGAATTAGTGCAACTCAGAATTGGGCAGATTTAAATAATAATCAATTAGAAGGTTTAGCAAACCAATTGACAAAAGGTGTTTTTAATGCCAACGGAAGAACTACTTTTAAAGATGAATTTGTAACTGCTGGAGGAATCGATTTAAAAGAAATTAACTTTAAACGCTTTGAAAGTAAGAAACACCAAAATCTATTTTTTGTTGGTGAAGTTTTAAATATTGATGCTGTTACTGGAGGTTTCAATTTCCAAAATGCGTGGACAAGTGGTTTTATTTGTGCAAATGCTTTGGCAGAAGATTAAAATATTAAAAATATCATTGAGAGGAACGAAGTAATCTGTTTTTTAACGGAGAGGTTGCTTCGTTCCTTGCAATGACGAGTGGTGAAAAAATAATAAAAGAGAATATAATTATGGCAAGAGCAGAATCGAACGAGTTTAAAAACGGAACAATAGCACCTGATTTTACTTTATTAAATACAGTTGATAACTCTTTTGTTTCTTTAAACGAAGCAAAAGGAGAAAAAGGAACAGTAATTATGTTTATTTGTAATCATTGTCCGTTTGTAATTCATGTAAATAGTGAGTTGGTAAAAATGGCAAACGAGTATCAACAAAAAGGAATTAACTTTATTGCGATAAGTGCTAATGATGTTGAGAATTATCCACAAGATTCGCCTGAATTGATGAAGCAACTTGCTAAGGATGAAAACTATCCTTTTCCGTATTTATATGATGAAACGCAGGAAGTAGCAAAAGCGTATGATGCTGCATGTACACCCGATTTTTATGTTTTTGATAAAGATTTAAAAGCTGTTTATCACGGACAATTAGACAATTCTAGACCAGGAAACGGAAAACCGGTAACAGGAATTGATTTACGTAATTCTCTTGATAATTTATTAGAAAATAAACCCACTTTAGAAAACCAAAAACCAAGTATGGGGTGTGGTATTAAATGGAAATAGTATCTATTAGACATCATTATTTACTTCAATCCAATATCCGTTTGGGTCTTGAAAATACACCTGTAGAATACCATCATTTCTAACATAATCTTTGTTTGGTGTACCGATCCAATCGGAATACTCAATTTTTAATTCTTTTAAATGGAGTATAAATGTTGCAATATCCTTGGTTGATAAAGCAAAGTGCACAGCTTCATTCGTTTTAATGATCGCATCAGGACGAGGAATTATATGAAGTTGTTTTCCTTCACCAAGAGATAACCATCTTGTTTTTGAATTAGAGGCAGTATTTTTAATCTCTTTTAGTTGTAGTACTTTTTGATAAAACGCTATAGATGTATCTACATCTTTTACAGAAAGGGCAATATGATTAAATATAAAAGGTTGCATTTATAAAGTTTTATGAGGAGTTTACTTTTCCTAACAACAAAACTAATAAAGAATATCTAACTTCAAATGACGTACCTCTTTTATTTTAATCAAATTCAATATAGTTTTTTATATCAATTTTAGGAAAACATCAATGACCTATTTGGTGTTGAGTGCTATATAAATAATAACGAATCTTATTTTGTGTATATAAATTAGTAAGATCCGTTATTATTTTAAGGGTATTATGCAGCTTTATTTTGTTGCTGATTTTGAAGTAATGAATTAATTATTTTGTTCCATTTTTCTATAGAATCAAACTCATTGCCAGGTTGAAAATTAATATCTGAATTATAAAATTCAAGAACAATACTAGGTTTGTTTTTACCGATAACGTTTAGTTTTAAGTTTAACTTGTCTAGTGTTGTTTCGTTCTTTCCTATAGATTTACTGATGTTATTTATCTCGCTGTTTTTAATAGTGTTAAGATCTATAAACTGAAGATTAACTTGCTCTTTTGTTTTTTGTAAAAATGAAATTGCATGTTTATTTTCATCTAAACCAATTGCATAACATTCACTAATTTCGTGCTCTGTAATTTCAGAATTATGCTGTTTTGCAAACTCTTTCAATGAGTTTAATACTTTTTTTTCTTTATTTTTTTTGTTTTTATTTGTTAATACAAAAGGTAGTGCACATAATGCAATACATATTACTCCTATTATTATTGTACCTAAATCCATTTTATGTTTTTTAATTTTTTTTGATATACTGATTTTTATATGAAACGGGTATCCGCAACATATCAATGTTTTATTTTAACTACGTAAAAGGTAGTTGTTAGTAAATAAAATAAAGGGTTACCAAAAATTATGGAAAGGAAAAATAAGATCAGACTTTCGTTGTCTAATTAGGGTGTTTTCTAAGTAGTTTTTATACTGTTTAAACTTAGAATTGAACTCTAGTTTAGTTGTATAAGAAATTGCTAATAAATCGTCTGAAGACAATTTAAAATTGGGTAATGAAAAATCTATTGTTTCAGAAACTAAGTTTTCTGATTGTTGTGTATGCGCATGAAATACTTTAGAAGCTGTAACTAAATAGGTAAGCTGTTCTGTATCTTGGTTCGCATTTTGTGCGTTAAAATAAGAAGTTGTATTTGCAGAAAGATACATCCCAGAACAATAAATTGAAATGAGTAATAGTACTTTTAGTATTTGGTGTTTCTGCTTCATTATTTTTTGCCATACAAGTTATGACATTGCAAAATTAGTTAATTTTATATTAGGAAAAATAAAAAAGTGTATTTGTTGTATAATAATTAACAATCTTATCCAACTTCACCTCGATGAGGTTTTAATGCATCTCTATAAACTTTCATATCTTTTTCATCTACTGTAATGAAGGCAGAAAATAACATTGGATTTTTTTCTTCAATATTAATTTCATGAAAAGTTAAGTTTTCCATTTCTGCAAATTCTTTTAAATGAATGGTATGATGTTTTGCTGTTTCTTGTGCATCAGGACCTCTAAAATCCCACAATAATTTTATTTTTCTACTCAATGTATTCGTTTTTAATGGTTGATGAAAATGAATAATTCTCCGCTTTCAAAAGTAATTTTTATATCGTTTGTAATTGCTTTATTTCTTGTGCCAATTCTTTCTCCGAAAACTAAATCTTCCTTATCTAAAGGATATTGCAATCCTAAAGTGCAAATGTTTTTTGCTTTTGGGAAAGGAACTAATGAAATTGTTTTATCAACAGAATTTAAGATTTCAGTATTTTTATCCGCTAAAAAATAACGACTATGATTATCGAAAAAAGTAAGGTTTAATTTGTTTTTCCACTGAATGGCGGTGTGCAAATTTCCTAAAAAATGGTCTTGTTCTTTTCCGCTGGCACCAAAAACATCAACGTTTTTAAAACTTTTATCAAATAGAATCTGAAGGATTTTATCAAAATCTGTAAAATCTTGATTCGGAGTATGAATTACTTCAATATCTTTTGGTAGGTTTTTTATTGAATCAAAATCGCCGCTAATAAAATCGGGTTTTATTTTATTTTTTTCTAAAAATTGATAAGCGCCATCTGTAGCACAAATAATTTCGTATTCCTCCAAATTAGGAATTGCTATTGGAGGTTCTCCGTTTAGAAGTAGAAAAACTTTTTTTGTATGCATAGAATGCAAAAATACCCATTTCAGAATTAATGAAATGGGTATTTTTATCAAGTAATTTTTTACTTATTCTTTTTTAATCCACGTAAGTGCAATTACACCTAATCTACCAATAAGAAAAATGATAAAACCAAATAAAGTTGCTGTAATTGCACATTTTAACCCCACAGCTAAAACACCGTGAGATACACTGTTTGCTATTGCAATCACAGTAAACATTTGGTATAATCCGAGAAAAAGACCAAAAAAACCAAAAACAAGCGCAAATAAACTTACAGATTTAATAAGTTCTCTGTTTTTATCTGAATTTACTTTAAAACTTTTTGCAATTAAAAAAAGTGTTAAAAAGAATAGAATTAATAAAGGGATCATAAATTGAGTACCTCCTTCGGTTATGTAAGTCATAATATAAGTTTTTAAATTCGTTTCAAAAATATTGGTAATGTTTGTTCTTAAAATATATTTGAGATGAATGAATCCTTTTTACTTGGTTTCTACAAAAAACAGGTAGTTTTAGTATAAAAAGTGTCAAATTTGTTTTTTAGAGATTAAAATAAGTAATCCGTCGCTAATTATCCTAAAAATTAAATCTTTATTTTTATTTTGTAACATATGCAAAAAGAACTGATATTAGTCTTAAAAAAAATACCAATACATTTTTTATGTTGGATGATTGTTTGGTTTTTCTTCAAAAGTTTTTTTAGTGTAGGTTCATCAAACAAAGCTTTTTTATTTTGGTTTTCTTCTCTTTTAAGTATTGTAACATTAATTATTGCGTATGTTTTTGTATATGATTTAATTCCTAAATATTTATTAAAAAAACAATATAAGAAATTTGTTCTTTATACTATTTATTCAGGTGTTTTTGTCGCTACAACTATTTTAATGATAGAAGTAGTGGGGTTTGTGTTTTATTTTAATTTAGAATTTAAAAAAATGCCAGCATTAACTACAAATCCTGCTGTAATTTTGGTTTGTATTTTTTTTATTGTGATTTTGGCAAGCGGATTAAAAATATTAAAAAGTAATTATAAGTCTTTAGATGAAAAAAAGACTTTAGAAAATAAATTTTTACAAACTAAGTTAGAGTTAAAAGAACAAGAGTTAAAGTTCTTAAAAATGCAAATTCATCCACATTTTTTATTTAACTCTTTAAACACAATTTATGGTTTTGCAATCGCTAAAGCGGATGAAGCACCAGAAATGATTTTAAAATTATCTAATTTATTAGATTATATTCTATATCAAGTAGAAAAGCCAAAAGTGCCGTTAGTAGAAGAGATACATCATTTGGAAGATTATGTTTCATTAGAGAAAATGCGTTTTCATGATACTTTAAAAGTGAATTTCAGTAAAGATAAACTGAACGATCCTCTTCAAATTCCGCCAATGTTATTAATTCCTTTTGTAGAAAATAGTTTTAAGCATGGTGTAATTATTGACGGAGTTTTAAATGTTGATATTCGTCTAAAAACAGCAAATAATTGTTTGTTTTTTGAGATTGAAAATTCATCCAAAAGAAAAGAAGAAACGAATACTGGAATTGGACTTCCGAACATTAGAAAACGTTTAGAAATGTTGTATCCAGGCAAATATCAATTAGAAATAATTGAAAATAATGATACTTTTAAAGTACATTTAAAAATTGAGTTTTAATTAAAATTGTCATTTCGACAGAAAGAGGTACGAATGACGAGAAATCTCAAGGTACTTACAATATGAAAACAAATTGCTGAAAAATGAATACCATTAATTGTGTTATTGTTGATGACGAGCCAGTTGCTAGAAATATTTTAGAAACTTTTGTGGCTAAAATTCCGAATTTAAATTTGGTAAAAAGTTGCAAAAATGCCATGGAAGCTTTCGAAATAGCAAATTCTAATAATATAGATTTATCCTTTTTAGATATTAATATGCCAGACATTTCTGGTTTGTCTTTGGCAAAATCAATAAACAAGAAGTCTAAAATTATTTTTACAACAGCTTACAGAGAATATGCTGTTGATGGTTTCGATTTGCAAGCCGTAGATTATTTGTTAAAACCTATAGCTTTTGATCGTTTTTTACAAGCCGTTAATAAGTTTTTTGAAACGCAAACTGTTATTGTGAGTCAGGTTGATGTTGAAGAACCCTCTGTTAAAAGCGATTATATTTTTGTGCGTTCAGAACGTAAAATGGTAAAGATTAATTTTGATGATATTCTATATGTTGAGAGTTTATCTGATTATATCAAAATTCATACAAAAGACACCGTTTTAGTAACTAGAGAAACGATTAGTAATTTGGAAATGAATTGCCTTCTCAACAATTTTTAAGAATTCATAGGTCTTATATTATCAATTTAAATAAGACAGATTCTTATACGAATGAATTTATTGAAATTGAAAAAAATGCAATTCCTATAAGTAGAACGTACAAAGAAAATGTACTTAAAAAGTTAACTGAAAATTCTTTGAAATAGTTTTATCTTTGGTGCAAAATCAAGACGTTTGGATACAGCACAATTTATTTCGAAATCAAATAACAATTCGGTAGAAAAAGCAAGCTTTACTTGGCAAACACCAAGTAATATTGCGTTGGTAAAATATTGGGGAAAGAGCAATCCGCAAATACCAAAAAACGCTTCTATTAGTTTTACATTAAACAATTGTCATACAATTACTACGATTGATTTTGAGAAAAAAGTAAAGTCGGAAATAGTAGATTTCGATTTGTTTTTCGAAGGAAAACAAAAAGATGCATTCAAACCAAAAATTGCAGAATTTTTCACAAGAATACAAGAATATTGTCCTTATATTTTTGATTATAAAATGATAATTAATTCGGAAAATTCTTTTCCACACTCTAGCGGAATCGCATCATCTGCAAGCGGATTAAGTGCCATTGCTATGTGTTTAATGAGTTTAGAGGCTGAATTAAATCCTGATTTATCAGTAGAAGAAATTAATAAAAAAGCTTCTTTTTTAGCACGTTTAGGATCTGGAAGTGCCAGTAGAAGTATAGAAGGGCCAATGGTTGTTTGGGGAAATCACCCAGAAATAGAAGGAAGTTCAGATTTGTATGGCGTACAATTTCCATACAAATTACATACTGTTTTTCATAATTATCAAGATGCTATTTTGTTAGTAGACAAAGGCGAAAAACAAGTTTCTAGTACAGTTGGTCATAATTTAATGCATGAGCATCCGTATGCAGAAAGTCGTTTTACACAAGCAAATGATAACTTGAGTAAGATATCAGAAATTTTACAAAACGGAGATATAAAAGCATTCGTCAGTTTGGTAGAAAGTGAAGCATTAACGTTGCATGCAATGATGATGACAAGCAATCCGTATTTTATTTTGATGAAACCAAATACCTTAGAAATTATCAATAAAATTTGGGAATATAGAACCGAAAATGATAGCAATATCTGTTTTACCTTAGATGCTGGTGCAAATGTGCATGTGTTGTATCCTGAGGTAGAAAAAGAAAAAGTGAATCAATTTATAGATAAAGAACTTTCTAAATACTGCCAAAAAAATCAGTATATTTATGACTCTGTGGGGTTTGGAGCTAATAAGAAATAGAATGTCTGAATTAAAAATAATTTAAATGAAAGCTTTTATAAAGTTACTATCAATTTTAATTTTCTTTTTAACAATAACCATTTCTGCTCAAAAAACTACGTGGTTAGATGCAGACTTAAAGGAAACAAATAAAGTTAAATCATATTATTACAAAGTAGTTCCTACTGATGGTAACGAAGTAAAGTATTACTACAAAAGCGGTAATATTTTTAGAAAAATAGGCTATTCTGAAGGGAAGTATGATGGCGTTTTTTCTGAGTTTTATGAAACAGGCGAGTTAAGAACATCTGGAATTTATGCAAATGGGTTAGAAGAAGGTGTTTGGAAAACGTATTATAAGAATGGAAAAAATAAAGAAAAAGGGAAATATACAAAAGGAGAAAAAGTTGGCGTTTGGAAAACTTTTTACAAGAATTTTTAATAATTATCTCTTAACTTAATATGTTGTATTTTTGCAGTACTATAAAAAAGAAAAATGAAAGGACCATTATTTTATGCTAAAATCCTTCTCTTCGGAGAATACGGAATTATAAAAGATTCTAAAGGTTTGGCAATTCCGTTTAACGCATACAGAGGAGCTTTAAAAACTTCATCAGATTTATCTGGAAAACCTAAAGTTTCCAACCAAAATTTAGAACGTTTTTATAAATATTTATCTTCTCTAGAAACAGAGTTAGTTTCGTTTAATTTATCTAGTCTTAAAACAGATATTGAAAACGGAATGTATTTCGATTCTTCAATTCCACAAGGTTATGGAGTTGGTAGTTCTGGCGCTTTAGTGGCGTCTATTTATGATAAATATGCGGATAATAAAATAACAGTTTTAGAAAATTTAACAAGAGAAAAATTGTTAAGATTAAAAGGAGTTTTTTCTTTAATGGAATCTTTTTTTCATGGTAAAAGTTCTGGTTTAGATCCTTTAAATAGTTACTTAAGTTTGCCAATTTTAATCAACTCTAAAGACAATGTAGAGCCAGCGGGTATTCCTTCTCAAAAACAAGGAAAAGGTGCTGTTTTCTTGTTAGATTCTGAGCAAATAGGAGAAACGGAGCCTATGGTTAACATCTTTATGAATAAGATGAAAAACGAAGGTTTTAGAAAAATGATCAGCGAAGAATTTGCAACTACTACAGACGCTTGTATCGAGGATTTCTTAGGAGGAAACGTGAAATCTTTATTTGGAAATGTAAAATCATTATCCAAGATAGTTTTAAAGAACTTTAAACCGATGATTCCTGATGCTTTTCATAAAGTTTGGGAAAATGGAATTAAAACAAATGATTATTACCTGAAACTTTGTGGTTCTGGTGGTGGTGGTTATATTTTAGGTTTTACTGAAGATTATGAAAAAGCTCAAAAAAGTCTTAAAGATTATAAGTTAGAGTTGGTTTATAGATTCTAAATATATGCCTAGTTTTAAAGTCAAAAGAATTATTTTTAAACTTTTAAGCTTAGTTTCTGTAATCAGGGGGTATAATATTCTTGTTTTAGTTTTAGCGCAATACTTAGCGGCTATTTTTGTTTTTTCGCCTACAAAATCTCTCAGAACAATTGTTTTTGATGCAGACTTGTTATACATTGTTTTAGCAAGTATATGTGTGGTGGCGTCTGGTTATATTATTAATAATTTTTATGATGCAAAGGTAGATCGCATAAATAGACCATTAAAAACGGGCTTAGATAATTATGTAAAACAGTCTACGAAGTTAAAGCTTTATTTTACTTTAAATTTTTTAGGTTTTATTTTTGGTTACCTAATATCTGTTAGAGCAGCTTTGTTTTTTGCTATTTATATATTTGCTATTTGGTTTTACTCTCACAAGCTTAAGAAGTATCCTTTTACAGGTTTAGTTTCTGCTACTATACTTACCATTTTGCCTTTTTTTGCTGTATTTGTGTATTTTCAGAACTTTTCTAAAATCATTTTTGTTCATGCAATTTTCTTGTTTCTAGTAATAATGGTTAGAGAGTTGTTGAAAGATTTGCAGAGTATGAAGGGAGCAATTGTGAATGATTACGATACTTTTCCTGTTTTTTATGGAGAGGTAAGAACAAAGAAATTATCAATATTCTTATTGTTTTTAACGTTGTTTCCTATTGTAGTTTTGTTTAGTTATCCAGCTTTAAGCTACATGAGATATTATTTTTACTTTGCTTTATTTGTTCTTGTTTTTTTAGGCTTTTATTTATGGAATTCTTCCGAAACGAAACATTATAGATTAATGCATAACGTTTTGAAAGTGTTGCTTTTAATAGGAGTTTTCTCTTTAATTTTTATAAAGCCTGAACTAATTGTAGAAAAAGTAATAGACCGATTGAATTAAGGTTTTTTTGCGTATTTTTGCAAAAATTTTTAAGTAATGAATTCAAATAAAAACTCGTCGAGAGGACGACAAGAAGGTAAAAAAAGTACTCCTTTAAGTAGAAAAAGCAAACCTGTAGCTAGAAAAACTCCAAAGAAAACTTTTACCAAAATTAAAGAAACTCCAAAGGCAAGTAATGACGCCTCAGGGATCCGTTTAAACAAATATATTGCAAATTCTGGAGTATGTTCTCGTAGAGAAGCAGATATGTATATAGAGCACGGTAGTGTAGAGGTAAATGGAAAGTTGGTGACAGAAATGGGATATAAAGTTCAGCCAGACGATATTGTTCGTTTTGATGGAACTTCTATTACACCAGAACAAAAAAGATATATTTTACTGAATAAGCCTAAGAACTACATTACCACAATGGATGATGATAGAGGTAGAAAAACAGTAATGGAATTGATTGCAAATGCATCTAAAGAAAGAATTTACCCTGTAGGTAGGTTAGATAGAAACACAACTGGTTTGTTGCTGTTTACAAATGATGGTGATTTAGCAAAGAAATTAACACACCCAAAACATAATGTTCGTAAACTATATCATGCATCTCTAGATAGAAAATTAGAGTTAAGAGATTTAGAGAAATTACGAGGGGAGGTTATTATTGAAGGTAGAAAAGTGTTTATCGATGCTGTTTCTTATGTAGATGGTCAACCGAAATCTGAAATTGGTATCGAAATCCATTCTGGTAGAAATAGAATTGTTCGTAAGATATTTGAACATGTTGGTTATAAAGTAAGCAAGCTAGATAGAGTTGTTTTTGCTGAATTAACTAAGAAAAACTTACCGAGAGGTAGGTGGAGAGAGTTAACTAATTTAGAGGTTACTAATCTTCAGATAATGAAATAGAATAATTAAGAATCCAGCTTTTAGCTGGATTTTTTTTTACATATAATCTTATGTTTATAGATAGTTGATCTGAGTGCTTTAATTCAGTTTAGGTTCATAAGGTGTTTGTTTACAATATATACTTTTACGAAACAATATTCAGGTATAATAATCAAAGGGTGTAATTAGCTGTGAGTTGGGCGGAAAGTTTATAAAAGCAAAAAAACCGTTGAAAATCTAAAAGATTAACAACGGTTATTGTACTGAAGGCGGGACTTGAACCCGCACGGCCATTACTGACCACTGGATTTTAAGTCCAGCGTGTCTACCAATTCCACCACTTCAGCATGGTATTTTATTTATAAAGTAAAGATGGTAATTAAATCAAATTTTACTTTTTTATTTTTAATGAACTTTTTTATAGTTGTCCTTATTTCTAAGGAGTGCAAATATATTATCTTTATTAGTAGTACGCAATGTTTAAATGGAGAAATAATTAATTATTTTTATATTTTTACATAAAGTGTTAATAGTCTATTGTTTAATGTTTTTTTTATTTGATATAGAGCTGTTATTATTGATGATTGTTTAAGTATGAAATTAAATAAATTTAATAAAAAGTGAGGAGTAGGCGAGTGCCTAAGTTTGTAAAAGCAAAAAACCGTTGAAAATCTAAAAGATTAACAACGGTTATTGTACTGAAGGCGGGACTTGAACCCGCACGGCCATTACTGACCACTGGATTTTAAGTCCAGCGTGTCTACCAATTCCACCACTTCAGCATGGTAATTGAATAGAGCGAAAGACGGGATTTGAACCCGCGACCCCCACCTTGGCAAGGTGATGCTCTACCCCTGAGCTACTTTCGCAGTCATAATTTTAAAAGAACTTTTCTTTTTAATTACCCTTATTCCTAAGAGCGGTGCAAATATAATATCTTTTATTATTCTGACAAGTTTTTTATTTATTTTTTTTCACTTTTTTATTGATAGCGATTTTTACATGATTAATTGGTTCTTGATACTGTAATTACATGATGTAGGGGTTCAGTAATTTAGCTTTTATAAATTATGCGTAGATTTACGTGATAACAATTAATGTGTTTAAATATGAAATTAATAAAATATGTAGCTTTTACTTTTTTAGTGCTTCTTGCAATATCATCTTGTAAAAAAACATCAGAAAAAGTGGTTATAAATGATGTTAAGAGTCAGCAACCTAATATTATTTGGTTAATGGCAGAAGATATGAGTACCGATTTGGAAATCTATGGAATGCCAAACGTAAAAACGCCATATTTAAATAAAATGGCATCAGAAGGTATTCGTTTTGATAATGCTTTTGTAACCAATCCAATATGTTCGCCAAGTAGATCTGCAATGATGATTGGTACACATCAAGTTAAAACAAACTCACAGCATCATAGAAGTAATAGAAAGGTACCTCTAGATTCTATATATAAACCGTTTACAAAATTGTTAAGAGATGTAGGTTATACTACAATATTAGGTCATCATGGAGTGATGAAAAAAGGAAGGAAGACAGATGTTAATTTTAAAAGTAAGCCTATTGGGAAATGGGATGGAAAAACGGAGTTTGGTTTGTTTGATAAATATGATACGTTTACAAAAGAAGATCAACCTTTTTTTGCTCAGATACAATTAGATGTTACACATAGGGGAGATTGGTGGGATGACGTTAGAGAGAAGTCTAAACATCCTGTAGATGCTAAGACAGTAACGTTACCTCCATATATGGCAGATGATCCTGCGATACGATTGGATTGGGCTAAGTATTTAGACCAAATCGAATATATGGATAATGAAGTTGGAATGATTTTTAATGAATTAGAAGACAAGGGAATGGCGAACAACACAATTGTAATCTTTATTGGAGATAATGGTCGTTGTAATATCCGAGGAAAGGGGTATTTACAAGATACTGGGTTAAGAATTCCTTTTATACTGTATTATCCGAAGCATTTTAAAGGTGGTCAAGTTAGAAAAGATGTGGTTTCATCAACAGATATTACTGCTACAATTGTAGATTTTGCAGGGATTGAAGTTCCTGATTATATGACCGGAAAACCAATTTTTAAGAAAGACTTTGAGAGGGAATTTGTTTATGGTACAAGAGATTTATGGGACGAAATTGAAGAAAAGTCTAAAGCTGTAATTTCTGAAGATTGGTCTTATATTAAAAATGAGAAACCAGAGATTCCTTATGATGCACAACAAGCTTATTTAGAGTTTTACAGACCTGCTGTACATGTGATGAGAAAACTGTATAAAGAAGGTAAATTAAATGACGCTCAAAAACCATTTTTTGAAGCAACAAAACCTAAAGAGGAGTTGTATAATTTAAAAGAAGATCCACATCAGTTAAATAACTTAGCTTCTAATAAAAAATACAAAGAGATATTAGAAAAGCTACGTGTAAAAACATTAGAATTTGAGAAAGCTATGACTCCGGATAATATTGTTTATAATCCGGCTCCTGTTCCAGGTTTAGCTTTTGTTAAATGGTTTGAAAAAGAACATCCAAAAGTACATCAGCAAATGAAAGAAGGTGTTGAGGTTGGTTATAAAAAATATAGTAAAGCTTATAAAGAATATTTAAAAAAGAGCAACAGTAAGTAAAATAAAAAAGCATCCTAAATTTAGGATGCTTTTTTTATGAAAATTAGTAATCTTACTCTTAAGTTAATTCACTTTATGAGTGCGATATCTAAAAGCAACTGTGTTACTTATTTTGCTGCTGCGTAACGTTTTTCAACTTCGTTCCAGTTAATTACATCAAAAAATGCATTGATATAATCTGGTCTTCTGTTTTGGTAGTTTAAGTAGTAAGCATGTTCCCAAACGTCTAATCCTAAGATTGGAGTTCCGCCACAAGTTACACCTGGCATTAATGGATTGTCTTGGTTTGGTGTAGAACAAACTTCTACTTTACCTCCTGGTAAAACACATAACCACGCCCAACCAGAACCAAACTGAGTAGCTGCTGCTTTAGAAAAAGCGGCAATAAAATCATCTTTAGTACCAAAAGCAGCTTCAATAGCATCTTTTAATTCACCAGATAAATATCCTCTATCATTTGGGTTTAAAACTGACCAGAATAATGAATGATTGTAAAAACCACCACCATTATTTCTAACAGCTCCATTGCTCATATCTAAATTAGCAAGAATATCTTCAATAGATTTTCCTTCTAAGTCCGTATCTGCAATTGCATTGTTTAAGTTATTTGTATATCCTTGGTGATGTTTACTATGGTGAATCTCCATAGTTCTTGCATCAATATTTGGTTCTAACGCATCATAAGCGTATCCTAATTCCGGTAATTGAAAAGCCATTTTTTTATGTTTTTTAAAAGTTAGTATACTATTTACGCTTGTAAAATTAACCATAAATGGATGGTTTTACAAGTATTTTATGTTTTGATAATTGATTACAGTATAAATAAGATTTATTCTCCGTGTATTTGCATAAATTCCTCTAACTGATTTACCATATTTTTACTTCCACAAATAAAAGGAACTCTTTGGTGTAGCTCAGTAGGCTCCACATCCATAGTCCTTGTATAACCATCAGAAGATTTTCCGTTAGCTTGTTCTGCAATAAAAGCCATTGGGTTACATTCATAGAGTAAACGTAGTTTTCCGTTTGGGTTTCTAGAACCTTTTGGATACATATAAATACCTCCTTTTATCATGTTTCTATGAAAGTCAGAAACCAAAGAACCAATATATCTACTGGTATAAGGTCTGTTTCCTTCTTCTTCCTGGCAGTATTTAATATATTTTTTTACACCTAAAGGAAAGTCTAAATAATTTCCTTCGTTTACAGAATACATTGTTCCGTCTTCTGGGAACTCCATATTTGGGTGAGATAAGTAAAAAGAACCAATTGCAGGGTTTAATGTAAAGCCATTAACACCATCTCCAGTGGTGTAAACAATCATCGTAGAAGTTCCGTACACTACATAACCAGCAGCAACTTGTGCACTTCCTTTTTGTAAAAAATCTTTTAATTCTACAGGAGTACCTGTAGGAGTAATACGTCTATAAATAGAGAAGATCGTTCCTACCGAGACATTTACATCAATATTAGAAGAACCATCTAAAGGATCAATTAAAACAACATATTTATTTTGATGATTCTCATCGTTACTATTAATAGAAATAAAACTATCTTCTTCTTCACTAGCAATACCACAAACAATATTCCTTCTTGTTAAAGTCTGTATAAACTTATCATTAGCATACACGTCTAATTTTTGTTGATCTTCACCTTGAATATTTGTGTCTCCAGCTGCACCAATAATATCTACCAAACCAGCTTTGTTAACTTCGTGATTTACCACTTTTGCTGCTAATCTTATAGAATTTAAAAGACTAGAAAGTTCTCCAGAACTATATTTAAAAGCATGTTGATGTTCAATAATAAATTCACCTAAAGTTTGTTTTTTTCCTGTCATTTTGCGTGTTATGTTGTTAATTTTAACAAATATCTATATTTTTTAAAGTTACTACAACGTTTTAGTTATTTAATTTTCCTTTAGAAATTTAAACAATTCAAAAATAATTGTCTAAAATCTTCAAATATTTTTGGTAGATATGTAAATAACTATCTTTGATTAAAATTTATAAAAAGATGGACTTTACTGTAAGATTAGGAGAAGAAAAAGACATGCAATCTGTGCTGAATTTAATCACAGAATTAGCAGTTTTTGAGAAAGAACCAGATGCTGTAGAAGTAACAGTAGATGATTTAATAAAAGATGGTTTTTCTAAGAATCCTAAGTTTAAAGTTTTTGTAGCAGAGCAAGAAAATAAAATTATTGGTATTGCTTTGTTTTACGAACGTTATTCTACATGGAAAGGAAGAACTATTCATTTAGAAGACTTAATAGTAACCCAAAGTAAACAGAAAATAGGCGCAGGAAAAGCTTTGTATACAGCTGTTTTAAAATATGCTCATGACAATAATTTTAAGAGAGTTGCGTGGGAAGTAATAGATTGGAATACCAATGCAGTAGAATTTTATAAAAGTACAGGTGCCACGTATTTAAACGATTGGTCTGTAGTACAAATGGACAAAGAAAACTTATCAAAATTTATTCAAAATAATTAAAATGAAGATTTTTAAATTTGGAGGAGCGTCTGTAAAAGATGCAGCAAGTGTAAAAAATGTAACACAGATTTTACAAAGCGAAGGAACGGAAAGTACAGTAGTTGTAATTTCTGCAATGGGTAAAATAACCAATGCTTTTGAAGAGGTTATAGACGCATATTATAATAAGACAGATAAGTTGTCTGAAAATTTAGGTATTATAGAAGACTTCCATAAAAATTTAATGAATGATTTGTTTGATAAGGATGATGAAATTTATAAAGAAATTGATATCCTTTTAGGAGAATTAAGCTGGTTTTTAGCTAGAAATACTTCGCAGAGATATAATTATGTATATGATCAAATTATCTGTTTTGGAGAGCTTTTATCAACAAAAATAGTAAGTGCATATTTAACTAAAATTGGTGTAGAAAATAACTGGTTCGATGTTAGAAATTACATAAAAACAGATAGTAATTATAGAGATGCAAAAGTAGATTGGAATTTAACGCAAGAACTAATTAATAAAAAATTAGATGCTTCTAAATTAAATATTACTCAAGGTTTTATTGCAGCAAATGATACAGAAAACACCACTACTTTAGGTAGAGAAGGTTCGGATTATACGGCAGGTATTTTTGCGTATTGTTTAGATGCAGAGAATGTTACAATCTGGAAAGATGTTCCTGGGGTTTTAAATGCAGACCCAAGAGTCTTTGAAGATACTACTTTATTAGAGCAAATTTCTTATGAAGAAGCTATAGAAATGGCATTTTACGGAGCTTCTGTAATTCACCCAAAAACATTACAGCCCCTAGAAAGAAAAGATATTCCGTTATTGGTGCGTTCTTTTGTAAATCCAAAGGAAACAGGTACAAGAGTTTCTAAAGGAAAAATGTTAGAACCTTTTATACCTTGTTTTATTGTTAAAAAAGATCAGATTTTGGTTTCTATTTCTGCATTAGATTTTTCTTTTATGGTAGAAAATAATATCAGTTATATCTTTCAAAAATTACATGATTATCAATTAAAAGTAAACTTAATTCAGAATTCTGCCATTAGCTTTTCTGTTTGTATTGATAATAAATTTAACAAGTTCGATGAATTTTATAATGAGTTAAAAACGCAGTTTAAAATTGATGTTCAGAAAGGTGTAGACTTGTTTACTGTACGTCATTTTGATGATAAGGCTGTAGCAAGTATAGAAGCTAAGGGAACTCCTTTATTAACACAAGTAAATAAAGAAACAATTCAAATTGTTTTAGTAACAAAATAACTTCACAATATAAAAAAGGCACTAATTTTACACGTTTTCATGGAAGTAAAAGCTTTAAGTTTTAATAGCTAGTAAATCTTTGATGCATGTAAAACTGGTGTCTTTATTCTGTTTTAGTAACTAAATAGTAATTCAATATTTATTTTTAGTAAGTTTGCAGTTCCGTCTAATTATAATATATGGCATTAGTAACAGCTAAAGAGATTGCGCAAGTAATTGGTTTACATAAGTTTGGTTTTTTAGGAACTTTTATTGGGTGGATTCTATTAAGGATACTTCGTATTTCTGCAATCAATAGAATCTACGCTAAGAATAAAAATAAAAAAGATTTAAATTTTTTAAACAGTATTTTAGATGATTGCGATATCAAATTTGAAATTCCGGAAGAAGATTTAAAGAGAATTCCAAAAGAGGGCCCTTTTATTACGGTGTCTAACCATCCTTTAGGCGGTATAGATGGTGTTTTATTACTAAAATTACTCATAGAAAAAAGAGCAGATTACAAAATTATAGCCAATTTTTTACTACACAGAGTTGAGCCTTTAAAGCCTTTTGTAATGCCTGTAAATCCTTTTGAATCAAGAAAGGATGCTAAATCTAGTGTAGCTGGTATTAAAAATGCATTATTACATTTAAGAGAAGGGAATCCTTTAGGTATTTTTCCTGCAGGAGAAGTATCTACTTATAAAGATGGAAAGTTAAATGTAGATAAACCTTGGGAAGAAGGTGCTGTTAGGTTTATTAAAAAGGCGAATGTGCCTGTAATTCCTATTTATTTTCATGCAAAAAACAGTCGTCTATTTTATTTTTTATCAAAAATATCAGATACTTTAAGAACTGCAAAATTACCATCTGAAGTAATATCTCAAGGAGGTAAAGTTATAAAAGTAAGAATAGGGAAGCCAATTTCTGTAAAAGACCAAGAAGAATATAAAGAGATTTCTGCTTATTCCGAATTTATCAGAAAGAAAACTTATATGTTGGCTAATCCTTTTGAAAAAGCACATAAGTTAATATCTGCCCAAACTTTAAAGATTCCTAAAAAGGCTGCTAAAAAAATAACACCTCAAAGAAATACAGATTTATTTATTAAAGAAGTAGATGCTTTAAGAAAAGGAGATGGTAGGTTGTTAGAAAGTAAGAACTACGAAGTGTTTTTTGCCAGTGCAAAAGAGATTCCTAATTTATTACATGAAATTGGTAGATTGCGAGAAGTTACTTTTAGGGCTGTAGGTGAAGGAACCAATAAAGAAATAGATTTAGATAAATTCGACAAATATTATCACCATTTGTTACTGTGGGACAGAGAAGCAAACTGTTTGGCAGGAGCTTACAGAATGGGGCTTGGAAAAGATATTTATAAAAAATATGGTATTAATGGTTTCTATATTCAAACACTGTTTAGAATTGAGCCAGAATTATTTCAAATGATGGACAATACCATAGAAATGGGTAGAGCTTTCATTATTGGCGAATATCAACAAAAGCCAATGCCACTATTTTTATTATGGAAGGGAATTGTACATGTTACTTTACGTTATCCAGAATATAAATACTTAATGGGAGGAGTTTCTATTAGCAATCAGTTTTCAGATTTTTCAAAATCGTTAATGATAGAGTTTATGAAATCTCATTATTACGACCCATATATTGCGCAATACATTCATCCGAAGAAAGAATACAAAGTAAAATTAAAAGACGGTGACAAAGATTTTGTGTTTGATGCTACCAAAGCAGACATGCAAAAGTTCGATAAAATTATCGATGAAATTGAACCAGGAGCACTAAGAATTCCTGTGTTGATTAAAAAATACGTAAAACAAAACGCACGTTTGGTTGCGTTTAATGTAGATCCTAAATTTAATAATGCCGTAGATGGCTTAATGTACATCAAAGTATCAGACATACCAGATAGCACTGTAAAACCAGTTATGGAAGAATTTCAGGCAGAGTTAGAGCGTAAGGCTACAGAGTTACAGGATAAATAAAAAAAAATATTTTTATTAGGGCGTTACCCAAAAGGGTCGGGCTTTACGTTTCAAGTCCTCGGTCGTTCCTCCCTGTGGGCTTTTCACTGCAATCCCTAACGCGGGCTTGTTTGTAGAAATATGTCTTCTAATTTTATATTTTACTTCTTTAAGATGAATTTCTGTCGCTAGTTTCTAAAGAATGATATATATAAATTTAGTATTTAAAAAAATTTTGGTTTTCCTGCTTTATAACAAGAAAACCAAAAGTTAATATAATTTGTGAAATAGGTTATGCACGCACATTTCCATCTCCAATAATATAATACTTATTGGTGACTAATTTCTTTAATCCTAACGGACCTCTGTGGTGTAATTTGTCTGTACTTATCGCTAATTCTGCACCAACACCTAACTGACCACCATCTGTAAACCTCGTTGAAGAGTTTTTGTAAACAGCAGCACAATCTACTTGTTGCATAAAATTATCAGCATTTTCATCATTAGTGGTCATTATTGCGGCAGAATGACCTCCAGAATATTTGTTAATCATTTCTGTAGCTTCATCTAAATTTTCTACGGCACCAATACAACATTTTAAAGCTAAAAATTCTTCCTTCCAAACACTTTCTTCAGGTATTAGAGCTTCGTCTGTTAATACTTCTTTTACGCTTTTATCAACTAAAATAGTAACCTTCTTTTCTTTTAAAACAGTTTGTAAATCTTTTAATTTAGACTCGTAACCTTCTATGTTTTTATTGATAAGGATTTTATCTAATGCATTACATGCAGAAATTTTAGCAGTTTTTGCATTGATGATTACCGCTAATGTTTTGTTCCAGTCGGCACTTTCATCAATATAGATAAAGTTATTACCTCGTCCGCTAATTAAAACGGCACAAGTTGCATGTTCTTTTACAAAACTAATTAAGCGTTCTCCTCCTCTTGGTACAATTAAATCTAATTGTTCTGTTGGGTTTCTTAAAAATTCTTGTGTTTCGGTTCTATCCATTTGCAAGAACTTAATATAATCTTCACTTAGATTATTTTCTGTTAATGCTTTGTGCCAGAAATCTACTAATATTTTATTACTGTATAAGGCTTCTTTACCACCTTTTAATAAAATTCTATTGTTAGATTTAAAGGCTAAAACGGCCGCTTCTACAGTAACATCTGGTCTCGATTCATAAATAATCATGATGGTACCAAATGGTGCTGTTTTGTTGGTTACTTTTAATCCGTTTTCTAAAGTAATGTCACTAATAATTTGATTTACTGGATCTTCTTGCGCTTTAACTTCATTGATGGCTTTTATCATTCCATCAATTTTTTGATCGTTTAAAATCAAACGGTCAAACATTGCTTGATCTTCTTTATTAAAAGCATCTAAATCTCTTTTGTTTGCTTTTAATAAGGCTTCTCGATTTTTATCAAGAATCTTGGTCATGCTTGTTAGTACGTTATTTTTAATGGTTGTTTCTAATAATTTCATCTTATAGATTTTAAAGTGCCACTTTTGTACCGACGGACTTTCCGTCAATAATATCAATAATGGTGTTATCTCTTTTTCCGTTTGCAATAAAAGTAGGGATGTTGTTAGATGCTGCTTCTTGGGCATAATCTAACTTAGAACCCATTCCGCCTCTACCTTCCCCAGGTTTTTTATTACTATCTTTTATATATTTATCTAAATCGTCATCTGGATTTACATTGGTAATTAAATTACTGCTTTCAGCTTCCGGATGTCCTGTGTACAATCCGTCTATATCTGTTAGAATAATTAATTTATCAGCATTTATTAATTGTGCAATTAAACTAGCTAGCTCATCATTGTCAGAAAACATAGACATTGTTACAGAAACAGCATCATCTTCATTGGCAATAGGAATTACGCCTTCTGCTAACAAACCTTCGCAACAATTAATCATGTTTTGTCTGTGTACGCCAGGAGAAAAATCTCTTTTTGTAGGTAAAACCTGTGCACATTTCATACCGTAATCATTAAAAAGGTTGTAATAATGACGCATCATTCTTGGTTGCCCAATAGCAGAATACACTTGCCTTCTTTGCGTATTATTTTCAATACTAGATTCTCCTAGAATTTCTTTACCTGCAATTACAGATCCAGAAGAAACTAGAATACAAATAATACCACGTTCGTATAATTCTGCAACTTGTTTTACCAAGCGTCTTAAAACAGGTCTAACAATTCTGTTATCTCTGTTTGTCATTACATTGGTACCTACTTTAATTACTATTCTTTCTTTATACATTTTAATGTTCTTTACCCATTTCTACAGCTCTGTTAAAAGCGGCAAAAGCGGCGTCTTTAATTAATTCATTTACATTATTATCTTCCATAGAGTCTAAAGCGGCACGAGTTGTACCTCCTTTAGAAGCTACTTTTTCCATCCAAGAATTTGGCGATAAATTAGATTGATTAAATAATTCGATAGCTCCAGTAAAAGTCTGACTTACTAAAACAGAAGAATCGTTTTTAGAGAAGCCCATTTTTAAGGCAGCCTCCATCATACTTTGCATGAAGTAGAATACGTAAGCAGGTCCACTTCCTGAAATTCCTGTAGAAGCGTCAATCAGTTTTTCGCTGCTTACTTCCATAGATTTACCAGTGGTGTCTAATAAGCTTTCTACGGTTAATTTTTCTAATCTAGATACTTCTTCTGAAGTTACATAAGATGTTAAACCTTTACCAATTTGAGCTGGTAAATTAGGCATTGCTCTTACTATTTTGTTTAATCCAGAATATTTTTTAATGTTATCTATATTAACACCAGCCATAATAGATACAATAACCTGACCCGGTTTTGTAAAGGGTTTTAATGCTTTAAAAAGTTTTTCTGCATGGTATGGTTTTACAGCAATAAAGATGATGTCTGCTTTTGGTACGCAGTCTTCTAGTTCTTTAAAGGCATCAAAATGAGATATTTCATTTAACTCTTCTAACTTTTCTGCAGAATTATCTAAAACCATAATGTTTTTTTTCTTTAACAATTTAGATTTAGACATTCCTTGAGCATACGTTAGCCCCATATTTCCTGCGCCAATTACTAGTATTTTCATTTTTTTATTTTAAGTTACTATTATTCTTTTTGAATTTTATTCTGAGTGTTATTTATGTAATGTCATTTGAATTTTTTGTGATACAAATCCGTTTTTCTTGAATAACTCGATAGCATTATTATTTTTATTAATGTTTAGAGATAGGTTTCCGTTGCAGTATTTGGTAGCTTCTTTTATTAGTTTTGTAGCAATTTTTTGTTCTCTATATTCTTTATGAACTGCCAGGTAGGTAATTAGGTTTTCAGATTGATATTCACTCATCCCCGTTTTATTAACTACAATTGCTCCAATTATTTTGTCTTTTTCTTCTATAACAAATGCATAGCCACCTAGATTAGATGTTTCTTTGGCAGCATATAAAAGTGATTTACGAATGGCACTTTTGTCCTCTTTACAGTCGTCTTCTAAGTGCTTGTGTAAAAATTTTGAAATTTTATTAATATTTATGTAGGACATCCTCGTAAAGGCGTCAAAAGTTTTAATCATCATCATTATTTCTATTGATTTGATTTATCTAAAACGATAAAAAATGAAAAGCTAAAAAGCTTAAAAAAGAAGTTAAACGCTAGGAGCGTTTATTTAAAAAAAGAGTGAGGAGGTATGAATTTTTTAGGTTGGTTTTTAAACACTAAAAAATTAAAGTTGAATATTCTAAAGTTACGCTGTTTGTGTATCCTTATTTTCATAATGCAAAGGTACAAAAAGCATATGCTACTATCAAATTATATAGGTTTAATACCAAAATATCTTGTTTTATAGATTTATAAAGGTAAAAAAATGTAGTTGTTTAAATATTATGTATCAATATTGTTAGCGGGACGTAAAATTGTTTTTTTTTAAGTGATATATACATCCGAAGAAAATGCTCCCAAACAAATGATTGTGGTGTTTTTTGTTAAATCCGATATCCATAACATTTTGTAAGTGACACTGGTTTCTTTAGGATATGATCTCTTGTTTGATTTTCGATAATTTTAAAGATTTGATTCTTTAAGGATTGTTGGTTTTAGTTTTTACCTATAAATGTATGATATATAGTGATTGGCTTGAATTCTGTTTAGCATAGTTATTCGTTTTTATGCTTAAATACAAGCTAGCTCAAATTCAAAGCATGACAAAAAAGCAGACTTTTTCATTTGGTACAGTTTTGGCAATTATCTCTAAAAATAAACAGTATGAAAACCTTTTTAAAAATTTTATTAACGGCTTTAGCAGTAATTGTTTTAGCTAATATTTTACCAGGTATTTCTGTAGCAGGTTATGTTGCGGCAATTATTGTTGCTGTGGTTATATCGTTACTAAATATGTTTGTAAGACCACTTTTAATCTTTTTTACATTACCTGCAACTATTGTCACTTTTGGCTTATTTATTTTTGTAATTAATGCGTGCATTATATTATTGGCAGATAAGTTAGTAGATGGTTTTGCTGTTTCCGGATTTTTTGCTGCCCTATTATTCAGTGTTTTACTGTCTATTTTTAGATCGGCATTATTTTCATTATTAAAA
The DNA here is from genome assembly GCF_019278525.1 of Polaribacter sp. HaHaR_3_91. NCBI lineage: Bacteria > Pseudomonadati > Bacteroidota > Flavobacteriia > Flavobacteriales > Flavobacteriaceae > Polaribacter > Polaribacter sp. HaHaR_3_91. Next base: position 754,643 of record NZ_CP058986.1, read on the forward strand.
GAGGATACCAAAACAATTCAAAACTAAATAACAATACTGAATTAGAAGTATTTAACATTTGTGCAATCAATTAAAATTATTAATTTTGCACTCGATTTTTCAAGATAAAAGAACAAGAAATGAATATTACAAAAGAAAGCATTGATGCGTTAAACGCAGTTGTAAAAGTAGATATCGTAGCAGAAGATTATCAAGCAAAAGTATCAAGTTTATTAACAGATTACCGTAAAAAGGCAGATGTTCCTGGTTTTAGAAAAGGACATGTACCAATGGGGATGATTAAAAAGCAGTATGGTAAATCTATTATGATAGATGAGGTTAACAAGCTTTTACAAGAGTCTTTAAATAAATTTATAGCAGAAGAAAAATTAGAAATGTTAGGTAATCCTTTACCTAGAATGACTGAAGATTTTAACTGGGATGCAGAAGAGTTTTCTTTTGAATTTGAATTAGGTTTAGCACCTGTTTTTGAGGTAGATTTAAAAGCTAAAGATAAAGTTACACAATACAATATTATTGCAACAGAAGAATTACTTGACGAAGAAGTTAAGAACATTCAAACTCGTTACGGTAAAGTAAGTGCCATAGAAGAAGCTACTGAAGAATCTAATATTACAGGTACTTTTGTAAATGAAGAAAATGAAATCAACAAAAAATCTACTTTTATCGTAAAAGACTTAAATGGTGATGAGAACATCTCTAAATTAGTTGGAGCTAAAGTTGGTGACGTAGTAGAGTTAGGTACAAAAAATTTATTTGAAGATGCTCATAGATTAGAACACATTTTAGGTGTTTCTCATGATGTAATTCACGATTTAGACATTACTGTTTCTTTTACCGTAGAAGAAGTTACAAAAACAGAGCCAGCAGATTTAGACAAGGAATTGTTCGATAAATTATTTCCTGATGGAAGTGTAACTTCTGTAACTGAATTAAGAGAAAAAATTAAAGAAGACGCAGAAAAGCAATTTCAACAGCAAGGAGATCAACAATTATTAAATGCTATTACAGAGTATTTAGTAGAAAGTACAAAGTTTGATTTACCAGCAGATTTCTTAAAGAAATGGTTAAGAACTGCAGGAGAAAAGCCTTTAACAGAAGAAGAAGCTACTGCAGAATTTGAAAAATCAGAAAAAGGTTTACGTTATCAATTAATCGAAGGAAAGGTTATGAAAGATAATGATATTAAAATAGATTATACAGAATTGGTAGACTATGCAAAAGGATTTATCCGTACGCAAATGGCTCAATTTGGTAATACAAATCCAGAAGAAAAAGAATTGGATGATATTGCTGGTAGAATTTTACAAAACCAAGAAGAAGCTCAGAAATTACAATCTCAGTTAATTAGTAACAAGTTATTAACTTTTTACAAAGAGAACATGAGTTTTAAATCTAAAGAGCTTTCTTACGAAGACTTTATTAAAGAAGTATATAAATAACAGTAAGTTATTTATAGGTCACCTCGAGCACAGTCGAGAGGTTTTAAAATTATAAATAATTAAAAACCTGAATTGTTATATTCAGGTTTTTTTAGCGACAAACTGAAACAAAATAGTAAGAAATAGTTCTTATATTTACAATATTAAACTTAAAAAAGCATCATAATAATGGATTACGGAAAAGAGTTCGAGAAATACGCAACAAAACATCACGGAATTAACAGCAACTATTATGGCAAGATTACAAGTAGTGTAACGCCATATATTATGGAAGAGCGTCAAATGAACATTACTCAAATGGATGTTTTTTCTCGTTTAATGATGGATAGAATTATCTTTTTAGGAACAGGAATTAATGACCAGGTAGCAAATATTATTCAAGCTCAGTTATTATTTTTAGAAAGTGTAGATGCTAATAAAGATATTTCAATTTATATCAATTCTCCAGGTGGGGGAGTGTATGCAGGTTTAGGTATTTATGATACTATGCAGTTCATAAAACCAGATGTAGCAACGATTTGTACAGGTATGGCAGCTTCTATGGGAGCCGTTTTAATGTGTGCAGGAGCAGCAGGTAAACGTTCTGCATTACCACATTCTAGAGTTATGATTCACCAACCTTTAGGTGGTGCACAAGGTCAGGCTTCAGATATCGAAATTACTGCAAGAGAAATTATAAAGTTAAAAGGAGAGTTGTATGATATTATTGCAAACCACTCTGGTCAAACTGTAGAAAAGGTACACAATGATTCTGATAGAGATTATTGGATGAAAGCAGATGAAGCAAAAGCGTACGGAATGATTGACGAAGTTTTAGCAAGAAAAAAGTAAATAGTTTGCTTTAAGCAATAAGTTCTATGCAGTTAGCCTGCCTAGAGCTTAAAGCCTAGAGCCTAAAGCGAGGAAAAATGTCGAAAGAAGAAAATTTAGAATGTTCGTTTTGCGGACGAAAAAAAGCAGAAACAGACTTGTTAATAGCAGGTATGGATGCTCATATTTGCGATAAATGTATAGAGCAAGCGCACGGAATTGTAGAAGAAGAAATTACTGAAGCAAAATCTAGCGACTTATCTAAAGATTTAACGCTTAGAAAGCCTTTGCAAATTAAAGAGTTTTTAGATCAATATATTATTGGTCAATTAGAAACTAAAAGAGCAATGGCAGTAGCAGTTTATAATCATTATAAAAGATTATTACAAACCAAAGACGATAAAGACGATGTAGAAATAGAAAAATCTAACATTGTTTTAGTTGGAGAAACCGGAACCGGAAAAACCTTAGTAGCAAAAACAATTGCAAGAATGTTAAACGTTCCTTTTGCTATTGTAGATGCCACTGTTTTAACGCAAGCTGGTTATGTTGGTGAAGATGTAGAAAGTATTTTAAGTAAATTATTACAAGCTGCAGATTACGATGTAGAAAAAGCGCAAAGAGGTATTATTTTTATTGATGAAATTGATAAAATTGCTCGTAAAGGAGACAATCCTTCTATTACAAGAGATGTTTCTGGAGAAGGAGTACAGCAAGCTTTATTAAAATTATTAGAAGGTACAGTTGTAAATGTAGCGCCTAAAGGAGGTAGAAAACATCCGGAGCAAAAATTTATAGAAGTAGACACTAAAGAGATTTTATTTATTGCAGGTGGTGCTTTTTCTGGAATCGAAAGATATATAAGTAAGCGTTTAAATATGCAAGCTGTTGGTTTTGGTGCTTCTTTAGATGATGATAAAGTAGATGAAGACAACTTGTTACAATACATTATTCCTTCAGATTTAAAAGCTTTTGGTTTAATTCCAGAAATTATTGGGCGTTTACCAGTATTAAGCTACATGAATCCATTAGATGCGACCACGTTAAGAGCAATCTTAACAGAGCCTAAAAACGCTATTATTAAGCAATATTCTAAGTTGTTTACAATGGATGATGTGGAGTTTACGATAGAAGAAGAAGCTTTAAATTATATCGTAGAAAAAGCGGTAGAATATAAATTAGGAGCAAGAGGATTACGTTCTTTATGTGAGGCAATTTTTACAGATGCCATGTTCGATTTACCAAGTTCTGATGAAAAAGAACTAAATGTAACTAAGGAGTATGCAGAAGCAAAATTATCTAATTCAACTTTAAAGAAATTAAAGGCAGCTTCTTAATTTTCTTTGGGCGTTACCACAAGGGGCAGGCTTTTGCACTCGCTTTTTTTGTAGAAAAACAAAAAAGAGCTCAAACAATTGCGCAATCCTTAACGCGTATCGCAAACTAAAAAAGGAAGTTTGTAAAAACAATTATTTAAAATTTATACAAACCTCAAAGGTTTTTAAAACCTTTGAGGTTTTATTTTGTTAGAACTTTTTATAATAGAAAAAATAACGTTCTAATTATTATCTTTGTCATCACTTTCCAATAAAACCAATAAATGATATTAAGAAGTACCATAGACCGCATTTTCGAAACAGCTAGAGTAGAAGAGGTTATTGGAGAATTTGTTGTGCTTAAAAAAGCAGGAAGTAACTTTAAAGGTTTGAGTCCGTTTACAGACGAAAAATCACCTTCTTTTATGGTCTCTCCAGTAAAACAAATCTGGAAAGATTTTTCTACAGGAAAAGGAGGGAATTCTGTTTCCTTTTTAATGGAGCATGAACATTATACCTATCCAGAAGCATTAAGGTGGTTGGCTAAAAAATACAATATAGAAATTGAAGAAGCAGAGCAATCATCTGAAGAAAAAGCTCAGATGAATGAACGAGAAAGCATGTATTTGGTTTCAACCTTTGCTAAAGATTATTTTCATGAGTTAATGCTTACTTCTAATAAAGGAAAAGCCATAGGATTGTCATATTTTAAAGAACGTGGTTTTACAGATGAAACTATTAAAAGGTTCGAGTTAGGATATTGTATGGACGAGTGGGATAATTTTACAAATGCTGCTTTAAAAAGAGGCTACGATTTAAAGTTTTTAGCATCCACAGGACTTACAATTGTAAAAGAGAACAAACAATTCGACCGTTTTAAAGGACGTGTAATGTTCCCGATACATTCTATGTCGGGACGTATTTTAGGTTTTGGAGGGCGTATTTTAACGGCTGATAAAAAAGCAGCTAAATACTTAAATTCACCAGAAAGTGATATTTACCATAAAAGTAAAATTCTATACGGATTATACCAAGCTAAGAAAGAAATAGCCAAACAAGACAATTGCTTTTTGGTAGAAGGCTATACGGATGTAATTTCTTTTAATCAATCTGGAGTAGAGAATGTAGTAGCGTCTTCTGGTACTGCTTTAACACCAGATCAAATTAGGTTAATAAATAGATTAACAAAAAATATTACTGTACTTTTTGATGGAGATGCAGCCGGAATTAGAGCTTCCATTCGTGGTATCGATTTAATTCTAGAGCAAGGAATGAACGTAAAAGTAGTTCAGTTTCCTGATGGCGAAGATCCAGATAGTTTTGCAAAAGCCAATTCAAATGCAGAATTAGCAGCTTATTTAGAGGATTCTGCACAAGATTTTATCAATTTTAAAGTATCCCTTTTATTAAAAGATTCTAATAACGACCCTATAAAAAAAGCGGGTGTAATTAGAGATATTGTAACAAGTATAGCTAAAATTCCAGATGGTATTCAGCGAGAAGTTTACGTACAAGAATGTTCTAGAATCATGGATATTTCAGAACGCGTATTGTTTAGTGAGTTAGCGCAGTTGTTAAAAAAGGGATTACAAGAAAAAAGTAAATCTAACAGACAGCTAAACACCCCACAACAAAACCCAAACGAGCCTCCACCAGATTATGCTAGTGGACAAGAACAAACTAAAATGGGCTTGGTTAAAGGTGGTGTAGTTGCTAACCAGAAAATAGATCAACTTTCTATTTTAGAAAATGAGATTATTAAAATTTTACTTTTATATGGAAATGAAGAAGTAGAGTTTACGGAAGAAGTTATAAATGTAGATGATGCAGGTAGAGAGAAAATAGATACAAGGAAATATGAAAATACGGTTTCAGCAGAAATTTATGTGCATTTACATGAAGATGAAATAGAATTTTCTAACGTACTTTTTCAAGAAATTTATACCGAAATTATTCATCAGTTAAATCAGTTAGAAAAATTAGATATTGATGGTTTAATTAATCATAAGAATTCAGAAATATCTACCATTGTAACTTCTATTTTAATGGAAAAAGAAAATCCTAATAGACAGCTAAGTAATTGGGAAGGGCAAAACATAGAGGTAAAGTCTGCTTTAGAAGTTTTGGCCAAAGATGTGAATGATGTGGTGTATAATTTAAGACGCGTTTTAATAGGAGAAAAGATAGATGAATTGATGAGTGAGGCTGTAGCAAACCAAGGCTCACCAATAGATTTAGAGGTTATTAGGAATTATACAAACCTGAAAATGAGGCTCTTTGAAAAGCTGAATAGAGTTGTTTAATATTATTAAATTGTAAAATCGGGTGTTTATCCCTATAGCATTAATTTATAATCAAATAGATTTTTTGTATATTGCACTCGCAAAAAGAAAACCCTCAGTATTATGAAAAGATCATTACAATTTTTAAAAATTATTCAATTATTCCTATTGTTACCATTTGAAATTTCATCAGGTTCTAAGAAAAAAGCATATTTAAAGATTAAAAAGATGATGGTTGCAGCAAATTTGCTGTAATAATAAAATTATAAATAGAAAAGCCTTAATTTAATAGAATTAAGGCTTTTTTTATGTTTCTATTTTATTTCATTTGGAATTTCACAAATAGGAATTGGTAGCATTTTATGTTGGTTAATTCTATTTAATCTTGTGTAAATTTTAAAAACTTCTAGATCTCTTCCTGAAAAATCATTTTCAGATTTTCCTTTTTCTTGCATCACCATGGCCCATTCTAATTCATCATAAGAAGCACCTATTTGATCTTCATCAGTTCTGCTATCCCCAAATAACCCATCCGTTGGTTGTGCTTTTTGTATGGAGTTTGGTACTTCTAAAAACTCAGATAATGCATATACTTCAGATTTCATTAAATCTGCAATAGGACTTAAGTCAACACCACCATCACCATATTTGGTGTAAAATCCAACGCCAAAATCTTCTACTTTATTACCTGTTCCAGCTACTAAAGAGCTATGTAGACCTGCTAAATAGTATAAAGTTGTCATTCTAAGTCTAGCTCTTGTATTTGCTAAAGACAAATCTACTTTAGCTGAAGGATCTGCATTTGGTACAACATTTTTAAAATCCTCGAAAGTAGAGGTTAGATCTACGCAAACATCAGAAACATTATCAAAATTATTTTTTAATTGTGTAATATGCTCTTGTGCTCTACTAACCTGAATTGGAGATTGATGAATTGGCATTTCTACACATAAAGTAGGTAAACCAGTTTTAGCACATAAAGTAGAGGTAAGGGCAGAGTCTATACCGCCAGAAACTCCAACTACAAATCCTTTTACTTTTGCATTCTCAGCATAATCTTTTAGCCATTTTATAATGTATTCGGCAACCTTTTCAGTCTTCATTGATAAACTATTTTAGTATTTTTAGCGTTCTTAAATCTAATGACTAAGGTACAAAGAATATGAGATTTTATTTTATGATTTTAATGGTTTTATGTGTGTTTTTTTCGTGTTCTGATAAAAAAAACACTCAAATTGATGTTTCTACAGTAAATATTGATTTTACCACAAAAAGATACGAAGTTGATTTTTATAATTCAACAGTAAATACATTACCTGCGCTTAAAAATAAATATCCTTATTTATTTCCAAAATCATTTTCAGATAGTTTGGCTATTTTAAAAATAGCCGATAAAGATGAGCAAGAATTATTTTTAGAGACTCAAAAGTTATATGCAGATATTTCTCCCTTAGAATCTCAATTAACCTCTCTTTTTAAGCATGTTAAATATTATAATACCAATTTTAAAGCTCCCGATGTGGTTACTATGATTTCTAATATAGATTATAATAGTAGAGTGATTTATGCAGATAGTTTATTGTTTATTTCTTTGGATGTGTACTTAGGTAAAACACACAGATTTTATGCAGATTATCCAAAATACATCAAAGAAAACAATACCAAAGAAAATATAGTTGTTGATGTAGCAAATTCTATGATAGAAAAGCAATTTGTAGCATTACCTAATAGAAGTTTTTTATCAAAAATGATTCATGAAGGAAAGAAATTGTATGCGTTAGATTTGTATTTGCCTACCATTTCAGATCAATTTAAAATTGGGTATTCAAGTGAAAAGTTAGACTGGGCTATTGCCAATGAAGAAAATATTTGGAAATATTTTGTAGAAAGAAAGTTGCTATTTAGCACAGAAACAGCCTTAAATAAAAGGTTTTTAGACAATGCTCCCTTTTCTAAATTTTATTTACAGAATGATAATGATTCTCCAGGAAGAATTGGTGCATGGTTAGGGTGGCAGATTGTAAAGTCTTTTATGCAAAATAATGATGTATCTTTGCAAGAATTATTAATTATTGATTTTGAGGAATTATTCCAAAAATCAAATTACAAGCCTAAAAAATAATGTCAATAAAACATAATTCACAAATTAATTTTGAAATTGGTTTAGATGAAAACAAAGTCCCAGAAGAAATTTACTGGACAGCAAAAGATGGTGGTATAGATAATGAAGAATCCAAAGCGATTATGATTTCTGTTTGGGATCATAAGAAAAAAGATACTTTGCGTATGGACTTATGGACAAAAGAGATGCCTGTAGATGAAATGAAACAGTTTTATCATCAGACATTAGTGTCTATGGCAGATTCATTTGAACGTGCAACTGATGATCAGAAAATGAGTGCTACTATGCGTGACTTTTGTGATTATTTTGCAGAGAAATTAGAGCTGAAATAAAAGCACATTTATTTTTATAAAAAAGGTTGTCCAATTATTTTGGATAACCTTTTTCTGTTATTACAATTAGTAATAACTTTAATTTGTGTTTTAAGTAAATATAGAATATTGTCTAAATGTTTTGTGAGATTCTGAACAAAGTAAAATTAATTATGTATTTCATTTTTTATTACTTTAAAAAAGACAATTATATTTTTAATAAAAGCCATTACTCTTTTTAGGAGTAATGGCTTTTTGTGTTAATAATAAAATTCGGTTTTGTAAAATTCCATTCAATATTGTTTGATACTGCAAAAAAAAAGAGGCTACATAAGTAGCCTCTTTTTTATAAAATAATGTGGTAATTATTCTTGAAGTACTTCTACTGGTACTTTCGCATTTATTGGTTTAATTTCAACCCTTCTGTTTAATTGTCTACCTCCAGCATTCTCGTTAGAGAATTTAGGTCTAGATTCACCATAACCTTTAGGTTCTAATCTTTCGTTAGCAATACCTTGTTTGATCATGTATTTTCTTACACTTTCTGCTCTTCTTTGAGATAAATATAAGTTGTATCTATCACTATTTCTATCATCTGTATGACCTTCAATAACAAATCTTACATCTGGTACTTGTTTCATTAGTCCTACGATTTCATCAATAGTACTATAAGACACTAACTTAATTACATCTTTATTGGTATCAAAGTAAATACTAGTAGCTAACAATCCAATTTGTTGTGTAATGTTAACAGGAGCTACTGCTTCTTGTTTAGGACAACCTCTGTTTTCTACTGGACCTGGAGTATTAGGACATAAATCTTTTGCATCCATTACACCGTCTCCGTCTGTATCTATATTTAAAGGACAACCTTCATTTGATAGTGGTCCATATTCTAAAGGACATTTATCTTTGTAATCTGGTAAACCATCTCCGTCTGTATCTACAGCCTGACCGTTACCATATACCATTGCACCTTTTGGAGTGTTTGGCTCTACATCTAATTCATCCATTACACCATCGTTATCTGTGTCAACAATTTTAAATTGTGCTCCAGGAGCTTCTTCAGCAGCCCATATAATGTATTCTTTTTTCTTTCCTAATTTAAAAACAACTCCTAAACTAGTCACAAAAAAGCTTTCCCAAGTTTGTTTATCAGAAACAGCTGCATCTAAATGATCTTCATTATTAAAGTACATACCTGTTCTAAATTCTAGATCTAATCTTCTACTTATTTTTCTTTTTACCCCTAGTTGTGCAGATAAAAAGATAGAACTTGCTTCATTTACACTATTTCTATCACGGTTGTAACCAAAGTCAACTAAAAGTTCATCTGGTGTTGCTCCTGTTGGATCTGTTTTATAAAGAGCAGAATCATATTGATGATATCCAACTCCAAAATATCCTGCAGCATGCCATTTAGTAGATTCTCTTTTAAACATATTTGTAAAACTTACGATTAAATTTAACTCAGCACCGTAAGATCTACCTTCAAAGCGAAAATCAGCATCACTAATAACATTATTTGGTACATATCTAAGAGAATATCCGTTTGAGAATGATTGTACTCCTCCAGACATTTTAGTATATGTAGCTTTAAGCTCTAAACCTAAGATTGGGTTGAACATTTTATCTACATATATATAACCACCAAAATTCCAATAATTAGAATCATCAGCAACGCTTATAGAACGTAAATCTCCATGCATGATAAAATTACTAAAACCACCACCAATTGCCCAGGTGTTATTGTCTTTAATAATGTCCTTACCTTTTACTTCGGTACTGTCTGTGTTTATGATGTTTTTTTCGGTAGATTGACCGAATGATTGAGCTATAATAGTACTGCTCAATAAAATAAATAGTATAATTCTCCTCATTTTAATTTGATTTTTTGTTTTAAATAATATAGGGGAATGATTCCCGCAAAAATATATATTTTTTTTTAGAATTGCTTTATTTTGTTAACAATGTTCTTGTAATCATCCTGATTGTTAAGAAAATCCATATCTGAAACGTCTATTACTTGTAAATTTAAACTTTTTTCGGTCTTAATAAAATTTTTGTATCCATTATGAATCCGTTTTAGGTATTCTGGTTCTATGTTTTGTTCATAAGATCTTCCTCGGTTTTTAATGTTTTCTAAAAGACGTTCTGTATTTTGAAATAGATAAATGTACAAGTCTGGTTTTGTTATTTCTTTGTACATTAAATCAAACATTTTTCTGTATAATAAATACTCTTCTTTTTGCAATGTTACTTGGGCAAAAATTAAAGATTTAAAAATATAGTAATCCGATATAATGAAGCTCTTAAATAAGTCGAACTGCGCTAAATCATCGGTTAATTGTTGATATCTATCTGCCAAAAAACTCATTTCTAAAGGAAATGCATATCGTTCTTTATCTTCGTAAAATTTAGGAAGAAAAGGGTTGTCTGCAAAACGTTCTAGTACCATTTTAGCATTAAAATCATTTGAGAGTAAATTGGCTAAAGTTGTTTTACCAGCTCCAATGTTCCCCTCAATAGCAATATAATTATACTTTTCAGAAATAGGAATAGGTCTTTCTAAAACTTCATTTAATTTCTCAATTTCTGATGGGTCATCACAACCCTGTAAACATACTGTAATGTCTTTTTTTTCTAAGGGATGAATCGTTGATGCAGCTATTTCTGCTAGAGGCAGCATTACAAATTTTCGTTGTAACATTTTAGGATGAGGTACTATCAATGCTTGAGATAAAATTATTTCGGCATCATATAGTAAAATATCGATATCTATCTTTCTGTTTTGGTACCCTTCTAGTGAAGAGCGTTGCCTGCCTAATTCTTCCTCTATTTCTAAAAGGAAATTTATTAAGGTTTCTGGTTCTAAATTAGTGGCTACTTTTATACAAATGTTTAAAAAATCGTCTCCATCAAATCCCCAGGCTGGAGTTTTGTAGATAGAGGATATTTTTTGAATACCACCAATGCGATCATCAATAGAATGAATAGCATTTTGCAGGTTTTCAAGTTTGTTACCTTGGTTTGTTCCTAAAGATAAATATGTAATATGTTGTAATTTCATTATTGGCTGCAAAGAAAATAAAAGCAATCTACAAATACCCTATAAACTAAAAAAATCGCCAAAATTAATTGGCGATTTTTAATATCAATTAAAAAAAGAAATTATTCTTCTTTTCTTGGTGCTCTAGGTTTTCTGTCATCACGTCCGCGATTATCTCTACTTCTGTTATCACGTCCACCAGAACGTTTATCATCTCTAGGTGGTCTTTCTACAAAACCTTCTGGTTTTGGTAAAATAGCTTTTCTAGAAACTTTTTCTTTACGTGTTCTTGGGTCTAAACCAAAGTATTTTACATCTAAAATATCTCCCATTTTAACAACATCAGATACATTATCTGTACGTTCCCAAGCTAATTCGCTTACGTGTAATAAAACTTCGTTACCAGGAGCTTCAGTATATTCTACAACAGCACCAAAATCTAACATTTTGATAACTTTTACTTCGTATACAGAACCTTTTTCTGGTTTAAATAACATAGACTCAATCTTAGCAATAACTGCTTCGATTCCTTCTGGTTTAGTACCTAAAATTTCAATGATACCTTCTTCTGTTACAGGATCTTCAGTAATTACAATTGTAGTTTCTGTTTCTTTCTGTAATTCTTGAATGTTTTTACCTCCTGGTCCAATAAATGCACCAATTAATTCATTAGGTATTCTTCTGTTAACCATTTTAGGAGCGTGCGCTTTTACATCTTCATTTGCAGCTGCAATAGTATCTGTAATTTTACCTAAAATATGAAAACGACCATCTCTTGCTTGTTTTAGTGCATTTACTAAAATTTCATAAGAAAGACCTTTTACTTTAATATCCATTTGACATGCAGTAATTCCTTCTGAAGTACCAGTAACTTTAAAGTCCATATCTCCTAAGTGATCTTCATCACCTAAAATATCAGATAAAACTGCGTAACGATCTCCATCAGAAATTAATCCCATAGCAATACCAGAAACTGGTCTTATCATTTTAACACCTGCATCCATTAATGCCATTGTACCAGCACAAACAGTTGCCATAGAAGAAGAACCGTTAGATTCTAATACTTCAGAAACAACTCTTACTGTATAAGGGCAATCTGCAGGAATCATTCCTTTTAAACCACGTTGTGCTAAGTTACCATGACCAACTTCTCTACGAGATGTTCCTCTTAATGGTCTAGCTTCACCTGTACAAAAAGGAGGGAAGTTATAGTGTAAATAGAAATTTTCTTCACCTTCATAAGATGGCATATCTATTTTCATTGCATCTCTAGAAGTTCCTAAAGTTACAGTTGCTAATGCTTGAGTTTCTCCACGCGTAAAGATAGAAGAACCATGTACAGATGGTAAGTAATCTACTTCACACCAAATTGGTCTAATATCTGTAGTTTTACGTCCGTCTAAACGTAAACCTTCTGCTAAAGTTAATTCTCTAACTGCTGCTTTTTGAGATTTGTTGAAATATTTACCTACTAAATCTCCATAATCTGCTAACTCTTCTTCTGTAAAAGATGCTTTAACTTCTTCTTTAATTTCAGCAAAAGCATTTGTGCGCTCTACTTTAGAAGTTCCTTTTTTAGCTATAGCATAACACTTATCGTAAGTAAGTTCGTTAATTTTTGCAGCTAATTCTTCATCTTCTCTTTCTCCTTCGTAAATTCTAGTTTCTTTCTTACCGAAAGCTTCAGCTAATGCAACTTGAGCAGCACACTGAACTTTAATAGCTTCATGTGCAAATTTAATTGCATCTGCCATTTCTTCTTCAGAAATTTCATCCATTTCACCTTCAACCATCATTACAGAATCTGCAGATGCTCCAATCATCATATCGATGTCTGATTCTGCTAATTGTGCTCTTGTTGGGTTTATTACAAATTCTCCGTTTACTCTACCTACTCTTGCTTCAGAGATTGGGCATTCGAAAGGAAAATCTGATAACTGAATAGCTGCTGATGCTGCTAAACCTGCTAATGCATCTGGCATAACGTCATCATCATGAGACATTAATTGGATCATTACCTGTACTTCTGCGTGATAATCTTTTGGGAATAAAGGACGTAAAACACGGTCTACTAGACGCATTGTTAATACTTCTCCATCACTTGGTCTTGCTTCTCTTTTAAAGAAACCACCTGGATATCTACCTGCAGCTGCAAATTTTTCTCTATAATCTACTGTAAGTGGTAAAAAATCAACGTCAGATTGTTTGTAGTTAGAAACTACCGTACATAATAACATTGCTTTACCCATTTGAACAACAACAGAACCGTGTGCTTGTTTTGCTAATTTACCGGTTTCTAATGAGATAGTTCTTCCATCTCCAAGGTCTATAACCTCTCTAAATACTTTTGGAATCATAAATTTTAATTCTAAATTTTTAATTTGTTTGTTGTTGTGTTGTTGTACGTTGTTGCAATGGAAATTCAAAAATGCTGTTACTATTTTTGATTTTTTTTCCTGCCTTTGCAGGAATGAGGTTAACTAATTTAACCTTTTTTATATAGATTCTGTTTGTTAGTCAGAATTTAATACCTTTTTCTATCTCGGTTTAGTGAGAATAATTTTTACTATTCTAAAGGAATGCTTTAAAATTTAAAAACAAAAAAGAGGAACGTTTATAGCCCCTCTTTTCTATAAGAATTATTTTCTAATTCCTAATTCTGCAATAATTGCACGATATCTTAAAATATCAGATTTCTTTAGATAATCTAATAAACTTCTACGCTTACCAACTAACATTACTAATGAACGCTCTGTGTTATAATCTTTACGATTATTTTTTAAGTGCCCAGTTAAATGGTTAATTCTGTGTGTAAACAATGCAATTTGACCTTCTGAAGAACCAGTATCGTTTTTTCCTTTACCGTGTTTCTCGAAGATGCTTTCTTTTACTTCTTTAGTTAAATACATTCCAATATTATTTAAATGATTATTATGTATATCAATGATATTTTCATTGAAGCTGCAAAGGTATGATTATTTTTTTAATTTGAGATAGTAAAATATATAGATTATTTAGCTCTTTGTAATATGTTTAATAATCTGTTTAAAGGTTTAAAACTAAGAGGTTACTTGGTTTTAAACCTTTAATAAAGAAGTTTTAAATTATGCTCTAACAGGTATGTTTTGTATTAAATCGATATACAGATTAATCTGTTTTTTTAAGTTCTTACGTTCGTAGATAGCATCTAAGAAACCATGTTCTAAAACAAATTCTGATCTTTGGAAACCTTCTGGTAAATCTTTACCTGTAGTATCTTTTACAACTCTTGGTCCTGCAAATGCAATTAATGCATTTGGTTCTGCAATGTTAATATCTCCTAACATTGCATAAGAAGCTGTGGTACCACCTGTTGTTGGATCTGTACATAAAGAAATATATGGGATATTTACTTCTGCTAATTGTGCTAATTTTGCTGATGTTTTTACCAATTGCATTAATGAAAGAGAAGCTTCCATCATTCTTGCTCCTCCAGATTTAGAAATCATTAAAAAAGGAATCTTGTTTTTAATAGAGTAATCGATAGCTCTTGCTATTTTTTCTCCAACTACAGATCCCATAGATCCACCAATAAAAGCAAAATCCATGGCTGCAATTACAATCTCTTTTCCTAAAGACAAACCTACGGCTGTTCTAACAGCATCGTTCAATTTTGTTTTTTCTTGAGCAGCTTTTAATCTATCTGGATATTTTTTTGTGTCCTCAAATTTTAAAGGATCTTTAGAGGTAAGGTTAGCGTCTAATTCTTTAAATTTATTTTCATCAAAAAATAATTCGAAATATTCCTTACTACCTATTCTTACATGGTACCCATCTTCTGGACTTACATATAAGTTTCTTTTTAATTCTTCTGTATCTATTATTTTTCCACTAGGTGTTTTGTACCATAACCCTTTTGGAGTGTCTTTTTTATCTTCTGTAGAAGTTTGTATTCCTTTATCCGTTCTTTTAAACCAAGCCATACTAGTTGTTGTGTTTTAGGTTATTTCTAAATTTATGTAAACAAAATTAGAACCGCAAATGTAAAAGTTTTTTCTTAAAAGTATCCTTTTTGATGTCTAAACTCATAAAAAAAGCACTTTGATTTTAATCAAAGTGCTTTTTAAAAGTATTTTATAGATTGCTTTTATAAAGTATCTACGTTGTTTAAGTCAGAAAATGCTTGTTTTAAACGTGTAATGAAAGTTGCTTCACCTTCACGTAACCATTTTCTTGGATCGTAATATTTTTTGTTTGGAGATTCAGGTCCATCAGGGCTTCCAATTTGAGATTTTAAATAATCTGCTTTTTCTCCCATATAGTCTCTAATTCCGCTCATAAAAGCATATTGCATATCTGTATCAATGTTCATTTTAATAACACCGTAGCCAATAGCTTCTCTAATTTCTTCTAATGTAGAACCAGATCCTCCGTGAAATACAAAATCGATATGATTTTCTTCAACACCATATTTCTTAGTAATAAATTCTTGAGAATTTTTTAAGATTTTTGGAGTTAATTTAACGTTTCCTGGTTTGTAAACACCATGAACGTTACCAAAAGCTGCAGCAATTGTAAATTTATCACTTACTTTAGAAAGCTCTTCATAAGCATAAGCAACTTCTTCTGGTTGTGTGTATAATTTAGACTCATCAACATCACTGTTGTCAACACCGTCTTCTTCACCACCTGTAATACCTAATTCAATTTCTAAAGTCATACCCATTTTACTCATACGAGCTAAATATGTTTTACAAATCTCAATGTTTTCTTCTAAAGGCTCTTCAGATAAATCGATCATGTGAGAGCTATAAAGAGGTTTACCAGTTTCTTCGAAATGTTTTTCTGAAGCATCTAATAATCCGTCTATCCAAGGTAATAATTTTTTAGCACAGTGGTCTGTATGTAAAATAACAGGTACTCCGTAAGCAACTGCTAATTCATGTACATGTTTTGCACCAGCTATACCACCAGCAATGGCAGCTTTTTCACCTTCGTTAGATAAACCTTTTCCTGCATTAAATTGTGCACCACCATTAGAAAACTGAATAATTACAGGAGCATTTAAATCTCTTGCTGTTTCTAAAACACCGTTAATAGTGTTAGATCCAATAACGTTTACTGCCGGTAAAGCAAAACCTTTTTCTTTTGCAAAATTAAAAATAGCTTGAACTTCTGATCCAGTTGCAACACCTGGCTTTATATTATGACTCATGTTTGTATATTTTAATCATTAATTACTTATCAAAAGTACTAAAAATACAGCTGAATGTAAGCATAAAATAACGAAAACGTTATAGGTTTTATTTCTAATTTAGAAGGGATAGTTAATACCTATATTATAAACAGCATTAGAAAAGTTGTAGTTTTTAAGCCATTTATTACCAGTTAAATAAGGTTCATAAGTTTTAAAGCCAACATCTAAACGTAAAATTAAAAAACTAAAATCTAATCTAGCTCCAAATCCAGTACCTACGGCAATATCTTTTAGAGATGATACATTATTGAATTTAGATTCTTCATCAACAAATTCAGAACCGGTAATGTCCCAAATATTACCTGCATCAATAAATAAAGCTCCTTTTAATTTGCTAACCACATCAAACCTGTATTCTGCACTGGTTAAAAATTTAAGACTTCCTACATTAAATTCTAGTCCTGTATTTCTACTTCCAGGACCCAATTCATAAGTTTGCCAAGCTCTAATATCATTAGAACCTCCTGCAAAATAACTTTTTGTAAAAGGGATATCTGAATTATCATAAGGTATAATTGCACCTAAAAAAGTTCTAATTCCAAATACTGAATTACCGCCAACATCCCAAAATTTCTTATATTCTAAATCTGTTTTAAAGTATTGTGCTAGTGGTATGTTTGCAAGTGTTTTTTTGTTGTTTACATTTGTTTTGTTTGATAGTAACCCTAAGGCATTTCCAGAATTTGCAAGTCTTACTTTAAAGAATGAGAAATTATTATCATTAAAATTTGTTTGACTATTATACGTAAAAGAATAGGCTAGCACAGGAATTAAGAAATCGGATGTTATAATATTATATCTATTTAAAATATTTAAAGCATCGTTGTATTCGTCAGAATTTGTTGTTTTAAAACCAGTGTCATTGGCAACCTTTCTCATAAAAGCCAATGCTTCTGGTACCTGTTCATTTATATCCGTAGAAAGCGGATAGTTAGGATTGGTAGTAATATTATTAGCAGTATCATAAGCTTCAGCAACATTATCTAGATTCGAAAACTCCGAACTATAAATATCAAAATAACTACTAATGTTTAAGTTTTGAATATATTGTGTGTTTAAAATTTCTAATTGAATTGTTTTTTTTGCATTATACTGCCACTTATAATCAGATAAAAAGGTAAATGTTTGTCTGTCTAAACCTATATTTTTCTGAAAACTAGTTCCAATAGAAAACAAGGTTCTTGGTGACATTTCTTTAGGAACTAATTTATTTAATCCAAAAGGAGCAATAAGTCTTGGTATTTCTAAAGAAGCATCGGCACCAAATTCCCAACCAGGACCACTGTTTGAGTTAAAATAAGATCCTAAAAAAGATAACTTTAGTAACTCTGCACCTCTAAATGCATTTCTATTTGTAATTGAAAACTTTGCAGAAGAACCAATTTCTCTAATGTTAGAATGTGTTATTTCTGTTTCTAGGCCTAAAGTAAATTTTTCTATAGGTGCTAAAAAGATATCCATTTTTAATTCATTATCAGTTCCTGAAATTGGAGTGAATTTTATATTGGTAGATTTAAAGTTTTTAAGTGATTTTAAATGATTTCTTGTTAAGTTTCTTAAGGTGTCTTTGTAAATACTTCCTGGTTTTAAGAATATTGATTGAGATAGGTATTTTGGATTGTATTTAATTTTTCTGTGGGCTAAAAAGTTAATTCCATCGTACTTTAATGAGTCTATTAGAGGTTCTCCTTTTTTTGTAAATGAATAATCTGTAGTAACATTTACCTCTGTTACTTTTTGTACTTTGTAAGGGGTGTTAATATAGGCGCCGTCTGTTTCTTGCAGTCTGTTTCCAGAAATTAAGAAATCTACATTTGTTTTGTTATCTGTTCTTGTAGAATCTACATAAAAACCTAAAGCAGATTCTGTAAAATTATAAATTCCATTATTTCTAAATAACTTTAAAACTCTACTTGCTTCATTTCTAAATACTTTGTCGTTATATTGGTTTCCCTTTTTTAACAGAGATTGTGTACTTGTATTTCTGTAAATGGAATCTAACACTAAAGACTCTATTTTAAAATTTATAGTATCTAAAAGTGTAGGTTTTCCTTTGCTTACTCTATATGCTACTGTAGCTTTTTTACTGATTGAATCCCTATTAATTTCTGATGTTACTTTCGATTTAAAATAACCTTGGTTTTTGTAATAGGTTAATAAGTTATTTTCGGTATTTTTTACTTTTCTCTCACTAACAATAACGGGCCCCTGATAATTTAAAAACCATCTATTTAACCCGATAAAAGTTTTTGCGTATGCAATACTTTGTTTTTCAGAAAAAACATTTTTAATAAAATTATAAGAACGAGGATTTTTTTCTCCCCAGGTAGCAGGCGTTTTAGGTTTGTTTGGATCTCCTATATTATAAAAATACAAACCAACAGGTAAGTTTAAAAACTTTGGATTGGGTTTTTGTAGAATGTATTTTTGAATATCACTACTATTATTTTTTACACTATCTACATATATATAATTTTGAGTAAGCATGTGTTTTCCTTCCGCAACATTCTTTGTAGAATTACATGAAACAAAAAGGAGTAATAATAAAAGGGATAAAGAAAGTTTTTTCATTAATTTAGCAGTGCTATCAAATTCAAAAATAGTATTTTTCGGCGGTTTATTTCCAATTACAATCAATTAATGAGTATCTCAAAAAATCAATTTAAATTAATAACAAGTTTATCTCAAAAAAAGTATAGACAAAAGCATAAATTATTTATAGCGGAAGGTATAAAGGTTGTGCAAGAAATCTTAAATTCTACATTTGAACTTGAAACACTTTTTTGTACGGATGATTTTTCTTCGGATGTTTTAAAAGAAAAAATAGTTCGTGTCTCTGAAGCTGATTTGAAGAAAATCAGTAATTTAAAAACACCAAATAAGGTTTTAGGTATATTTAAAATACCTGACGAAAAACTTGATTCAGATAGAGGTTTAACGGTAGCTTTAGATGCTATAAATGATCCAGGGAATTTAGGTACTATTATTCGCTTATGCGATTGGTTTGGTGTAGCTGAATTAATTTGCTCTAAAGACACTGTAGATTGTTATAATCAAAAAGTAGTGCAAGCAAGTATGGGGTCTTTAACTAGAATATCTATTCGTTATGTAGATTTAACTGAATATTTATCTGAAACCCAAAAACCAACTTTTATAGCAGATATGGATGGTGAAAATGTATACAAAACAAGTTTGCCAAAAGAAGGGGTTTTAATAATGGGAAATGAAGCAAATGGTGTTTCAGATACCATTAAAAAACTAATTACTCATAAGATTTCTATTCCAAGATTTGGAGATATTCAAGAAACGGAAAGTTTAAATGTAGCTACTGCAACAGCTATTCTGTTGAGTGAATTTAAGAGAGGATGTTAATTATTAATTTTGATAAACAGCAATAGCTTTACAGCTAATCTTTATTCAAAAGATAATGTTAAAAATATACCACGAGTTGCTAAATAGTTTATTGGAGATGTATATGGACTAGTTCCTCCAAAGGAACTGGCGTTATCTTCTACTAACTCGCTAGGTAAAGCGAAAATACCACGTATTGAAGGAGAAAATTTAAAGTAGTATAAGTAAATATCTATACCAACTCCAACTTCATACATGTAATTATGAGTAGTTGTTCTAAATTGACCTTGTTCATTATCATCACCTTGTTCATTACTAGAAAAATTATAGTTGTAAGAAACTCCGCCTAATACATAAGGTCTAATATTTTTATATCTGTCCGTGCTAAATTTAAAAATTAACGGAACATGTAAATATGTGGAATTTACCTCTCTAACCTCATCCGCTAGAGGGTAGTTAAGGTCTGTATTACCAAAAGTTATATTTTTCGTATTTGTCATTAAACCTGGTTCTAAACGTAGGTTTACATTTTTATGTAAACGTAAATCTGCTATTAGACCTACATTGAACCCAATAGAAGGGTCGATTTTTATACTTGTGCCTTCGATAGGAGTACTGTTATTGAAGCTGTATTTAAAATCATTCTGATTTAAACCAAGGTAAAAACCATAATGTATTTTTCTTTGATCAAAAGTAGGTAGGTATTCCACTTTTTCTCTCTGCGCAAAAAAAGCGATAGAAGTTAAAAGGAAAAAACTGAATATTATAAATTTCTTACTCATCATTATTTACTTGCAGTATAAATTGTAGCAACTCCAAAAGTTACTGGTGTATCTTCTGTATGTCTAAACCCATTTTTTTGTAAAATATTGTTGAAAGCTTCTCCAAAAGGAAAAGAATTTGCAGATTCTGATAAATATGAATAGGCAACTTTATCTTTAGAAAATAATTTACCAACAACAGGTAAAAATAAATTAGTATATAATTTGTAACCTTGTTTAAAAGGGAATTTTGTTGGGTTAGAAGTTTCTAGAATAACCAAAACACCGGTTGGTTTTAAAACCCTAACAATCTCTTTAATTCCTTTATCTAAATTAGCAAAATTACGAACGCCAAAAGAAACTGTAATCGCATCAAAAGTATTGTCTGCAAATGGCATTTCTTCAGAATCACCAACAACCATTTCTATTTTATCAGAAAGGTTCGCTTTTGCAATTTTTTGTTTTCCTACTTCTAACATTCCTTCAGAAATATCTAAACCTACAATTCTATCTGGGTTTAAAGCAGCCATCATTATGGCTAAATCTCCTGTACCTGTAGCAATGTCTAAAATTTGTTTCGGATTGTTTTGTCCAACAATTTTTACTACTTTTTTACGCCATTTAACATCAATTCCTAAAGAAATTACTCTGTTTAAGCCATCGTAGTTTTCAGAGATATTATCAAACATTTGAGCAACTTGCTCTTTTTTGCCAAGTTTAGAATCTTTGTAAGGGTTTATTTTTTCTGCTGACATTATTTTTTCTTTAAGCTTTTGGCACTATGCTTTAAGAGTTTTTAAAGCATAGTGCGTATTGCAAGTTTATCCGTTAATTGCTACTACTTCGTTAATCTGATTTGGTAACATTTCTTTTAATAAGCTTTCTATTCCGTTTTTTAAAGTAGCGGTAGAAGAAGGGCAACCACTACAGGCTCCTTGTAAAACTACACGTACTATTTTGTTTTCTTCATCATAAGAACGGAAAGCAATATTACCACCATCACTTGCAACTGCAGGCTTAATATATTCATCTAAAATATCTGAAATTTGTGCAGGAATTCCTTCTAATGCTACTTGTGGTTCAGGTATTTTGTTTTCTGATGTTGATTTTTCTTCGGTAGGTAGTTCTTTAATAATCGTTTTTCCAGAAACTAAATATTCACGAATAAAAGTTCTTACTTCTGCATAAACATCATTCCATTCTACCATATCGTATTTGGTAACGGAAACATAATTATCAGAAATAAATACTTCCTTTACAAATGGGAAATTAAAAATTGCTTGTGCTAGGGGAGATGATTTGCTAGCTTCATCTATATTTTTATACTCAACATCTGTTTGTGTTAAAGATTTACTACTTCCAAATTTCATTACAGATGGGTTTGGAGTTGCTTCTGCATAAACCTCTATAGCTTCTTTTTTAGAAGTTGGAGATTCATTTACAACAACGTCATTGTCATTTAAATACGCTTCAATTTGTTCTTTAACTTCTTCTTGTACGTCTATCCATTCTAAAATGTCATAGCGTTGTACAGCAATAAAATTTGCGGTAATAAAAATCTTTTTTACAAAAGGTAAGTAGAATAACTCTTGCGCTAAAGGTGAGTTTTTAGCTTCATCTATATTATTATACTCATAACTTCCTCCATTGATTAAAATTTGATTAGTGTTAAATTTTATAATGGTATTATTTGTCGTTTCTTGAACTGTTATTTTTACGTCTTGCATGGTGCTAAATATTGATTTGCAAAATTAAGGGAAAAAAGGGAGATAGAATTGTTTTTGATATGTTAAATAAAAATCCGCTTGCGGATACTAGTTGTATCTACAAGCGGATTTTTTATAAGATGTTGTTATCGTTTACAAATTAAAACTAATCGATGCTGTAATTGTTTTATTGTCTATTTTTAATTCTGATGGATTTACTACAGTATTAAGGTTTGAGTATAAATTATAAACACCAGTTCTATTATTATCGCTAAAAGAAAAGTCTAATTTCATATTCCCAAAGTTGTAACCTGCACCTAAAGAATATCCTTTTAAATTATCTGAGGCTATAGATGATTTGCTAGGATCTTGCTCAAATTTATAACCACCTCTTAAACTAAATCTATCCATACGCCATTCTGTACCAATATTAAGAGAATGTGTGTTTCTTAAGTCGTTTTCAAAAAACTCATTTTCAACATTAAAATCACCGTTGGATAATTTTATGTTTTTATAATTTTTGTTGATGTAGTCTAAACTAATTAAACCATCTTTCCCAAAAATAAAAGCGGCACTTGCGGTTATTTTACTTGGTGTTTTTAATTTATAAGATATAAATTGACGAGGATTGTTTTCAGAAAAGGAGTAAACTTCATCCGGGAAAAAAGCTGTTTCTCCAATATCAATATTACTGTCTTGGTTGTAATTTGTGTCTTGTAAGATTTCGGTATACCAAGTTGGTGTTTGGTAAGCTAAACCAAATCTGAAGTTTTGATTGGCTTTATAAATAAATCCTGCGTTTGCAGAGAAACCTGTTCCTGTTGTAAGGTTTTCTTGATATAATTCTACGTCAAGGATATTGCCGTCTTCATCACTATTTAACTCTGTTAAAACAGATTGTTGTGTGAAGTTTAAATCATAAAAATTAAGTCCTAAACCTACATGTAGTTTGTTTCGATGAACTGATGAGAAAGCGATGTTTAACTCTGTTGTTTCTCCGTTGTAATTTGTGTCGTAAAGTTGACCATCTGTGAAATTGTATATGGTACCTGGATTACGAGGGTTTGTGTCAAATCTAGTAACAGCTTCATTTCCTTGTGCAGAAAAACTGTCTTCAAAATCGTTAGTAATTCTATAGTTAAAACCAATTGCAAATTTATTCCAGTCAGATTTGTAAGCACTGTCAAAAACTAATACAGCACCTGCGTGAGAAAGGTTGAAATATTTATTATCAGTTGTTGTCTTTCTTCTATCGTTAAAGTTAGCGTCTCCAAATTTTGCAGAAATATCTGTATTTCTAGAATTTATAGTTCCTGTAAAATAGCTATTTGTAAATACAGAAATACCGGCAGGGTTAACACTCATTGCAGAAACATCTCCTCCTAATGCTCCAAAAGCGCCGCTCATTGCTGTAAATCGGGCAGAGCCATTATCATCATTCTTAGAAAATAAAACTCCCAAATCTTGGTATCTTAAAGATTGAGAATAAGACGTAACTGTTGCTGCGAATAAGAAAGCTATCGTTATAATTTTTTTCATACTAGTATTTGTTTGTTACCTTTTAAAGATTGTAAAACTTTTCTTACCCTCTTCTTCTAGATGAGGATGAAGAAGATCTACTAGAGCTACTACTTCTGGTAGAAGAACTTCTAGTTGGTGTGCTTCTTGTAGATGAAGACCTAGATGGAGTACTTCTTGTAGATGATGAACTAGTTGAAGACGAACTTCTTGTAGATGGTGTATATGTATTGTTACTTCTACTAGAAGTATTGGTTCTACTTCTAGTTGATGTATTTCTTGTAGAATTTGAGCTTCTAGTTGTTGCAGCTCTGCTAGTATTTCTATTTGTTGATGAATTAGAACTTCTAGTAGTAGAAGGTGTTGATGCTCTTCTTACAACTACAACTTGCCTATTGTTTCTACTATTTGTATTGTTATTTACGCTTGCGCTATTATTTCTTCTTGTTGTTGTAGATCGACTTCTAGTCCCGCTGCTTCTTGTGCTACTACTTCTTGTTCCGCTGCTTCGTGTAGAAGTACTACTTCTAGTACTTCTTGTAGGAGTTGTGCTTCTTTTTGTTGTTGTACTAGTTCTTCTGCTTGTAGTGTTTGTAGGTCGTCTATTTACGGTACTACTTCTTCGACTTGTTGTATTTCTGTTTCTAGAATTAATGGTACTACTTCTTCTATATGTACTATTGTTAGTTGTTCTTCTTCTGTAAGTATTGTTTCTGTAGGTATTATTAGTGTACCTATTATTGTAATTTCTGTATCTGTTAGTATAACCATAATGATAAGGTTGGTAATAATAAGGAGAATAAAAACCTATATTCCAAGCATAATAATTATGGTAAGGATGCCAATAAGGATTATGATTCCAAGCATATCCTCTATAATTCCAGTTTCTATAACCCCAAGTATCGTAGTAATTATAACCGTAATAATTATTCCAATATGGACTTTCAATTACATTTATATTTACAGCTACATCGTTGTTGCTGTTTTGCCCCCAAGGTTGGTTAGATTTATAGTTTAATGTTTCATCTATATCGGCTTCATCAATATAAATGGTATCTGCAGAATTGTAGTTGTCAACATCAGTAAAAACATCGTTATTATCTACATTTTCTAAACTATTTAATTTGTTTAAAAAATAATTATCATTGTAATCATCATATTCATCTTGGTCAACATAAATTACATTTCTATTTTCATTATTTGCTGTATCGCTACCATAAATACCATCATTATTATACGCACTTTGGTAAGTACCGCAAGAAACCAATACTAAACTAGTTGTTAGTATAGTTAATAGTTGGCTTAGGTTAAGATTTGTATATTTTAGTTTCATAATGAATATATTTAGATGAATACTTATTTTATTAATTAAATGTAGTTAAAACTCTTTAATTTATAGTAGTTTTGTGTTGTTTTCGTATATTATAACTAATTTTTAACAAACATTTACACAATAAAGGTTACAATATTTGTGCCAAACTTTTGATTATGAGTAAACATTTAACAAAAAGAGCCGACGATTATTCTAAGTGGTATAACGAGTTAGTAGTGAAAGCGGATTTAGCTGAAAACTCTGCCGTTAGAGGTTGTATGGTTATTAAACCTTATGGTTATGCCATCTGGGAAAAAATGCAAGCAGAACTAGATAGAATGTTTAAAGAAACTGGGCATGAAAATGCTTATTTTCCTTTACTTGTGCCTAAAAGTCTATTTGAAGCAGAAGAAAAAAATGCAGAAGGTTTTGCTAAAGAGTGTGCTGTTGTTACACATTATCGTTTACAAAACGACCCTGAAAATCCAGGTAAATTAAGAGTAGACCCAGAAGCTAAATTAGAAGAAGAGTTAGTGGTAAGACCAACTTCTGAAGCAATTATATGGAATACTTATAAAGGGTGGATTGAATCTTATAGAGATTTACCTTTACTTATAAATCAATGGGCAAATGTAGTTCGTTGGGAAATGCGTACACGTTTGTTTTTACGTACAGCAGAATTTTTATGGCAAGAAGGGCATACTGCTCATGCAACAGAAGCAGAAGCTATAACAGAATCTAAGCAGATGCAAGATGTTTATGCTGAGTTTGCAGAAAACTTTATGGCTATGCCAGTGGTAAAAGGTGTAAAATCTGATAGCGAACGTTTTGCTGGAGCAGTAGATACCTATACTATTGAGGCTTTAATGCAAGACGGAAAAGCTTTACAAGCAGGAACAAGTCATTTCTTAGGTCAGAATTTTGCAAAGGCATTTGATGTGAAGTTTACTTCTAAAGAAGGAAAACAAGAACATGTTTGGGCTACTTCTTGGGGAGTTTCTACACGTTTAATTGGTGGGTTAATTATGACACATTCCGATGATTTAGGTTTGGTATTACCTCCTAAATTAGCGCCTATTCAAGTTGTAATTGTTCCAATTTACAAAGGAGATGATCAATTAGAGGCTATTTCCGAAAAAATGAATGTAATTGTAAAAGAATTACGTTCAAAAGGAATTTCTGTAAAGTTTGATACTAGAGATACATATAGACCAGGAGCTAAGTTTGCTGAATACGAATTAAAAGGAGTGCCTGTAAGAATTGCAATAGGAAATAGAGATTTAGAAAATGGTACTTTAGAGATTGCTAGAAGAGATACTTTAGAAAAACAAATCGTAGCACAAGATGATGCTGTTTCTTTTATTGAGAACCTTTTAGAAGAGATACAAGAGAACTTGTTTAATAAGGCAATCGACTTTAGAAAAGAACATACAACTGTAGTAGACGATTTTAAAGAGTTTAAAAAAGCGATTAAAAATACTGGTGGTTTTGTATCTGCCCATTGGGATGGTACAGAGGAAACAGAAGATAGAATAAAAGAATATACCAAGGCTACAATTAGATGTATACCTAATGATGCTAAGGAAGAGGCTGGTGTTTGTGTTTTAACAGGAAAACCGTCTTCTAAACGAGTTCTTTTTGCAAAAGCATATTAATTTAGAAAAAAAATCATTTTTTTTTCTAAAACTATTGTGAGAATTAAAAAACATTGTATATTTGCAGCCGCAATTAGGATATACTTAATTGTTCTGGTCCGTTCGTCTAGGGGTTAGGACGCATGGTTTTCATCCATGTAACACGGGTTCGATTCCCGTACGGACTACAATGTTTTATTAAAAAAAACAAATTAAAGTATTATGGCAAATCACAAGTCAGCATTAAAGAGAATTAGAAGTAACGAAGCTAAAAGGTTACGTAATAAATATCAGCATAAAACTACTCGTAATGCTGTAAGAGATTTACGTGTTGTAGAAGATAAAAAAGATGCTGAAGAGAAATTAGTCAAAGTTATTTCTATGTTAGATAAATTAGCGAAAACTAATATTATCCATAAAAATAAAGCGGCTAACTTAAAATCTAAATTAACAAAGCACGTAGCTGCATTGTAAGATTTACGCCTAAAAACATTTAAAACTCTGAATATTATTATTCAGAGTTTTTTTTTGCCCTTATTTTAAGTTTTAATATTTATCTATCTAATTTTTTCGGAAAATGCTGTGTAGGTTTTCTTTAATATCTACTACTCGTATGATATTTATTTAAAATTCATAATTTTCTTATTTTCTGAAAAAGTAGAAATGTAATTTAGTTGATTGATAATAAGGGAGTTATTTCGTGTTTGATTTGTGTTAGTTCGATGTTGATCAGTTATTTTATAAAAAAAATGTATATTTTATAAAATTTACTTGCAGGAATTAAAAAACATTGTATATTTGCAGCCGCAATTAATGCATTGTTAATTGTTATGGTCCGTTCGTCTAGGGGTTAGGACGCATGGTTTTCATCCATGTAACACGGGTTCGATTCCCGTACGGACTACAAGTTTTAATATAAAAAACTAATAAATTAAGTATTATGGCAAATCATCAGTCAGCATTAAAGAGAATTAGAAGTAACGAAGCTAAAAGGTTACGTAACAAATATCAGCATAAAACTACACGTAATGCTGTAAGAGATTTACGTGCTGCAGAAGATAAAACAGATGCAGAAACAAAATTAGGTAAAGTTATTTCTATGTTAGATAAGTTAGCTAAGAATAACATTATCCATAAAAATAAAGCTGCTAATTTAAAATCTAAATTAACAAAGCAGGTTGCTGCATTGTAAGGTTTTAAAAGCATATAAAATTTAAAAGCTCTGAATGAAAATTCAGAGCTTTTTTTTGTTCTAAATTTAAATAATTATTTTGTTCTAGCTTAAAGGTGGTTTTTAACTTTAGTATAAGGAGAGATCTGTAAGTTTAAGGTGTATAATTTATCTTCTAAGGGCTTTTTATTCTTTCATGAGAAACATTCAACAAAAAAAAGAGGAATCATTTCTGATTCCTCTTTTTCATGTACTAACTTTATATGATGTAGAATTATTTTATATCTAAGAATATTCCTCCAGAAAAAGAAGGGCTTGCTGCTATTATTTTACCAGAAAAAGCAGAGTCGAAGCCTAGTGAAACACCTAGTTTCTTAGTAATATAGTAAGCCGTTTCAAAACCAAAACTACTGTATTCAATATCGTTTGCAAAAATACTTCCATTACTATTGGTAGCATTTAATGATCCATTTTTTAAAGATTTTACAACATTTAACCTTGTAATTAACCAAAGCTTATTGTTTATTAAGTTGATTCCTGCTTCTAAGCCAGTCCTAAATTCATCAGAAAAACCTTCACTTCTATTGTTGTAACCTAAATAAGATTTTAAATAAACAGGTTTGTCTTTATAAGATGTGGAGTAACCTAGAGATGATGATAGAATTTGATTAAATTCTCCATCTCCGTTTTGAAAACTACCATCGCTACCACCATTATTATCACCTGTTGGTAATCCTAATGTAAGTTTTATATCTGCAGCCCAATTTCCCCTTTTGTATAAACCATACCTAAAACCAAAATCTACATCTCCAAAAGAATTTACTGTTTCTCCTTGGCTAATAGTTCCTCCTGTAGTGCCTGAAATTTGATTATTTTGAGAAGAGCTAGCAAAGAATGGTACGTATGCAATAACATCAAATTTATTACTTAGCCCATATTCGGCATAGATACTAGTGTTAAACAAAGTTCTAGTTCTATTAGGGTCTTTTGCTCCAGTATCTGTATAATGCTCATCATACTGTAATTGCCAACCTGCAAGTTTGTAATACCCTTTTCCTTTTCCTTTAGTCCATTGTGCAAAACTAATGTTACTTGCTAATACTATTAAAACGAATGTAATTATATGTTTTTTCATGTTTCTTTTATTTAGTTTCTCCATTTCCTACGTCTACACCAAATGGTTTACACCAATATAATAAATGTGTAAAATCATTAATACCTGTGTTTTTTATAATATATGTGTGGGCTCCTTCAAACACAGTAACTTTTTGTATTTCTTTAGCATTTGCAACTGTATTTATATTATTTGTAAAGTATAAGTATAAACCAGGTAGTCTGTCTGATGCTTTGTAGTTTTCGTCAATTGTTAACTCTAAATCATTTGTGTTTGGTATTTCTTTTAAAGTAAAATCACCTCTAAGTTCATAACTGCTTGATGTTTTTAAAGTTCCTGTTTTTTCTTGAGTGGTGTTGCCAATAACAATTACTGTATCTTGGGTTGTTAGCGTGTTATTAGAAGAGTTTACTGTTGCTGTAACTACAGCTTCTCCCGGTGCAATTGCGGTTATTAAGCCCGTATTAGAAACTGTTAATACGTTTGTGTTAGAACTTTGCCAAGTAATAGTAATGTTCTCTGTTTCTCCACTACTGTTTGTGTATGTTGTGGTATATTGGTGGGTATTGTTAATGTTTAAGTCTTCTATTGGGTTGTTAATACTTATACGTTCGTCAATAGTTACTACCGTTACTGTATCTTCCGTGTTAATTATATTTCCGTCTGCTGTTGTGGTACTTGCTGTAATGGTTGCTAAACCTTCACTAATAGCTGTAATTAAGCCTTCGCTAGAAACCGTAATAATAGAGGAGTTAGAGCTATTCCAAGATACTTTTAAATCGTCTATCTCTCCCAGTTCATTTGTAAAAGTTGTAGTGTATTGGTGTGTTTTAGAGATGATTATATCTTCAATAACATTATCTATTGTTAGTTTTTTATCAACAGCTATAACTTCTATATTGTTTTCGTTTGTAATAATACTTCCACTTTCAGTTGTTACAGAAGCTGTAATTACAGATGTTCCTATAGATAGTGCTTTAAGTAAGCCTGTATTAGAAACAGATATAATGTCCGCATTGCTGCTGTTCCAATTAATTTTAGGAGTTGTTATTTCTCCTATATTATTAGTGTATTTTGTGTTGTATAGATGCGTGTTTTTTATACCAAGTTCTGTAATGGTGTTGTTAAAACTTAATATTTCTGGTTGATTATCTGCGATAATATCATCTTCAATACAGCTATTAAAAATGAGTGAAAGGAATAGAATAAATTGTAAAGATCTCATTGGTGTTATTTTAAAAATTCTAAAAATTTTGTCGTAGAAAAAAGCAATTGTTTACAATATTTATTATAATAGTTAACTTTTTTTTAAGAAAATCCTTAAAATTAAGGAAACTCGTATAAAAACTATAAAATGAAAAATTTAATTTGATATTAAATTAGTGAGAAACTTAAAAGGAACTTTTCATTTTAAAAGATAAAAAATGTTTCAAAAAGTTTTAATCCTAGAAGATTTAGATGTAATTAATAGAGGAATTAAAATCAGGAGAAGAGTTAATAAATAAAATTAGGAAAGAGTTTTTAGATTTAAAGATTATAGTTTTTTCTGTTAAAGATAAACCTGATAAAATTCAGCACTTGTATAAGAAACTAAAGATAGATGGATATGTTTGGAAGAATAGAAAAGAACTAAGGAACGCTATGCACGCAATTTTTACTACAAATCAGTTTTATATTTCGCCAGAATTAAATACTACGGTTCTTCCAAAGAAAGTTCTAGAGATTACCGATTTTGATGCTTTTTTTTTAGCTTCACTTTCTATGGAATCTCTGTAAGAAGAAATAAGTAAAAGGCTGAAAAAAGCTTTTTATCCCTCTAGTATAAGTGCTATATAAAAAAGATTAAAATTTTTAAAGGAACATTTTAATGCAAGTAATCCAACGCATTTGGTTGCTATTGCTAAAGATTTTGGGTTAGTGTATTCAGTGTGAATTAATACTCCTTTTATATCATAAATTTCCACTTTAGTATTTTCTGAAAAAGTAGATTTTTCGCTATATTTTGTTGCTTGGTTTAGTAGGTAAATTACCAAATAAAAATCGAATAGAAATAACTTAGATAATAGGCTAAGACTAGCAATAAATTAGATACAGTTTAAATCTGTTTCTTAATTTTTAATAACATTATTTTTATGAATATTAAACTTGTAAAAATGGATAATGAAATAAAACACATTGGTATGCCTGTAGAAGTCTTTGGGCATTGTGCAATTTCTAATAGTTGTGTTGTTGTGCCGTATAAAGCAATAGAAAAAGCAAGTCCTGTTCCTATAAAATAGATATACTTATTCCATTTTAAAAGGTGTGCGAATAAAGGTATTATAAAGCAACCCATTATAATATAACAAGCCGGTATGTTAAATATTTTAGGGCAAATAGATTCGTTTATATATTCATTGTAAACTAAACTACTTGCACCTAAAATACTTAAAACAAAAATCAGTATTAAAATAATATGTAATACTTTTTTAAGTTTCATTACTCTTGAGTTAAATCAGTTACTGTAGCCGTTTCTGAAATTTTAGGAATTGTTAATAGTGAATTTATTTTAGGGTTTTGGAAGGTATATTCTTTTCCGCTAATATATTTTACACTAACACTTTTTATAGCATCTTTTCCTAAACCAAAATGTAAAGTGGCAGATTGATCACTAGTTAACCCTTCTCCAACTATAAAATCTTCGGTTATTTTTTTACCGCTTGATGTTATTACTTCAACTTTTGCTCCTAAATTTTCAGCATTATCATCTAATTTTACTTTAATAAAATTATTATCACCTCCATCGTTAATGTATGCTAAAACGGGTGTTCCTATGTTTACCCAAATCATGTCTAAATAGCCATCTTTATTAAAGTCACTTACCAAAGGAGTAATTGCATAATTAGGGTTTACAACACCACTTTTTTCTTCTGTAGCAACAAAAGTGTGGTCTTCTTTTTGGGTTAAAAATCTACTTGGTAATTTAAATATTTTATGTGGTGGAAAATCAATGTAGTTTTCTGCCACAATTAGTTCTTGTAAGCCATCGTTGTTCATATCTGCAAATACTGCTCCCCATGAAAATTCAAAATCTTTAGTTTGCGTTTTTTCGGCTACATCTTCAAACACGAAATTTCCTTTGTTTTCGAAAAATATCCAATTAGGATTAAAAAGACTTTTGTCTTCAATATTTCCACTAGCAACAAAACTAGGAACTGTAGATCCTGTATTTGAAAACATAAAATCTACTAAGCCATCATTATTATAATCTCCCACAGCTATTCCCATTGGGTATCCATATTTATTGGTAGATGGGTTTTCTTTCATTTCAAAAGTTCCATCTCCTTTGTTTTTGTAAGTTCTAATTTCGCCTGTATCATAAGCAATCACAAGATCCAGCCAAGTATCGTTATCAATATCAATCAAAATCCCCATAAAAGTATTATGAATGTATTCTAAACCAGCTTCAATAGTTGTGTTTTTAAAGGTATTGTCTCCATTATTGATTAGTAAAAGACTTTGAGGACCATAATTTTTGCTAAAATTATTCTGCCCAACCATTTGTTTTTTTCTAATGTAATTAGCAACAAAAATATCGGTAAAACCATCTTTATTTACATCACCTAAAGTTAAACCTAATGGTGTTGCGTTGTCAGCCAAATCATATTCTAACTTCTTTGGTGTAAATTTTCCGTTGTTATTATAATAAATTACAATGCCATCTTCTCTAGAAAGAATTAAGTCAGTAAAACCATTGTTGTCAAAATCGGTGGAAGCTCCACTTAAAGTTGTCTTATTTTCTTTCTTAGGAAGTCCTACTTCTTCTGATATAGAAATAAATTTCCCTTCCTTATAACTAAAAATTTCATCTTGCTGATTGTATCCTCCTCCTAAAAATAATTCATCAACACCATCATTATCAATATCAATTAATACAGATGCGGTAACAGGTAAAGATTCAGTTCCGTTAAATTGATGTGTAAAATCGATGGGAATTTCCTTGAATGTAGGAATTAAATTGTCTGCTATTGCATTGTTGTATGGATTATTTCTATCAGTGCTAAATTTAACAGCTACAATAATTACTAATAATACTATTAGTGTTAATATAATCCCTGCAATTCTTTTTATTATTTTCATATTGATAATTGGTTGATTTTTTTGAGTTGATATAATGATAAACTAAATACAATAAAATGAACAACATTCATTGCTATTGGTGCTATGTATTTTCCTATTTGTGGAGAAATAAAGTACAATGTAAATACAGAAATTAATAAAACGATAGGGTTAAAAATAGCCATCCATTTCTTATAATAGGTTCCTCCTTTTAGTATTGTAATACTAAAAAATACAGAAAGTAAAAGAATGATTACTCTTAATATCTGAACAAGAGATTCACTAATTAAGGTGTAATTGTCTAATATTTCTTGATAAATATTAGTATCAATATCATTTTGAAGATGAACAATTGTTCCTAAAAAAGCTCTAGAAGTAATCCAAAAACCGCCGATTGTAAAAGCTAAAATACCTAATCCAAAAACGATAGAAGCTAGTTTTTTATTCCCTTTTTCTAGCATTTTATAAATATGATAATAGCCTAAAAAATAAAAAGGAACACCAAGTACAGCTAAAAAATGCCCTGTTATCAAACTATTTTTTTGTACAAATTGGAAAAACTGATAGTTGTCTGCATTACCAATAATATGTGGACTAAAATGAAGAAGAAACTCTCCAATACCAACAAGAACACTTCCTAATATTCCAAGAATTCCTGTTATAAATATTTTATTTTTATCTAATAGCATTTATTTCACGTAATTTTTAATTCTATAACTTACCTCGTTAGGATAGTAATTTAAGGTTTTTTTCTTTAATACATATTGAATATCAATTGTATCCGTACAATTTTGCTATTTTATTCGAATATTTCTTTGATATAGTCATCTGTCGATCAAGTTGACAATAACTAACAAAATAATCTTAACATTATTTTAAGAAGGTGGTGAAGCAGACTGTTTTTGTGTTATAAAGTGCAACTTACTGTAATGTTTAATTTTTTACATTGATAAGAATGGTAGTCTTCAATACCTATTCAACCACCATTTTAGAGTACTTTTAGTTTGAAAACTTCCTTTATCTAATTCTTTCAGCATGGTAGTCATTTTTTTTTGGTCTTGTAACCATTTTCCGAATGCTTCTTTTCCTCCTTTACGTTTACAATATCCGCAGCCCCATTGCTCGTTAGAGGTTACAATTTGTATAAAATGATTTCCTCTAGAAGGGCAATTTGCAACCCAACTATTTTTATTAAAACCAGAAGGGATTGGGTTTAATTGGTGTTGTTTTAATAATGAAATTAATGGTGTAATTTTTTGAGTGACTTTTTCTTTTTCAGTTGATTTTGATTTTTTTATATCAACTATAATTTGCTGAAACTCTTGTTGAGTAAAAATAACAC
Source organism: Polaribacter sp. HaHaR_3_91 (assembly GCF_019278525.1). Lineage (NCBI taxonomy): Bacteria > Pseudomonadati > Bacteroidota > Flavobacteriia > Flavobacteriales > Flavobacteriaceae > Polaribacter > Polaribacter sp. HaHaR_3_91. The sequence continues at coordinate 789,218 of NZ_CP058986.1, forward strand.
TGTCTCTTCATGTAGGGAATCCATCGTAGAGGTAGTTTGACTCAATTAATTGATGAACAGTGAATATATAAGTAACCCTTTATTTGAAAATGATGGAACTCCGCAAGAATTAAAATCAGGAGAAGAGTTTTCAGATTTAAAGATTATAATTTTTTCTGTTGAAGATAAACCTTATAAAATTCAGCATTTATATAAGAATATAAAGGTAGATGGCTATGTTTGGAAGAATAGAGACGGATTAAAAGAATTAAAGAATGCTATGCATGCAGTTTCTACAACAAATCAGTTTTATATTTCGCCAGAATTAAATACTACGGTTCATCCAAAGAAAGTTCTAGAGATTACCGATTTTGATGTTTTTTTAATAGCATCACTTTCTACGGAATCACTGCAAGAAGAAATAAGTAAAAGCCTGAAAAAAAAAGGGTGTTTTACCTCTAGTGTAAATGCTATAGAAAAAAGATTAAAATTTTTGAAGGAACATTTTAATGCAAGTAATCCTACGCATTTGGTTGCTATTGCTAAAGATTTTGGGTTAGTGTAATTTTTTTTAAAATAAAAAGGTGCTAATTATGGGAACCCGTAAAATTTATATGTTTTATTGGAATATCTTTGAATAGAAATTAGAAAAAGAAACTATTGAAAAGGAAAGAGTGCTCATTACAAGCCTTACGGAAACCCGTGAGGCTTTTTTAAGTCTTTGTTTTAACTCTAGTTTATTAAAAAATAATGCTATTTAGAAATATGTCATTATATAAATAAATTTGTTACAACTTCATTTATTATAATTTTTGTGTATTTTAATATTGTTGGGGGACAGTGTTTTCAGTCATTAAGTTATTTTATTTGAAGTTGTTTTTTTCTATACAATCTTTATAAAGCTTTTTAATTTTAAAACTAATGATCTTTATCATAGTTTATTTTTAAGTATTTTATTTTTTAAAGCACATATTCTACCTTTCAAATTAGTCATTTTTTTTACTTCAATAAAGTAGTATTATTGCTGCTTTTTATTCAAATTATTTGTGCTTTTTTTAGGTTTTAAGGAATAGTGAGGTTGTTTAGAAATAAACAATAAAAGCGTGTTGTTTATTCCTGAAAAGTAGATAAATTTGTACTTTATTTTTTAACTAAGAATGGTTATCAAGTTTAAAAACTTGATATTAAAATGGGAATCTAGTTTAATTCTAGAACTGTCCCGCAGCTGTAAGCTCTAAAGTTGAAATCCGAATAGTCACTTTTCGAAAGAATGGGAAGACCGGGTGGAAGGAGTAAGTCAGAAGACCTGCCATTTTTTTATTAATTCATTAAGCTTTCGAGGATTGAAGCTAGAATTAGGAATCTGCCTATCTAAAATTTTAGATATGTAGCACTTCTCTTATTCTATCCTCGTACGCAAAATTTAAGTATGAGGAATTCTTTTTTACATTCTTTTTGGGGCATATTTTTGATTATAGGGTGCTGTAATTCGAGTTTTTTACATGCCCAAAAAATTGATTCAACAAAGGCAGTTCAGCTTAAAGAAATCTTTTTAGTAACCAATAAAGAGAAACTTAAAAAACACTTTTCACCAGTTACTGTTCAGACTTTAAGTGGGAAAACTTTAAGTCGTTTAAGTAATTCTAGTGTTGCAGATGCAATTCGTTTTTTTGGAGGAGTTCAGTTAAAAGATTATGGCGGAATTGGTGGTATAAAAACCATAAATGTAAGAGGGATGGGCTCGCAACATACCGGTGTTTTTTATGATGGTGTTCAATTAGGTAATGCACAAAACGGACAAATAGATTTAGGGAAATATTCTGTACAAAACATGGAGGCTGTTTCCCTGTATCAAGGGCAGCGTTCAGATTTAGATCAATCTGCAAAATCGTATGCTTCTTCCAATAGTATTTATCTAAAGTCTAAAACACCTCAATTTTCAGAAGGGAAAAATAGTAATACCAATGTCAGTTTAAAAACAGGTTCTTTTGGACTGGTGAATCCTTCTGTAAATTTAGACTTCAAAATTAATGACCACTTAAGTGCACGTCTTAGTACCGAATATCTAAATGCCAACGGTAAATATAAATTTAGATACACCAATGGAAGTTATGATACAATAGCAACGCGTAATAATGCAGATATTGAATCTTTTAGGGCAGAAGCGTCTTTGCATGGCTCGAACGGAATTAAGAATAATTGGAATGTAAAACTATATCATTATGATTCTGAACGAGGATTGCCAGGAGCTATCGTTGCCAATCGTTTTAAGCGTCCTCAACGTTTATGGGATCGAAATAACTTTCTGCAAGGTGCATTTACAAACCATGTAAACGACTTTTATTTTTTTGTGTTAAGAGGTAAATATGCGCATAATTATTCTCGTTATGTAGATCCAGAAATTATAAAAGTGGATGGTGAGTTAGATAACCGATATACACAAGAAGAATATTATCTGTCAATGGTAAATACGTTTCAAGTTTTACCGTTTTGGAAATTATCCTTGGCAACAGATTTACAAAAAAACACGATGGATGCAAATTTGTATCGATTTTCATATCCTAAAAGAATCACGCTTTTATCAGCTTTAGCTGCCGATTTTAACTTTGATAAAATTCACATTCAAGCAAGTTTATTAAGTACAACAGTAGATGAAACGGTACTATATTATGAAGCTGCAGAAGATTTACAAAAGTATTCGCCTACAATTATGATGAATTGGCAACCTTTTAATTCTAATAAATTTAGAATAAGGAGTTTTTATAAAGAAATTTTTAGACAACCCACTTTTAATGATTTGTACTATACGTTTATCGGAAATACTTTTTTAGATCCGGAAGATGCTACTCAGGTAAATCTTGGGTTTTCTTATCAAACTGACTTTAAAAAAACAGCATTTGATGTACAAGCTGATGTGTATAAAATTTGGATACATAACAAAATTGTTGCAGTACCAGGAGCTAATTTATTCCGTTGGTCTATGTTTAATTTAGGTAAAGTAGAAACAACCGGAATAGAAACAAATGTAAAAGCGAGTGGAAGTATAGGTAAAAAATTTAAGTACAATACCAACCTAAGTTATACGTACCAAGAATCTATAGATGTTACTGCTGGCGCTAGTAATTACGGAGATCAAATTCCGTATATACCAGTGCATAGCGGTAGTATAAGTGCTATGATAGATTACAAAAAATTAGAATTTAATTACAGTTTTATTTATACAGGAGAAAGATATAGCCAAAAGGCAAACATCAGTTCTAATTATTTAGATCCGTGGTTTACACACGATTTAAGTTTGGGAAAAACGCTCTTATTTAATCAAAAGAAATTAAAAGTTTTAGTAGCAGTAAACAATGTCTTTAATCAACAATATGCGGTAGTAAAAAACTTCCCGATGCCTGGGAGATCCTATCGTTTTACTTTAAATTTTTTATTATGAACAAAAGAAAATTAAGTGTACAGATTGCATCAGCTTTAGCTGTTGTATTTTTTTTCAATGCATGTAGCAGCAATGAGAATTTTGATGACTCAGTAAATCCAGAAGTTCCCACAGAACCTATTGTAGAATTAAAGGGGTTTTATTTATTGAATGAAGGGAATATGTCTATGAATAAAGCGGCTTTAGATTATATGGATTTTGAGACCGGAATCTACGAAAAAGAAGTTTTTAGAACAGCAAATCCAGAAGAAGTTGGTGGCTTGGGAGATGTTGGTAACGATATGGGGATTTATGGTTCTAAATTATATGTGGTTGTAAATGCATCTAATAAAGTAGAGGTTTTAGATGTAAATACTCGTAAAAAAATTAAGCAAATAAATGTTGATAATTGCAGGTACATTAAGTTTTACAACGGAAAAGCGTATTTAACAACTTACTTAGGTAGTATTGGAGATCCGAATGCTGTAAACGGAAAAATCATGGAAATTGATACTACAAGTCTTAGTGTTACGCGTTCTGTGGATGTAGGTAGACAACCCGAAGAATTGGTGATACATAACGATAAAATCTACGTGGCAAATTCAGGAGGGTATAGTCCGCCAGAGTATGAATCTACAGTTTCTGTAGTTGATATTGCTAGTTTTGAAGAAACAAAACGTATAGAAGTAGACATCAATCTTCATCGTATGCAAATTGATAGTGAAGGGGACATTTATGTTTCTTCTAGAGGAGATTATTATCAAACACCTTCTAAACTTTTTGTAATTGATACAGAGTTAGATGAAGTAAAACAAACGTTTGATTTGGCCGTAAGTAACATGACTATTTTTGATGATATTATGTATATCTACAGCACAGAATTTAGTTATCTAACAGGAGAAAATACAATTTCTTATAACAGGTTAGATACAAAAACAGAAACCATTCTTACTGATTCTTTTATTGCAGATGAAGATAAAGCGCTTATAAAGATTCCTTATGGTATTACGATAAATCCAGAAACTAAAGACATTTTAATTACCGACGCTAAAGATTATGTAACTCCAGGAACATTGTATTGTTTTTCATCTGAAGGTGCTTTTAAGTGGTCTGTAGAAACAGGAGATATTCCTAACAAAGTAGTATTTAAATATTAATAATTATCATTCAATAACCAACTTTTTAAATTAAAATTATGAACAAATTTAGTCAACTTTTAAAACCACGTGTAGTTTTCTTAACCTCTTGCTTTTTAGTAATAATGGCATCGTCTTGTACTTCAGAAATAGACCTTTTTGGTGTTCCTCCTGTAATTGAATTATCAGAAAAAAATAATGATATAGAAATATTAATGGGTGAAACCATTAATTTTTCGGCAATAAAAATGAATGATGCAGAATACACAGAAGAATGGTCTTTAGAAGGTAGTGTTACATCTTCTACAGCTACTTATGATTTTATTCCAGAAAAAACTGGAACTTATACCGTAACGTATAAATCATCTAATAATGCAGGTGTATTTAGAAATGAGTATACTATTGTGGTAAATGCAGTAATCCGTCCTATTACAGAGGAAAGTAATTTGTATGTAACAACTTTACTAGATTATTTACCTGCACCTGGTCAAAGAATTAATAGTTCAATTGGTACTTTAGAAGGAGCTAAAACTCTTGAAGGCAAAAAAGGAATGGTTACTTTAGGAGCATGGGGAGGTACTGTTTCTTATACTTTTGATCATACAGTTATAAATACAGAAGATGCAGCTGATATAATGATGTATGGAAATGCATTTTCTGGTTTTGCAGAACCTGGTGTTGTTTGGGTAATGCAAGATGAAAATGCAAATGGAATTGCAGATGATACTTGGTATGAAATTAAAGGAAGTGCAGATGCTTTAGAAGGAACCATAAAAAACTATAGTGTAACTTACTCTAGACCTAATGAAGATTCAGAAGTTGTAACTTGGACAGATAGTGAAGGAGAAAGTGGTGTTATATCAACAAAATTTTACCCAGAATTTATTACAGAAGATTCTTATACAATTACAGGGACTCTTTTGACAGATAATAATATTGACATGAGCAACCCTAGCTGGATTAAAAGTAACGCTTTTGAATATGGATATGCTGATAATACTCCAGGAGGTGATAAATTAGATATTTCAGACGCTGTTGATAACGAAGGAAATACGGTAAACTTAACAGGAATTGACTTTATTAAAGTTCAAACAGGAATCTTAGCAAATATGGGGTGGTTAGGAGAACTTTCTACAGAGGTAACAGGAATAGCAGATTTAAATATGTTAGACAATTAAATAATTTGTTTTAGTATAGGGTGAATGTTAGTATTCATTTCTATTTTTAATTGAAACCTAAAAACCTCTTCTTAATCATTAAGAAGAGGTTTTTTTTAATTATTATCTTTATTGTGTAATGTATATGAGTGAAAAAATAGAGATAAATATCCACAAGCTTAATGCAAGTATAATAGGTTTTATTCCTGTTGATTTTAAGTCTTTTATAGAGATTGTAGTTCCTACAAGAAACAAGGTTACTACCAAGGTTCTTTTAGAATAAAAAACAATTTCAGAAGTAATTGCTGTAGGAATTAAATGATAACTATTTATAAAAATAGCTACCACAAAAAGTAAAATAAAATAAGGAATTGAAATTTTTTCTCCTTTTGTTTTAAAAATAAACATAGATAAAATAGCCAAAGGTATTATCCAAAGTGTTCTTGATAGTTTTACTGTTGTAGCAATTCTTAGTGCTTCATCTCCATAACTTAAGGCAGCACCCACAACAGAACTAGTGTCATGTATAGCAATAGCACACCACAATCCAAATTGTTCTTGAGATAAATGTAAAAAATGTCCTATAGCAGGGAAAACAAACAAGGCTATAGAATTTAATAAAAAAACAAGACCTAAAGCAATACTTATCGTTTTGCTATTTGCTTTAATTACTGGAGAAATAGCGGCAATGGCACTTCCGCCACAAATAGAAGTTCCTGAGGTAACTAAATGCCCTAGTTTTTTATCTAATTTTAATAACTTGGTAAGTATTAAACCCAAGCTTACAGTTAAAAAGATAGAGAAGAAGGTAAGACTAAAAGCTTGTTTACTTGTTGCTAATGTTTCTTTAAGTAGCATTCCAAAACCCAAACCTACTACCGCTACTTTTAAAAGGATATGAATTGCTTTATAGCTTTTAGATTTAAATGGGCTTTTAAAGATAATAGCAAATACAAAACCAAGTAATAAAGCCGTTGGACTATTCATTGGACTAAATAGTGCAAAAATTATAATTAAGAAAAAGATAATTTTAGGGAATGTCGTTTTCATATCGAGATTTATTTATCGATACAAAACTAAGGACTAAGAATAACTATTAAGCAAACTAATTTATTGTTTAATATAACTAAAAGTTATAGTTGTTTAGTGTGTATTTTTCAAAGTAGCTCATTAGGTTAGATTGATACCCTGTTCTAGAAACAAAATAAAACCATCTATCAATAGAAAAGTCTTTTACATCTATTATTTTAAGCTTGTTATTTGTGAGTTCTTCAGAAATAGCATGAATAGAAATAAAGGCAAAATTATCAGAATTTAAAAGATAATTTTTAATTGCCTCTGTACTGTTTAGTGTTACCACTGTATTTAGTTTTTTAATGTGGTATTTATTTAAATGTTCTACAACTATTTCTTTAGTACCAGAACCTAGTTCACGCATAATAAACGGAATTTTTTGTAAAACTTCTAAACTAATAACTCCTTTCTTAAAAGTGTTGTTTTTAGCATTTGTAACTAACACAATTTCATCTTTCATAAACTTACTAAACTGTAATTTACGATTGGTGTTTTTACCTTCTATAATTCCGAAGTTTAATGTTTGGTTTAGTATGAGTTCTTCAATATCGTCTGAGTTTCCAGCAGTTATTTCAAATTTAGTATTAGGAAATTGTACTCTAAATTTTGCAATTACTTTAGGCATAATATAATTTGCCAAAGTGGTACTCACACCAAAGTTGATTAAATCTGGATGATTTTCATTTTTATGCAAGAATTGATTTTCCATTTCTGCATAAATTTCTAAAATTTTATTGGTGTAAATTAAAAACGCCTTTCCTTCATTTGTTAATTCTATGGAGTTTCTTTTTCTTAAAAATAAGGTAGTTTTATAAGATTCTTCTAAATTTCGTATTGATTTAGAAATAGCTGGCTGAGAAATAAACAATTGTTCAGCAGCTTTTGTAAAACTTAAATATGTTGCAACGGTTTTAAAAATAAGAAGTTTTGTTTTCATCAGCAGTTTAGTCTAAAATAGAATTATCAGTAAAATGAATCTATTATTTCTTTGATAGCCTAAAGGTACGTGTAATCTTATTATTCTATAGTTTGTAAACTGATAATTTTATAACACTGTTTGTAGAATTTATAATAATAAAAAACTCGATACTGTATTAGTATCGAGTTTTTTAAAAATTATTAAAATCCGTTTCCAAGATTCTCTGGAGCTGATGAAGCTTGAGATTTTTGAGGGCTTAAGATCATATAGGTACCTAAGGCTGTTAAAGCAGCATACTTTCCATACTTTCCTATTTCTTTTAGAGCTTCTTTTCTATCTATTTTTTTGTTGTCTTTAATATTCATGTGTTCGTTATTAAGAGGTTAGTCTATAATTATTTTTTTAGAAACTGATTTTCCTTCAGCAGTAACTTTTACAAGGTAAACTCCTTTAGAAAGACCATTTAAATCTAGAGGGCTATATTTTTCTGAAGATTGGTTTTCTTTTAATATAGTTTTACCATTAAGATCAAATAAATCAATTTTTAAAGTTCCAGTGTTTATTCCTTTTATTTGTAAGAAGTTATTCTGATTAAAAATCTGAATTTTTGATACATCATCTGAAATTACACTTAGAGCTTGTGAAGAGATGTGTACATAAAAACGTCCAAAACCACTAGTATCACTACTTAATGTTAATGTGTGTTTTTCTGTATCGCTTAACTCGTAAGAACTACCAGTCTCTTTATCTTCTAAGAAAATTTTTAATCCTTCTGGTAAATTACTATTTAAAGCAGAAAAAGTAATTTCTTCATTCGCTTTTCCTTTAAGGTTTAAAGGAACTATTTGATTTTCGTAATCGTTATTAGGTATAGACTGAATTGTATAATCTTTATCGCTAGAGTTGTCTAATAATTTAGTTGTTAAGTCAAATGCCGATGAATTAAAATTGATAATATCTTTTCCTGCATCAAATCCTATAGTTGCATCTTCAGAAAAGATAATATCTGTATTTACTTTTATAGCTCCTTTTGCAACATATAGTTTTACAAAAGGTGTTGTTTCCGTAGTTTTACTAAAAGTATGATTACCTGTTAATGATGTTTTAGTACCTAAATAAGCATTGTTAAAAGTAACTATTTCATCAGTTCCAGATGGTTTCATTTTTATAAAGAATCCTTGCCCTGGAGCCAATACTTTTAAATCTGCAGAAGCATCATTTGTAAAAGCAACATATTTTTCTTGGCTATTTTCCCAAACATATACTGCTGGCGCATCAACTGCAAGTTTTGTTGTGTTTTCTAAAATAAAGTTTCCTGTAGCTTCTTTATTTGCTGGGTAATATGCTGTAAAAGGATTACCAACTGTAACCCATTTGTTATGCGTGGCATCTATATTTAAAGAACTTGTTTGTATAGTACCTGTAAAAGTAACTTCACCATCTGTTCCTTTAGACATAGAATATCCAATACCTTTTTCGAACTCTACATCTGCATCAATGTTTACATCAAAATATTCCCATTTTTCACTGGTTGCATTTACATCATTATATTTAGCAATTGCATATCTGTTTGGATCTGTGCCAGTATCTGTATTCTTTCTGATATCATTATTTGCATCTAAAGCAAAATCTTTTACTTTTTGTCCTGTAACGGGTGGTGTAACAAGACTCCATTTAGAAGCTAATAAACCACCTCTAACATAGGTTACTTTACCTGTGCTATTTCCTTTTGCAATTAATACACCACTATTATCTGTATCAGAATATATGTATATACCGCTATTTGTAGAATGAGAATCAACATCATTTTCAACTGTTAAGTCAGCATTTTTTTCAATATTTAAATAACCACCGTCTGCAATTTCTAAAGATTTTGCAACGGCACTATTAGAATCTAAAGTTACCTCTTCGGATGTTTTTATAAAAACATCATCTGCAGTTGTTGGTAAAGTTTTACCTTCCCAACTAGAAGTGTCTGACCAATATACGTTTGCAGGAATTGTATTATCAAAATATTTTTGGTCATTATATACCCACATACCTCTACCAAATGTACCAACATAAATGTTTCCGTTATTCGGACTTATCTTAATATCACTAATTCTTACATTTGGTAAATCGGTACCTAATTTAGACCAGTTGGTAGTAGAATTGTCGGTAAAATAAACACCTATTTCTGTAGCTAAATAAATAGTTTCATTATTTTTATTTGGATCTAAAATAACTTTAAACATGATGATATTAGGTAGGTCACCACTAATATTTGTCCAAGTATCTCCGTTATTTATACTTTTATACACTTTATTTCCTGCACTGTAACTTTTTACTGTTGCATATACTGTGTTTGTATTAGGTACAGCGTATACGCTATTAATCTTAACACCACTTGGGCTTGCTATGGTAGACCAAGTTGCACCGTCATCTACACTTCTTTTAAGTGTTGAAATTTCTGCAATTTCTCCAATTGCGAATATTCTAACAACAGCATTATTAAGAGAAACGTCTAAAAATTCTGTTTTTGTTAACCCTGAGCCAAGTGCTGTAAAAGTATCCGAAGCTCCATCATTATAATCAAGGTCCACATCACCACCTTTATCTGTAGTTCTTTTTACATCTCCATGACCTACATAAATGATGTTAGCATCTGTTGGATGCGTAGCTATAGGAGAAATAAATGCCGCATTTGCTGCATCTGACTTAAGAATTTTGATAGCTGAAGCGTAACCATTTGCATAGCCATCATCAGTTCTACTTAATTGGCCATTAGTACCCCCTAAATATCTAATATTAGGTTCAGCTATATCAATAGCAGTTCCTGTTCCGTCTCCTGCAACAGCTGCAACCCATTTTTGTTCTCCGCCTTGTAAAACTTTAGAAAAACCATCATTATCTTGGTTTGCCATCATATAATCATCGCCATTTAAACCATGAGTAATTGCAATATTATAAGATTGTGTTATAATTAATCCGCTAGAAATATCAGGGAAATCTGCATCTGAAGTTGGTGAAAAAGACCCCATTCTTAGTCCTGCATCATTTCCATTGATAATATGAGAATTATCTGTAAATAAGAAAAAGTGATGATCTGCATGTACGTGAATTTGACCAGCAGGTAGTGGATTTGAATATGCATTTAAAACAGGAGTAAAGGTATCTCCATTATCTGTAGATTTCCATCCTTGTACACCACCTACCATTAAATTATTTGGGTCTGTTGGAGAAAGTGCGATACATTGTATATACCCATGTTGAGAATCAAATGGTGTGTCAGTACCAAAAATTTTTGCTGTAACGTTAGTAGATTTTGCTATATCTGCCGCAGTATCATCAAAGTCAAAATAATATTTTCTAAAAACCCCGTCTTGATTAATACCATAAAAATAATCGTTATCTGCCGGAGAAGCGGCGATTCTTAATATTTTTGAGCTATCACCACCTGGAAAAGCAGGATGTACTTTAAAGTTATTTCCACCATCTGTAGAATAATAAATTGCATCCCAATAATCTGATACCACAATTTTGTTTGCATCATTTGGGTCAAAAACCATTGATTGGAATTTGGCTTCGTAAGCAATTGGGGTAGAACCATTACTTGTAACAGTCATGTTAGTCCAAGTTGCCCCACTATCTGTAGATTTTTTTATCTCAGAGTTTGTTAATGCAAATATTGTGGAGGTGGAACCAGGTGCAAAGGCTATATCTCTTATATATTCATTTTCAGATAAAGAAAAAGTAAGTCCGGTTGGTAGCCAAATTTCTCCTGCATCTGTAGACTTAAATAAACCTATAGAACTAACATGTTGACTATCTCTATCTCCGGTTGCCATATAGAGAATATTTGTATTTGTTGGATCTATTAAAATATCTGTAACCCCCATACCAGCAAGATTATCCGTTTTTGGAGACCAAGTAGCACCACCATCTGTAGTTTTCCATAACCCACCAGAAGGAGTACCTACATACATAATCATAGGATTATTAGGGTCTAAAGCGTTTGGGTCTACAGCTACAACATCAACTCTACCAGGACCAGGGTAATCGAAATTACCATTTTTTTCTACAATTTTTGTTGGACCAATTTGTGTCCAAGGTTTTACAGTAGAAGAAGATCTTGCTAGTGTGTTAGCCTTGTTTTCTAATAAATTTAAATAGTCTTGTTTGTTTACTGCTTCTTTAGGAAAAGTACCGTCTGCATTTACTCTATCTTTCCAAATCCAAACCCAACGTTCAAATTGTTTTTTTTCTTTTTTCTCTAATCGAGTTTCGGCTTTTTTAGCGTATTTACTTTTTTCTATAAACTGCTTTCTTGTTTTATTTACAATTTCAAAGAAATTACTATTTTCTTTTAAAGCTTCTTTTTTATAATTTATTGTTTGTGCTTTTACCTGAAAGCAACCAATAAAAAATAAAGTAAAATAAACGATGTGTAATGTATTTTTCATGTTTTATTTAATGTTAAAAGTATGTTAATACAAATATCATATTTTTTTAATTTAAAAACATTCAGGTTCAATAAATAAAACTACGCACAAGCTACGCACTTTGGTATCATGCTCTTTAGTTGTTATTTAATTAGAGGGTATTTAAGTTGGGGGTTCCTTTTTTTCTTGAAGTGTGTTGTGCTAGTCAGTATTAATAATTGGGATATTTTTTATATCGTTAATTGTAACAATAGTACTATGTTTTATTTAAAAGCACTTAAATTAGATAAAACCAGTAGTAGTAATTGTTAATGTTTTTCCCTCGATCAAAAGGAAGACATTAGCCAAACATAGTCCCCCAACTACTTTCAGCTACAATAATTGTAAAATTACTTACTACTGGTAAAATTTTATTAGATAGAGTTAATTCTGCTTTATTAGTAATTTGTATTACCTAACTCATCAATATTTATTTACATCATACATTTCTGTACTTGTTAAAATAATGTCTTCATGAATTCAGTTTTGATGTGCTCTACGTTTTGGTAAATGTATATCGAATCAACTATTTTTAGATCAACTATTGGGTAAAAAGTTAAACGTTTATTTGCGATCACAAATTATTCTCTAAAAGTATTTTTGTCTCATTAAAGAATCAATCATGTTTTTAAAATAGGGAATTAATTAAAAGTACAAATATGGATAAGTTTAAAAGAATAGTTCTTGTTTTATACTACTCACTAACTACGCACATTAATAATAAAATTAACGTTGGTTTTATAGCATTTTTATAAAATATTGCCATAGAACTTCTTATCTTTCTTTTTAGGTTAAAGTTATTAATTGCTATGGTTGTTAATGAAACTTTACTATTTTTGTTTATTATCCTAACAAATTTTAAAGTCTCCGCTTATTTTGATTAAAAATAATAATAACAGCATTTTTAAGCTGATAATCTTTTTTCTAAGCATAAATTTTTATGCACAGGAATCTGGGGATATTTATTTAAAATATATAGATTCTGCGAGTAATAGAATAGATAATTACCCAAGAATAGCTGAGCAATTTTTAGATTCTATCCCTAATCCTTTAGAAAAAAATATTAAGGGTAAACTTGCAGATTATTATCATCTTAAAGCAGTTTTAAGTAGTTACTTAAATAGGAGTGCCGAAGTTTATCATTATAATATTCTTGGACTAAAATATGCAGAATTAGAGAAGAATTATAAGTTAGCAGGTACAGCTAGTATAGAGTTGTTCTATAATTTGTATATCGTAAAAAAAGATACTACAGCTCTAAACTATCTTAAAAAAGCAGAAAAATTCTATACAATTGTTAAGGATAAATATGGTTTGATAGATGTGATGCAAATGAAAGCATATACTGAACTGTATAATAACAATTATAAAAAAAGTAACGATTTAATTCTTGCCAAGTTAGATTATTATAAGTCGATAAAAGAGGATTCTTTTTATCAATTATATGCTTTATTTATGCTTATAACTAATTTTGTAGATTTAAATGATGACGCAAATATTAAAAAATATTATACAGATTTTAAAACTTTAGAGAACGATACTACCCTTACAAAATATCTTTATAACATACATGATGTTACCTTAAATATAAGTTTTTCTGATCTATTTTTGAGAAGAAAACAGTTAGATTCTGCTGCTATTTATTTAAAAAAGGTGGATGGTATGCGATCTTATATGAATAATTTTGATAAAGAAAATCAGTTTAAAAACTATATAGCCTATTACGATGAATTAGAGGATACACAAAATAAAAACAATTATATAGATTCCCTTAAAAATCATAATCAGAATTTAATAAGTGAAAATATCGACGCCAGTTTTAATATCAATGAATCTTTTTTAGAAAATTCTAGAATTTTAGAAGTAGAAACCAAGAAAAACTTTTTAAATAGAAATTGGATTGCATTTTTAGTTACTCTTTTAGTAGTAGGTGTTGTTTTTGTTTTTGTAAAATATAAGAGTCTAAAAAGAGTTTTAAAAGATTTTTCTAAACGGAGAAGAGAATATTCTCTAATTGAGAATAATCATGATAAATTAAAGTTGAAAGTTAAAGGCTTAGAAAACTATATCGTAGATTTAAAGAAGGAAATTAAAAGCATTTCTTCAATTACAAATATAGATGACCAAAGAAATAAAATTAAAAGCCTTCATAAAGATATTCATCATAGTTCTTCTGTTCTTTTAGTAAAAGGCGAAGATCATTTAGATTTAATAAATAACCTTAATGCAGAGTTTTTTAATCAAATGTCTATAAAACACCCAGAGTTAAACCCTTCTGAAGTGATTATATGTTACTATCTATTTATGGGCTTTAAAACGAAAGAGATTAGTGTTTTCTTAAACACTTCTGTTAGATCTGTAGAGAGTAAAAGATATCGAATTACAAATAAGTTAGGTATTAAAAAAGAAGATTTTAAATTAGTAGATTATTTAAAAGAAACCTTTAAGGATACCACTTCTTTTTCCTCATAAAATTAAGAGTATTAACATCTAATTAGAATTGGTTTCTCTATTGATAGAAGCTAACTGTATGGAAATAGCTATTATATACTGATCCTTTTTAATTAAATTCTTTAAAATATAATAATATATTGTCAGATTACATCTCTATATCGTATAATTTTGTAGATAATTTATAATAGTAGCGGTTGGGTTACATTCTAAAAAAATAGCCTAGAATTTTATAATGTGTAGGATTACGATTCAGAAAAGAACTTTTATAGTTGGGGTTAATAGAAACTTATATTACCATTAAAAACTTCCTAATAATAAAAAACTCTAAAGATTATTATCTTTAGAGTTTTTTATTAAATCTATACCTCATTTTTTAACTAGAGGCATGGGATGTTTATTATTCAATTACTACTTTCTTATTGATTGCTCCTTTATCTGTGTTCATTTTAACAATGTAAATACCAGTTGGTATTTGTTTTTTGATGTCTAATTGGTAAGTAGATTTTTGTTCGTTAATATTCCAAGTACTTACTTTTTTACCAAGAATATCAAATAACTCTACTTTTTGAATATTCACCTCTTGATTTTTAGAAATTACAATTTTGTTATTGTCGTTATCTGCATAAATATTGGTTTGTCCAGCAAGTAGATCTTCTTCTACACCAAGTACACTGTCTTCTGCCGCTTCAAAAGCCAAAACAAACCTGTCTGTGTATGTACCTGCTTCTAATTGATATGCTGTACTAACATCATTTATTAGCTGTGTTTTACCTGTTAATTTGTCTTTAATGTATACATTTTGATTGATGTTGTTTATTTCATCAATACCAATTGTAATAATACTGTTTTCGCTTACAATAACTTCTAGTGGTACTTCTAGTGCATTCGATATTTCTTGTACTCCAGAAATTACATAACTATTTGTATCATTTGGAAACTTCCAATAGAAATCTGTAGGGTTCACATCATACATTTCAGAGTCATACCCTTTTTCATATTCAAAAGAATTTGCTTGATTAAAAGAAATTCCAATTTGACGATGTAAATTGCTTCCTTCATCATTAGAGTAGCTCATTCCTAATTTTAATATAGATAGGTTGTTATTAACTGCTTTTAAAGTTGTTTTCTGATCGCTTTTTAAGAATATAGATTCACCAGTTCCTTCTGTTTTATATTCTCTTTGACTATTATTAAATTTAATTTGTCCGGTACCAATACCTTCTACAAAGAATCCTTGACCTATTGCAACATAAGGTTCTGGAGATTTGTATAAATTTTCATATTCATTACCACCAGAGTTAGCAACACAAGATATAAGGCCGTCATCATCTTGAAATGTTAAATTATTCATATATAATAAACCTGAATCGTTGGTTCCTGTAAAGGTAATATCACTACCAGCAGGTATACATAATTCAAATGTTATATTACTGTAAAGTAGACCGGTAGAAGGAAAAGTAAACTCTCCTTTATCTACGTTATTAATTTTTATATTAAAGGTTTTAGTCAAGAAAGATGCGTAGTTTATTTTTAAAGATTCTACTCCTCTAGGAATATTTGAAAATTTAATAAAATTTCTATCATTTAAAGAAACGACTGTACCTAAAATATTTAGAATTGATAATTTTTCACCATCTGTATTTGCATCAGGTACATGTTCAGCTTCTAACGTGAAGTCAACAGGACCTGTCTCTCCCGTTTTTACTGCTGTTGCCATACTAACGTTCTGAGCAGCATAACCACCAATATATCCTCCAAAATTATGACCAGCAGTTCCTGAAGCATTCGTTTCTGCTACATGTTGCCAAAAATAAAGTGTTGATATTAAATCGTTATTGTCATCTAAAAATTTTCTTGCATTTAAAGCAGAAGGGAAGGGGTTTCCAATTAAATAAGATTGTCCTTCAGTTATCTGTTTTGTTTTAAACTCACCATCATTAGGGGTACCCACAAATGTATAGTTTTGTTCTCTTCCAGGTCCTTTAAATGTATAACCATCACCTCTATCTATTGTTCCGCTTTTATATTTATGAGACCAATTTGCTCTTCCGTTACTAGCTGGAGCATACGTGTATACCCAGTAATCTGCTAAGGAAATACCCGATTCAGTAAAAGAACCATCATATCCACCAACAAAAGTAATTTCTTTAGGTGTATTTGCTGTTGTACCGTCTCTAAGAACAGATTCTAAAGAATAGGTTGCCTTATTTAAAGTAGTAACCGGAGAACTCATATAATTATAACGGTATTTACTTGGTACTTCTGAGTTTTGATCTACAAACAATCTTCCATCACCAGAAACAGTACTAGCATTTTCATGCGTCTGTATCAATTGAGCAGAAGAACCAGATAAACGAATGTCTCCGTCTAACTCTATATCATTTGTAACTACTAATAATTGATCTGTTACTTTTAACTCATTTGTGTTAAGAACCTTTAATTTTCTAGCACTTAATCGATTATTTTGATGGTTGTAAGACTCATCAACTATAACATAACGAGATCTGTCTGGATAACCATTATCCCAAGTACCACCTGTATTTGTGGTAGTTTCCTTAATTCTATGTAAACCTAACAAAGTGTTAGCTTCAGAATTAGAATTCTCTATTTCTGAGATTAATGGATCTAAAGAGTGTCTTTTTGTACTATTGTCTCCAGTTTCATAACCAGATTGATATGAGTTTATTGCATCATCTATAAAAACTACCCATTCACTAGAATCATAATTTTTATTAGGTGCTGTTACTTCATCTATTCTAACAAATGAAGTTTTGTCGGTAATATCAGAAATTATATCATATCTATTTGCCCATGCATAATTTCCTGTAGCAGAAGAAAGTGTTATAATATCATTTGCTCCGCTGATATCAGTTAATGCGCTGTTTTCTATAATTGTTGCATCACCTAAATTTGTTATTTCAGAAGTTGTATTGTTTTTAAATAGGACAGATTTACCTACTTTTAACTCAGAATCTACCACAACTTCTTCAGTTGGTGTTGCTATTGCTAGTGCATCTACCTGAGCTACTGTTTGATTCTTATACAATTGAATTTTAATGGTGTTAGCAGGAATATCTTCTGAACCGATATTTGTTATTTCAATCCATCTTTCAGTGCCAAATTGATATACTTGCGTAATCATAACGTCTGCAGCTTCTGGTATGTCCCTATAATCTAGGTTACCACTAGTTGGGTTATTTGGATCGAAATTACCATCTGTATCTCCAAAAGAGTTTTCTAAAATAGCTAATGTTGTTACTATGTTATTAGGTGCTATTCCTCCATCATTTACTGTAAATCCGTTATTTAGAATGTCTAGGTTATCATCAAATGCATCATTTAAACCATCACCATCTGTATCTAATAATTTACCGCTTGCATCTGTTGCTAGCTCATTTTGTAAATCTCCATTTTCAGCAATATCAAGTACACCATCATTATCTGAATCTGCATCTAAGTAATCTGGAGTATCCGTTCCATCAGTATTTTCTGGAATAAAGCCAATATTAGCGCTAAATTCATATTGGTCATCTACACCATTATTGTTGTTGTCTATTATTCCGTTGCCTACTCCAGAAGGTTTTTTATAACCACTTGTAGATTGTCCTTCAATATTATCCGGAATACCATCATCATCAGCATCAATATCTATAAAGTTTGGTTTACCATCTGTATCTGCATCTCCTTTTAGGTAAGAGTTTGGTTTCCCATCTGCTGTTGTATTTGTTGCATCTGTATCTGGTCCGGTAATTATCAACGGATCGGTTTGAACATTATCATCAAAACCATCGTTATTAGTATCAGTTGTTAATTTACCGTTGTTGTTAATGTTATCTACTTTACCATCTCTGTTAGCATCTGTACCACCAGCTTCAATAATATCTACAATACCATCGTTGTCTGAATCTAGGTCTATATGATTTGGGATACCATCCTTATCAGAATCTCCTGTAATATAAGAGTCTGGTTTACCATCGTTATTATTATCTGCTCCTGTAACTACTAAGGCATTGTTGCTATTATTGATAGTACCAACTTTTCCATCTACAGCATCATCAAAACCATCGTTATCAGTATCGTTAATTAATGTTCCATTACTGTTGATGTTGTCTACTAAACCGTTTCCGTCTTCATCTACTCCGCCAGCTTCTATTAAATCTGGAATTCCATCATTATCGGCATCTAAGTCTAACATGTCTAATATACCATCTTGGTCTGTATCTCCGTTAGGGTAACTATTAGGTTTACCATTGTTATTTGAATCTGCTCCGGTAACTATTAATGCTTTTGCAACATTATTAGTTCCGTTAACACTTCCATCTACAGCATCATCAAAACCATCGTTATCAACGTCATTTCTTAAAGAACCATCAGAGTTAATAGTATCTACTAATCCATTACCATCAGTATCTATTCCGCCTGCTTCTACTAAATCTGGAATTCCGTCGTTATCAGAATCTAAATCTAAGTAGTTAGGAATACCATCGTTATCTGTATCACCAGTATCATATGTATCTGGCTTACCATCGTTGTTTGCGTCTGTGCTAGCTGTAAGTATTAAAGCGTTATTACTGTTGATAGCACCGTTTACATCACCATCTACATAGTCATTAAAACCATCATTGTCTGTATCGTTAAAGTTGTCTGCAATACCATCTCCATTGGCATCTGTACCACCAGCTTCTACAACATCTGGAATACCATCGTTATCTGAATCTAAATCTTGTGTGTCTTTAATACCATCACCATCTGTATCTGGGTTTGTAATAGCATTACCATCTGTACCACCTGTTACATTAGCGTCGTAACGATCATCTAAACCATCACTATCTGCATCGTTTATTAAAGTACCGTTTGAGTTAATGTCATCTACTTTTCCGTTTCCGTCACCATCAATACCACCAGCTTCTACGATATCTGGGATACCATCATTATCAGAGTCTAAGTCTAGAAAATCTAATACACCGTCTTTGTCTGTATCTCCATTAGGGTAACTATTAGGTTTACCATTACCATCTGTGTCTACTCCTGTAACAATTAATGCATTGTTTTTATTATCTGTACCATTTACATTACCATCTACAGCATCGTCAAAACCATCGTTATCTACATCATTTATTAGCGTACCATTACTTCTAATGTTATCTATTTTTCCATCTCCGTCGGCATCAATACCTCCAGCTTCTGTAATATCAGTAATTCCGTCGTTATCTGAATCTAAATCTAAGTGATTAGGTATACCATCTCGGTCTGTATCTCCTGTTGTATAAGAATCGGGTTTTCCGTCATTATTAGTATCACTTCCGGTAATAACTAGTGCATTGTCTTTATTGTTAGGTGTACCAAGTTGGCCAACATCACCATCAACTAGATCATCAAAACCATCATTATCTACATCATTTTTTAGCGTACCATCTGCATTAATATTGTCTACTTTACCGTCTCCATTAATGTCTGTACCACCAGCTTCTACGATATCTGGAATACCATCGTTGTCTGAGTCTAAATCTCGTGTATCAGAAATACCATCTCCGTCTGAATCTGGGTTTAAAATATTATTTCCATTAGCTCCACCTGTAACATTAGCGTCATAACGATCATCTAAACCGTCTTTGTCTATATCGTTTACAAGAGTTCCATCAGTATTAATATCATCTACTTTTCCATTTCCATCTGTGTCAATACCACCAGCTTCTACGATATCTGGAATACCATCGTTGTCTGAATCTAAATCGAAGTGATTAGGAATACCATCTCCGTCGTTATCATATACATCTGGTATACCATCATTATTAGAGTCTGTGTAATCTGTAGTACTTCCGTCTCCTCCATTACCGTCATCATGGTTGTCTAAATAATTAGGAATACCATCTCCATCTTCATCACCTTCGGCTAAGTTTCCTCCATTTTCAATAGTATCTGGTATACCGTCGTTATCATCATCTAAATCGATGCTGTCTGGAATACCATCATTATCATTATCCTTAATATCTCTATAATCTAAATTACCTGTATTTGGGTTATTAGGGTTGAAGTCATTATCTTCATCTCCAAAAGAGTTTTCTAGGGTAGTTAAGTTTGTTACTTTGTTGTTTGGGCTTACACCATCATTTACTGTAAATCCAGTATTAGGGTTGTCTGTGTTGTCATCAAAAGCATCATCTAAACCATCACCATCAGTATCTTTTCCTGTAAGAACATTTTGTGGGTCTCCATTTTCTGCAATATCAAGAATGGCATCATTGTCTGAATCTGGGTCTAAGTAATCTGGTATTTTATCGCCATCAGTATCTACTGGGATAAAAACGTTACCACCAACTTCATAATTATCATCAATACCATTGTTATTACTATCTGTCATACTAGTGCCAACTCCACTTGGAGTGATATAATCTGCAGTAGTTTGTACTTCTATATTATCTGGAATACCATCATTGTCTGCATCTATGTCTAGATAATCTGGTATGCCATCTCCGTCTGTAGATGTTGGTGTATTACCTGTATCTGCACTTTGTGGAATTCCGTTAGTTGATGGTGTTGTACCAACTACTCCATCTGCCATTCCATCATTGTTGTCATCTTTACCACCAGCTTCTATAACATCTGGAATACCATCGTTATCTGAGTCTAAATCTAAACGATTAGGGATCCCATCTCCATCTGAATCTGTATTACATAATTGTCTTACTAGAATATCATCAATAGCTAAATCGTTTCCATATTCTGCTTTCGTGTTGTTTCTAATAACAACGGTTATATTGCTGTTATTTAATGTAGTTAAAGGTGCTTTTGTACCATAATATTTCCATGCATCTTTACTGCCTGCTTCTTCTCTAACAATGTTTCCTGTATTTACAGGAGGACCTAAAAGTACTCCGTTTTGCCAAAGTTCTATTTGTATGTTAGGTAAAACTCTAAGAGGATCATTATTAATGGTATTATCAACATCTAAATTTAAGACCCAAAAAGATACATCTAAAAGTGCACCAGCTGTAATACCTGAAATTGTTTTCTGATAAATAACATCAAGTGTTTTACCTGCATTTACCATTAACATATTGTCGTTTGTAGGTGTTAAGCTACCACTTGTGTGATCACCTACAGTTTGCCATTTATCATCTGCCCAACTTGCAGAGTTAGGGATGTTATTAAATACTGCGTAAAGGTCATCCTGTAAATCACGACTAGTATTATTACCACGTGGATTTCTTAATTCTAAATAGTTATAATTTGTAGACGCTCCTCCAGATAAACGAGTACTTATATTGTTTCCTATTCCAAAATCTTCATTAAGTAAAGGAGTTCCATAGATATCACAAGTGTCTTCATCAACATCTAAAATACCATCGTTATCGTCATCTAAATCACAAATATCACTAATACCATCTCCATCTGTATCTAAGTTACCAGAAGAAGCTGCATCACAACGATTCCCTACGGTTATATCATCATTTGTAGAGTCTCCAGAATCATAATTTGTAATAACTGTATCATTTGGACTTGTAACAGTAGCTGTTACTCCGTTTTGATAGGTTCCTAAATTTTGGTTTTCAGGTACTGCTATATCAAAGGTAATGGTTACACTTCCTTTACCATCAATATCAAAAGTACCCCAATTTAGTGTAGTGTCTCCTACTTGTGGTTTTGTTGTAGCAGTTTGTCTAGCATTGTTTAACACAACATTGGCTCCAGATACATAGGTAAAACCTGTGGGTAGAATATCTTTAGCTTTTATGCCTTTTAAATCTACATTAGTCGCATTTGTTAAAGTTATTTCGTAGGTACCGTTTTCACCAATATTAACATTAGGAGTGGTTGTTTTTTTAGTTACAACTAGACCTCCTGTTGGTATTTTTAATACAATTAAATCGAATAATATTAGGTCTCCGTTTGAACCAGCAGTTAACTCTAAGCTGGTTGAATTAGGAGTGAAGTTACTATTTACAACATCAATATCCCAAGCTCCATAAGGACTGCCATTTGTTGCATTATTACCTGGAGCAGGGTTAGATAAACCTGCTGAATTTGCCCAATCTGAAGGGAAATCATTAAATGAATTATCAGAAACTTTTAGGTATTCTCCATCAATAGCTCCGTCTCCTTGCAAAGATGCTACAGAGATGCTACCGGCTACGTTACCAGAGTAAACTTTATACTCAGAAACAGGTATTTTTATTTCTTGAATATCATTTCTAAGACCAACAAAACCTTTTAAACCATCGTATACATATACCTGATTGATACCACTCTCGTCTGTTGGCGATTTATAAACCACCAACATTTGCCATGCTCTTACATTTTCTTGAGAATAAGCACAGGCTTCTCTTAGGGCTCTATAGTCATTTGTTAATTGTACATCTGCGGTATAGGTTCCGGCAGGGTTTGGTTGTGCTAAGACCTCTGCTGTGATATCTGCTAAATATCCTTCGTACTTTGGGTTATAGGTACTAAAAGGAACCGTTTCTCTATATCCTTTATCTTTATTGATGGTTTTTGTAGTACCATTAGGAAAAGTAATAGGAATAGATGTTTTTAAAGGAGCATAATTTGTTATACCAGTTTTATCGTGTTTTACAAGTGCAAACCATTGTACGTATACTGCTTGTATTACAGCATCTGCTGGTAAAACTAAGTTAGCGCTTGTAGGGGCACCATCACTTTTAGAACATTGAGATGTTACACCACTATTTCTATTATATTTAATTTCACTATTACCTATTTGTTTATAGGTAAGGTTTGCACCAGAGTATTTCTTGTAAAAACTAATGTTATCATTGGTGTCGGCACCGGGGCCTTGCGCACTTACAGAAAAGGAAGTGTAAAATAATAATAGCGTTAGTACTGTTAAGCTTTTTAAGCTGTTCTTTAATAGGTATTGAATTTCCCCAAACTCACATACCTGAAAAGTAGTTTTTTTCATGGTGTTTTTGATTTAATTGTTCTTTGGGGGAGTTGTTAAAATCTTAAAATACGTTGGGGGAATACTATAAAATCTGCTTAGGGGCGCAGTTAAGGGGAGAGCAAAATTAATACTAAGTTCACATATGTACAAATAAATCGAAAGAATTATTTAAAATGTACAACACTAATTCTCTCTTTTTATATTTTAGAATTACATGAACGTAATATGTAGAGAAGAGCTATTATATGTCTACAAATAAGGTTTTAGCTACTTTAGATATTCATATAATAATCGTTGTTACAATGTGGAATAAATAACTAGACAACAATTCGGTTTTATTAGTAAGTATCTAAAAATTGTTGAGAAAATAGTGAAGAATGGTTTTAAAGAGTATATGAATGAGCTAGGTAGGAGTTTTTTTGTCCAAAAAGAGAAGCTTCAATTGAAATACATAGTAGAAGAATAGCTTAACATTTAGAATACTGTTTATAATCTCTTTTTAGTTGAAGAAATTCATAATGATTGCTTTATATTTTATGTAATTTTTAATGATTAATCATTTTTTTTATAAAAAATGCTATTTAGTTTGTTTGTTTCAAATTTATCTTTAGATTTGTCAGTATAAACAAAGAGAATACAAATGTTAAATAATTATTTTACTCGTTTCTATTTTTACTTTTACTTTTTTAGTAAGAGAGGAGACTTTGTATCATGTTTTTAAGTAACATTCATATCATATAAAGTCTCGAATTCCATTCGAGGCTTTTTTTTTGACATTATTTGTAATAAAATGAATAAAATTATTGCCATACAAGGAGCTGAAGGCTCAAACCATCATAAAGTTGCACGCAACTTTTATGGAACCACTATACAATTAAAAGAATGCATGTCTTTTGATGAGTTGGTAGCCAGTTTGCTAGACAATACCGCAGATTTGGGTATTATGGCTTTAGAGAACACCATTGCGGGGTCTATAATTCCTAATTATGCATTAATTGATAATAATAATTTACACATAATAGATGAAGAATATTTGAATATTCATCATCATTTAATGGCTCTAAAAGGTCAGGGAATAGAAGATATTAAAGAAGTTTGGTCGCATCCAATGGCATTGTTACAATGTAAGGAGTTTTTTAAAAAATATCCACATATAAAGCTAGTGGAAGATGTTGACACTGCTGAGGTTGCCAAAAGAATTTCGAAAGAAAATTTAGTAGGTATTGCTGCAATTGCTCCAAAAATTGCTGCAGAAATATTTAGTTTAGAAATTCTTGAAGATGAACTTCAAACCATAAAAGATAATTCTACACGTTTTGTAATTGTAAAAACTACTAAACCAGAAGTTAATAAAGAAGTTAATAAAGCTTCTTTAAAATTTCAGCTAAACCATAAAAGAGGAAGTCTTGCAGCAATTTTAAATGTATTGAGTGATTGCAAAATGAACTTAACCAAAATACAGTCTTTACCAGTAATAGAAACTCCATGGAAATATTCATTTTTTGTAGATGTTACTTTTGAAGAATATAGTGAGTATGAAAAAGCAAAAGCGATTATAGAAATAATGGCAGAAGAATTCAAAATTTTAGGAGTTTATAAAAACGGTAGAAAATAGTATAGTTATGATACAACCAGCTAAAAGATTAGATACAGTGCAAGAATACTACTTCTCTAAAAAATTAAGAGAAGTTAGAGGTTTAGCAGCTGCAGGAAAACCAATTATCAATATGGGAATTGGATCTCCAGATTTGCAACCACCAACAGAAGTTTTAGAAGCAATTCAAAATAGCCTAGGTGATGCAAGTGCACATAAGTATCAATCCTATCAGGGCTTACCGGAATTAAGAAATGCAATTTCAACTTTTTATAAAAACAAGTTTTCGGTAGATTTAAATCCAGAAAACGAGATTTTACCATTGATGGGAAGTAAAGAAGGAATTATGCATATTTCTATGGCTTTTTTAAACGAAGGCGATAAAGTATTAATTCCGAATCCTGGATATCCAACTTATACTTCTGTAACTAAGTTAGTAGGAGCAGAACCTTTGTTTTATAATTTAAGTGATGCTACTAATTGGCAACCAGATTTTGAAGCTTTAGAAGCACAAGATTTAAGTGATGTAAAAATTATGTGGGTCAATTATCCGCACATGCCAACAGGAACAAATGCAACATTAGAAACGTTTGAAAAACTAGTAGCTTTTGGTAAAAAGCACCGTATTTTAATCATTAATGACAATCCATATAGTTTTATTTTAAACGATAATCCTATCAGTATTTTACAAGTAGAAGGCGCAAAAGACATTGCTTTAGAGTTAAACTCTTTAAGTAAGACTTTTAACATGGCAGGTTGGCGCGTTGGTATGTTGTTAGGAAACGCAACGTACATCAACGAAGTTTTAAAAGTGAAATCGAATATGGATTCTGGTATGTTTTACGGAATTCAAAAAGGAGCTATAGAAGCCTTACAATTATCTGATGATTGGTTTTTAGCACAAAATAAAATTTACGAAGAACGTAGAAGTTTAATTTGGCAATTAGCAGATAAGTTAGATGCAGTTTATAGTAAAAATTCAACAGGATTGTTTGTTTGGGCAAAAATACCTGAAGGAAAAAAATCTGAAGAAGTTACAGATGCAGTTTTATATGATCATGATATTTTTATTACTCCAGGAACCATTTTTGGCTCTCAAGGAGAGGGATATATTCGTTTTTCATTATGTGTAACAACAGATATAATTAAAGAAGCAATTAGCAGGTTTGATAAATAAGTTTGTAGTTTTTTAGTAGCAGTTTGCAGTTAGTTTGTTTACTAAAAAGAGACTTTATCGAATTAAAAATTAAAGTGTGTCATTCCGAATGAGGAACAAAGACGAATCTCACTTAAAGAGAAAACAAAATGAAAAATATATACATGATTGGTATTGGTTTAATAGGCGGTAGTTTTGCTATCGATATTAAAAATAACAATCCGGATGTTGTAATTCACGGAATCGATACGAATGAAAGCCATTTAGATGAAGCGCTAAAATTAGGTGTAATTCAAAAGAAAGCAACTTTAGACGATATAGAAAATGCAGACTTGGTAATTATATCAATTCCAGTAGATGCAACTGCAAAATTATTGCCGACAATATTAGATAAAATTTCTGATGATGGTTTGGTTGTAGATGCAGGGTCTACAAAAGAAGCAATTTGTAAAGTGGTTGAACATCATCCTAAAAGAAGAAATTATTTAGCAGCGCATCCAATTGCAGGAACAGAAAATTCTGGGCCAAAAGCAGCTGTATCCGGCTTATACGTTGGAAAAACAAATATTATCTGCGAAGTAGAAAAGACAACTTTTAAGCTTCAAGAAAAAGCTTTAAAGCTTTTTATAGACATTGGAATGCGTATTCGGTACATGGACCCAGTTTCTCATGACAAGCATATTGCGTATGTTTCGCACTTATCTCACATAAGCGCATTTATGTTAGGTAAAACGGTCATTGATAAAGAAAGAAATGAACGCGATATTTTTGATATGGCAGGTTCAGGATTTAGATCTACAGTACGTTTGGCAAAAAGTTCGCCAGCAATGTGGACTCCAATTTTTGAACAAAATAAAGAAAACGTAATAGAAACATTAGAAGAGTACATCAATAATTTACAACATTTTAAAGAGTTGATGCAAAAAGATAGGTTCTCTGAAATTTTTAACGAAATGGAGAATACAAATCACATAAAACAAATTTTAAACGGCATAAAATAATAAGCCAAAACAAGTAGAAAAATGGAGAATACAAAAGAATTGAGAACATGGTTGGACGATATGAAATTAAATCATCCACTAGTAATAGCAGGGCCTTGTAGTGCAGAAACCGAAGAACAGGTTTTAAAGATTGCACACGAACTAAAAGATTCTGATGTAAGCTATTTTAGAGCAGGAATATGGAAACCAAGAACAAGACCAGGAATGTTTGAAGGTGTTGGAGAAATTGGTTTACACTGGTTAAAAAAAGTAAAAGAAGAAACAGGTATGAAAACCTGTACAGAAGTTGCAAATGCAGCCCACGTAAAGTTAGCTTTAGAACACGATGTAGATTTATTATGGATTGGTGCACGTTCTACTGTATCACCTTTTATCATGCAAGAAATTGCAGATGCATTAGCAGGTACAGATAAAATTGTATTGGTTAAAAATCCAGTAAATCCAGATTTAGCTTTATGGTTAGGTGGTATCGAAAGATTATATACTGCAGGAATCAAAAATTTAGGAGCAATTCACAGAGGTTTTTCAACGTATGAAAAATCTAAATATAGAAATAATCCAGAATGGCAATTAGCTATCGAGTTTCAAAATAAGTTTCCAGATTTACCATTAATCAACGATCCATCTCATATCACAGGAAAGAGAGACATGATTTTTGATGTTTGTCAGACTGCTTTAGATTTAAACTTTGATGGTTTAATGATTGAGACTCATTACGACCCAGAAAATGCTTGGTCTGATGCTGCACAACAAGTTACGCCGGATGCTTTAAAGCAAATAATGGTAGACTTAAAAGTGAAGAAAGAAACTGAGACTGCAGTTAGTTACAGAGAACCTTTAGAAAATTTAAGAGCTCAAATTAACGTGGTAGATGATCAATTAATCGATTTATTAGGTAAAAGAATGCAAGTTGCCGATAAAATTGGTCAATTAAAGAAAGATCAAAACGTAGCTGTTTTACAATCACGTCGTTGGAACGAGATTTTAGGAAACATGGTTATGGAAGGTAGTAGCAAAGGTTTAAGTGAAGAGTTTGTTTTAAAAATGTTTAAAGCAATTCATCAAGAATCTATCGTTCACCAAGAAAAAATTATCAACGGATAATCTTTAAGCATAAATATTTATTTAAATACCTTCAAGTTTTATAATTTGAAGGTATTTTTTTTGGGCGTTACCACACAAAAAAGTGTGGTCAGGCTTTCGCACTCGCTTTTTTTGTTGAAAAAACAAAAAAGAGCTCAAACAATTGCTCAATCCTTAACGCATGGTGAATCCCAAAGAAGGACAAAAAACATCTCAAAACAATAAGAAGTCCAATAATTATATTACAGAAAACTTGTCATCAAAAATTTGTCATTTCGACGATAGGAGAAATCCTATAACATTGATAAGTCAAACTCAACCAAACTTTTTGTGATTTCTCCCAAAAGGTCGAAATAGCAAACAACTTACTTTAGTTCGGTAAAACAGCATGTGTTTAACAAAAAAAAACCGCCAATTGGCGGTCTTTCATATAAATAATGATATTCAATTATTTTGTATACGGAATTCTTCTAGATACTTTTCTCATTAAAATATTAATTAGATCTTGAGCATCAGAACCAAGAGATCCTTTAATTTTTTTATGATAATTAACTACTAATTCATCATCAATAGTACTTGTGAAATCCATATTCATAGTTGCGGTATTGGTTGCAAACATTCCACCTGTTAAAACAGCGAGTCCAATTGCAGCTCCATTAGACATTGGTTTAGAAGTTTCGTAAGTTCCAGAAATAACTGCTTCTACACCTAAGATTTCGCCTAATTCACTAGGTAAATATTCATCATAAGAATGAATATCTATTCCTTTCTTTTTCAATAAAGCATTCGTTCTTGTTGGGTTCTGAACAGAAACCAATAAAGTTCCTCTTTTTTTTCTAGTTAAAAACCAAGAATACATCGCTTTTTGTATGTCTAAAGCTTCACTTTTTCCCATTTCAATTATTTGTTCAGAAGTAAAATCTTTTAATTGTTTTGGTCTTAACTTAACCTGAACATTTAAAGGTAGAATAGCTATTGTTTTTGTGTTTTCTACATAAGTTTCAGCATCATCATGTACATATAATTTTGTTTGAGCATTTGTTGTTGTTATGCAAATTACAAGTGCAAATAGTGAGATAATTTTTTTCATAAATAAGTTTTGGTTAAAAAAAAACGAATATAGGGGTAACTTTAACAATTATTTTAAGATTTAATTTATTTTTTAACTTGATTAATGAAATAACTATTGAATTTGTTACTATTTTTCTTAATTCAATATTAATTCAGCATCTTTGTAGTAATGAAAGGAATCGTATATAAATCTACTGGAAGTTGGTATCATGTGAAAGCTGATAACGGAGAATTTTACAAATGTAGAATTAAAGGAAAATTTAGAATAAAAGACATCAAAAGCACCAATCCAATTGCGGTTGGTGATAAAGTTGTGTTCGATTTAGAGAAAAAGAATGATGAAGAAACAGGTGTCATCAAAAAGATTTTAGATAGAGATAATTTTATTGTTAGAAAATCTGTAAATCTTTCTAAACAGACCCACATTATTGCTTCTAATATAGACCAAGTTTTCTTATTGATTACTATTAATAATCCGCCTACATTTGCCACATTTATAGATCGATTTTTAGTAGCAACCAGAGCTTATAGAATAGATACTATTTTGGTTTTTAATAAAATAGACTCTTATCAACTAGAGGAACGAGCAGAAATTTTATACTTAAAGGATATTTACGAAGCTATTGGTTATCGTTGTGTAGAAGTTTCATCTACGCAAAATAAAAATGTAGATACCATTAAAGAAATAATGACAGGTAAAACATCTATGTTTGTTGGTCATTCTGGTGTTGGTAAATCTACTTTGGTAAATGCTATTGAACCTTCTTTAAACCTAAAAACAAAAGAAATTTCAGATCAACATAATCAAGGGAAACACACTACTACTTTTGCAGAAATGTTCGATTTAAGTTTCGATGCAAGAATTATAGATACACCCGGTATTAAAGGATTTGGAGTTGTAGATATTGATAAATACGAATTAGGAGATTATTTTCCTGAGTTTTTTGCTTTAAAACAAGATTGTAAATTCAATAATTGTATTCACACTAAAGAACCACAATGTGCAGTAAAAGAGGCGTTAGAAGAAGAGCGTGTTTCTTGGTCTCGTTATAAAAGTTACCTTCAAATTTTAAGTGGAGATGAAGAGAAAGAACATTTTAGAACAGATGTTTGGAATGAAGAAGATAATGAGGAGTAAACTTTTATGAAAATTGTAATTCAAAGAGTATCGGAAGCTAGTGTAACGATCGATAATGCTAAAGTTGCAGAAATTAAAATGGGACTTTTAGTATTATTAGGTATTGTTGATGATGATACAGAAGAAGATATTAATTTCTTGGTTAGAAAAACAGCCAATCTTCGTGTTTTTAATGATGAAAATCAGGTGATGAACAAATCACTCATACACATTGATGGTGAAGTAATTGTTGTAAGTCAGTTTACTCTACAGGCATCCACCAAAAAAGGAAATAGACCCAGTTATATTGAAGCAGCAAGACCAGAAATAGCCATTCCGTTGTATGAGAATTTTGTAGCAACCTTAGAAAACGAACTCGGTAAAAAAGTACAAACAGGTCAGTTTGGTGCAGATATGAAAGTAGCTTTGATAAACGATGGTCCGGTTACAATTATTATAGATTCTAAAAATAAAGAGTAGTTTTTTAAAATGTTAATTTATCATAAAAACTACAATAATATTTTCCAAGGGAAATAAATAACATATATTTGCAATAGAATTCATATTAACAAAAAAATAAAAAAATGAAAAGAATAATTTTATCATTAGTATTAGTAGCATCAGTTTTAACTGCATGTAAAGGAGAAAAAAAAGAAAAAGTAGAAGCTAAAGAAGCTGTAAAAGTTGAGGTTAATGTTGCTGAACTAAATAATGTTGATACTTCTGTTTCAGTTTTAAATTGGAAAGGAACAAAACCAGGAGGAGCCCATAATGGAACTGTAGCTTTAAAAAGTGGAGGTTTATTAGTAGAAGATGGTAAACTTATTAATGGTGAGTTTGTAATTGACATGACTACTATTGTAAATTTAGATATTCCTGCAGATAAAGAAGGAAATGCAAAATTAGTAGGGCATTTAAGTAATGAAGACTTTTTTGAAGTAGATGCTTATCCTATTTCAAAATTTGTTATTACCAATGTAGAAGAGGTGGAAGGAAAATTAGCAGTTACGGGAAATTTACAAATTAAAGATGTAACAAAAAGTATAACAATACCTGCAACTATCTCTACAGAAAATGGAGTTACAGTATTTACAAGTGAATCTTTTAATGTAGATAGATCAGATTTTAATGTAAAATATGGTTCTAAAAAATTCTTTGAGGGATTAAAAGATAAATTTATAGATGATATTATGACTTTCTCTTTTGTTGTAAAAACGAAAGCGTAAATTAGATTAATTCAAATTCAATTTTAGAGGCTAAAAACGTATGTTTTTAGCCTCTTTTCTTTTTAATTTTTTTAACTTTGGACTGCTATCCCTATAATTGTATGAAAAAGTTTATTTCCCTGTGCCTATTTATTTCCTTGTTTTCAATAACTTCTACTTTTAGTCAAAAAGAAAATTACGCTTTCTTGTTAATTCCCAGTTCGTTAACAGAAGATGCAAATGCAGTTATTAGAGACAATTCTATAGAAATTACTATTGAGGAAGTAGATGAAATGACGGTGTTTAAAAAAGAAGTAATTACAGTTTTAAATAAATTAGGAGACAACTATGTTAGCATGTCTGCTCATTATGATGATGATACAAAAATAACGGAACTTTCCGCTACTATTTATGATGCTTTTGGTCGTGAGATTAAAAAGTATAAAGAAAGAGATTTTTTAGACGTAAGTGCAGTAAGTGGAGGAACTTTGTACTCCGATTCTAGAGTAAAATATATAGATCATACGCCAGTTTCTTATCCGTACACGGTCGTTTTTGAATCTGAATATAAAACATCATCCACAGGTTTTATTCCCAGTTGGTTTCCCGTAGAAAGTTATTTTTTATCCATAGAAAAAAGCAGCTACAAACTTTTAAACCCAAAGAAATTTACGGTTAGAACAAAAGAAAAAAACTTTAATTCTTATTCTATAGAAAATACCTCTACTGAGTTTAATCTAAACTATGCAATAAGCAATCAAAAAGTGGTTAAGTATGAAAATAATGCGCCTCTGTCTATAGATATTATGCCTTATTTAATGGTTGGGATAAATCAATTTTCCTTAAAAAAAATAGTAGGAGAAGCTACTAATTGGAGTGAGTTTGGTAAGTGGCGTTATGACTATTTAAAAAATGGAAAAGACGAACTGTCTGAGGATATAAAAGCAAAGGTTAGAATATTGGTAGAAGGTGTAACAGACCCAATAGAAAAAGCTAAAATTGTCTATGCTTTTATGCAAAATAAAACACGTTATATAAGTGTGCAAGAAGGAGTAGGAGGTTGGATGCCAATACCTGCTAATGAGGTGGATAAAGTGGGCTATGGAGATTGTAAAGGATTAACCAATTATACCAAAACACTATTAGACGCTGTTGGCGTAAAATCTCATTATGCAGTAATTTGGGCAGGAGCAGAACAGCGAGATGTAGAAAAAGATTTTTTTGGAATGCAAGGAAATCATGTTATTTTAAATATTCCAAATAATGGTAATGACATTTGGTTAGAATGTACAAGTCAGACAATTCCGTTTGGGTTTTTAGGAGATTTTACAGATGACAGAAATGTGTTGGTAATGACGCCAGAGGGTGGTATTGTTAAACGTACACCGGCTTATAAAGACGAAACAAACCTTCAGGAAATAAAAGCAAATATTCAGCTAGAAAAAAACGGAAATTTATCTGCTAGTTTAAAAAGAGTTTCTAATGGAATTCAATATGATGATAAATCATATTATGAAAAACTTTCAGAAGAAGAACTTATTAAGAATTACAAATCTAACGTTTGGGAGTATAATAATAACTTAGAAATTACAGCAGTAGATTTATTAAATGATAAAGAAGAAGTCGTTTTTAAAGAAGATTTAAAAATGACTATTAAAAGCTATGCTTCCGTAAATGAACAAGAATATTTATTTAGGGTAAATGTTTTTAACAAAAATGGTTTTGTACCTAAAAGATATAGAAGTAGAAAATTGCCTTTAAAAATTTCTAGAGGTTATAAAGATGATACAACATATAAATTTAAACTTCCGGAAGGATACGTTTTGAGTACTTTACCATCAGAAAAAGTACTATCTACAAAATTTGGAACCTACAAAATTACTTTTACTAAAATAGATGATACCACTTTTAATTATCATAAAACAATGGTTATTAAGTATGGAGTTTATGCTAAAGAAGACTATAATAATTATCGAAACTTTAGAAGAAGTATTGTGAAATATGAAAATTTAAGAATTGCTATAACCCCAAAATAAATAAAATGAAGAGAATTACAATTGTATTGCTATTATTAAGTCAAATTTCTTTGGTTGCTCAAGATTATAAGTTTGGTAAAGTGTCTAAAGAAGAATTAAAAGAGGAGTTTTACCCTTCTGATGCTTCTGCAGATGCTGCTTATTTATATAAAAGTAGAAGAACTTATTTTACCTATGTTCAAGATAAAGGTTTTCAAGTAATCACTGAAATTCATGAACGTATTAAAATTTATAATAAGTCAGGTTTTGATAAAGCTACAAAATCTATCACTTATTACAAACCAGAAAAAGGAGATAATGAAAAGGTAACCTCTATTAAAGGGTATAGTTTTGCATTAGAATCTGGTAAAGTAAAAAAGGAAAAGCTTTCTAAATCTTCAATTTTTGATGAGAAATTATCTAGATATAGAAGTATTAAAAAAATTACGTTTCCTAATGTTAAAGTTGGTTCAGTGTTAGATTTAGAATATAAAATAATTTCTCCATACCGTTCTATTGACGACGTAGATTACCAATTTGATATTCCTGTAAAATTATTAAATTATAAAATTGAAATACCAGAGTATTATAGTTTTACTAAAAAAACGAAAGGATATTATTTTATAGATATTAAAGAAGGTATAAAAAACGGAAGTATTACAATGTCTCAAAGAGTAAGGACGTCAGAAAAAAGTATGGGGGAAACTTTAACATCTCAAGTGGTTACCTCTAAAGTTAATCTTAAAACTAATATCGATATTTATGAATCGGAAAACATACCAGCTTTAAAAAATAACGAACCTTATGTAACAGATGTTAAAAATTATAGAGGAGGAGTTAAATATGAATTAGCTTCTACAAAGTTTCCAAATTCTATCTTAAAATTCTATTCAAATAATTGGGAAGATGTAAGTGAGCAAATTTATAAATCGGAAAGTTTTGGTGCAGAATTAGAAAAAACTAGTTATTACAAAGACGATTTAGAAGAAATTTTAAAAACTACAAAAACAGAATCAGAAAAGATTGATGCTATTTTTCAATTTGTAAAAAATCAAGTAAAATGGAATAACTATAATGGTATTTACACAGATTATGGTGTTAGAAAGGCGTTTAAAGAAAGGGTTGGTAATATTGCAGATATCAATTTATTGTTAACTTCTATGTTGCGATCTGCAGGTTTAGATGCAAACCCAGTATTATTAAGTACAAGGGTAAATGGTGTTCCTTTTTTTCCTACAATAGAGGGTTTTAATTATGTAATTGCTACCGTAGCGCTTCAAAATGGAGAGACAGTTTTATTGGATGCTTCAGAAGAATTTAGTGTACCAAATATCTTACCAACGAGAGCGTTAAATTGGAAAGGTAGAAAGGTTGCTAAGGATGGAACTTCTTCTTGGATTCAGTTAACATCTTCTAAACATGCATTAGAAGATCATAATGTTATGGTTAAAATTTCTGAAGACATGCTTGTAAAAGGATTAATTAGAACAAATTATGATAACCTAAACGCCTTAAATTACAGAAAGAATAATAATCATATAAAAGAAGAAGAGTTAAAAGAAAGTTTAGAAGAAAAATATGGATTTGAAATAGATGGATATAGGGTTGTAAATAAAGAAGGCTTAGACAAACCTATTGTTAGAACTCTTCAGTTTAGTAGCGATAATTTAGTGGAAAATGTAAACGGAAAACTGTATGTAGAGCCTTTATTATTTTTATCAGAACATCAAAATCCGTTTAAATTAGAAGATAGAAAATTCCCTGTAGATTTTGCAACTCCATGGAAAGAAAGTAATACTGTTTCTATTCAGGTTCCAGAAGGGTATAAAGTAGAAACGCTTCCAGAACCATTGGCTATTGGGTTGCCAGATAGTTTGGGTGTATTTAAATTTCAAGTAACACAACAAGGAAATAAAATAAGAACCTTATCTGTTTTACAATTTAACAATGCTGTTATTGCTCCTCAATATTATGCAGCATTAAAAGGTTTTTATAGTCAATTAGTAGAAAAGCAATCAGAGAAAATTGTTTTAATTAAAATTTAATTTTAAAAAATTCTTCTAGACTTGTTTTAGAGAAATTTCTTTATTTTACAAACCCAAAACACATGTTTTGGGTTTTTCTTTTTAGATGTTATAAGAGTCTATAAAGTTATCTTGTATAGCTTTGGTGGAAGTTTGGTAGCATCTTTTTTTTAGAATTTCATAAAAATACAGATTATCGTTTTTTACCATTCTTATAATATATTTTCTTAAAAAAACAGACTAAAAAAAATAGAGTTCACAAATCTATAAGGGTAAATGTAAGTTACTGAATTCAATTTGCGTAAAACTTAGTAAAATCGTAACATTACCAAACGAAATTTTTACCATATGGAGAGCCAAAATATTAGACCAACAAACCTGGAAGACGAAAATATTATAGAAAATCAAGAGCTTAATATTTGGGAGGCTCTAATACCGGTTTTTGTATTGGTTGCTATGTTGTTTTACAATGTTTTCTTTGTTTATGGTGATGATGCTTTAAGTGGTAGTAATCAATTTATTTTGTTAATGGGAGCAGCAGTAGCTGCCATTGTAGGTTTTAAGAATAAGGTTTCTTACAAACAAATGATGGAAGAAGTCTCTGAAAATATAAAATCTACTTCTAGCGCTCTTTTAATCTTATTAATGGTTGGTGCTTTGGCAGGAACTTGGTTAATAAGTGGTATCATTCCTTCTATGATTTATTATGGATTACAAATCTTAAACCCAACAATATTTTTAGCCGCTTCGGTAATAATTTGTGCCATTATTTCTATTGCAACCGGTAGTTCTTGGACTACTTCTGCAACCGTTGGTATTGCTTTGGTGGGGATTGGAAATACATTAGGTATTCCTGCAGGTATGACGGCAGGAGCAGTATTGTCTGGTGCTTATTTTGGAGATAAAATGTCACCTTTATCAGATACTACAAATCTTGCACCTACAATGGCAGGTGGAGATTTGTTTACACATATTAAATATATGGCGTTAACTACAGTGCCAACAATTATAATTACATTATTGGTTTTTGTAATTATTGGTTTTTCTATAGAAACAACAGGTACACCAGATGTTTCAGATAAATTAGCGGCTATAGATGCTGCTTTTAATATTTCTCCTTGGTTATTTATTGTACCAATAACGGTGATATTTTTAATCATAAAAAAAACAGAACCTTTAGTAGCTTTATTAGTGGGTATTTTATTTGCAGGTATTGTTGCTGTAATTGCACAACCAGATATTGTTGTGAGTGTTGCCGGCGCAGATTCTTTAACTTTTAATTCAGCATATAAAGGAGTCATGAATGCAATTACAGTAGATTCTGCTGTAGAAACTACAAGTGTGGAATTAAATGATTTATTTTCTGCCGGAGGAATGAATGGAATGTTGGGGACTATTTGGTTGATAATTTGTGCAATGGTTTTTGGTGGAATTATGGATGCAATTGGAGCTTTGGCAAGAATTAGTAAAGCTTTATTAAGTATGGCATCTTCTGTTTTTGGTTTGTTTACAAGTACTGTTGCGAGTTGTTTGGCATTAAACGTAACGGCTTCAGACCAGTATTTGGCCATTGTTGTACCAGGAAAAATGTTTAAAAAAGCGTATGAAGATAAAGGCTTAGCACCAGAAAATTTAAGTAGAACATTAGAAGATTCTGGTACGGTAACTTCTGTTTTAATTCCATGGAATACCTGTGGAGCATATCAATCTGGAGTTTTAGGAGTAGGTGTTTCAGAATATTTTTTCTTTGCTATTTTTAACTGGTTAAGTCCTATTATGACTTTAATTTTTGCTGCTTTTAATATTAAAATTAAGCAATTAATTAAAAAATAACATGATTGTTCCCGCTGATTTTTTAGAAGCAGAACAGCTCACCCAAATTGCTTTAAAATCGAAAGCTTTTTGGGGGTATTCTAACGATTTGATAGAAGGTTGGAGAGCAGACCTAACCGTAACTACTAAAACCATACAAACCTGCCAAGTGTATAAAATTATGGTTGATGACGTTACTGTTGGTTTCTATGTTTTAAACAATGCGAAGGAAGAGCTTGTTAAATTAGAAATGTTATTTGTTTTACCTAAATTTATAGGAAAAGGTATCGGTAAAAAACTACTAATACATGCCTTAGAAAAAGCAATCGTTTCTAACGCAAAAACAATAGAGTTAGTTGCAGATCCTAATGCTATTCCTTTTTATAAATCTCAAGGTTTTGTAGAAAAGGAGCAAATAGGGAGTGCTATTTTGGGACGTTTTTTGTCTTTAATGCAAAAAGATTTAAAGCAATAGAAATTATTAATAATAACCACGGACTTCCGTGGAGCAAAACATCAAACCAATCTTTAGCTTGCATTGCACGTGTTCCAGAAAATGCACTTCCACCTAAAAGCCATTCAATTTTACCTAAAATATGTGGCGGATTAAAAGGGGCAAGTCCTAATGTTAAACTTGCTAGTAAAAAGAGTTTCCAGTTATCTTTAAGTTGTTTGATCATTTTTTTTATCAGTATATAATAAGATAAAATACTTTATCCGTCATATTGTGACTATATAAACCAGTTCCAAACCAATCCAAAACGAATTACAAAATCTCTATAAGGGTAGTTAGGCGCAGAGTAATAATTTTTCTCTGTAAAGCTAGAAGTTACATTTTCTATTTTTAAAAACAAACGAGTTCTTCGTACTTGTGCATTAAAGAAAACATCTATAGAAGGGAAACCTATCTCTTGGTCATTTTGTAAGGTAAACTCTGCTAATAACGGATTATAAGCATTCATTTTATACTTTGTAAAGTAGTTAAAAGTTGCACCAATATTTACCAACATTGGTTTTCCTTTAAACCAATAATCTTGGTAGTATAAGGTATTTCTAGTAACCAATTCTGGTACTCTAAAAACAGAACTTCCGCTACTTACATTCTGGTACATTATTGTATTATCTAAAGCAAACTTTTTTATTCTAAACTCTTTACTTGCTTTCACCTTTAAATATGAAATCTGGCCATCAAACTGTTGTGGTTTGTTGTTTTCATCAAAATATGTGTAGTTGTCAATATTGGTGAAATTTAGAGAAGCATTTAACCATTTAGAACTTAAATCAAACCCTAAATCTCTTGTGTTAACAGAGCTAAAATCATTATACCAATTGTAATCATCATATTTACTTTGATGTAATAAAGTGTTAAAGTTTGGCGATTTAGAACTAATTAATAAACTACCTTTTACGGCAAAAAGACTATCTTTTTTGTACAAAGCTTCACCTTGTAGAAAACTCCCAGACAACCTACCACTCCCTGGGGCTAAATTACCAGTAGCGTTTAAATGAAAGTTTTTAATTCTAGCATTCCAATCTGCACCCACAGAAATAGCATTTCCTTCTAATTTAACTTTAGAAATGTTACTATTAGAATTTAGAATTGAATCATATCCGTAAGAATAACTAGAAAGATTTACTTTGGCTTTAAATTTACCAAGGACATATTTAGAATTAAACTCTAAGTTCATTTCATTATTTGTAATGGTATTTTTAGCTTGGTTATTACTTGCTCCAGAAGCATTAGATTCTCCAAAAAAATCTGTTGTTATTGTAGGTTGTGTAAAACTATATTCTTTAGTTTCTGTAGTAAATACGTGTCCTATTTTTAAGTTGCTAAAATCTGTTTTATTGATGGTGTCTTTATTTGCCAATAATTTATAACTATGTTCTAAATACAATCTCCTACCTTCAAAATTATTTTCTGCATCATCTAAATTTACATCTAAATAAGATCGGGTACTATAGTCGGAATCGTTGCTTTCAAACTTATCAATTTCAGCTTGTGGTAAGCCTCCACTTTCTTCATTAAAGAAGTCTTGAGACGTTAAATGTCCTCGAATTTCATATTGATTATCTTCTGTTCTGTAGTGAAAAGCACCTCTAAAATTTCCATGACTCGCTAAAGATCTTCTGTAAGCTCCCAAAGAACGAATTCCTTTATATGAAAGAGAAACATTAAGTCTTCGAGAAAAATTTACAGTAAAAATAGCATCTAAAACTTGTCCCTGTTGTAAACCAGTTCTGTAAGTTATCTCTGTAGTTGGTGTAGGTACTTCGTAATATTTTATTTCGTCGATATCTAAATAACTAAACTGTTTTGCAGTAAAACCAATATCTGGCATTAATTTTAGATTGCTAAAATCATATCCTAAATTAGTAAAAGTTTGCCCTTGATTATGAAAACCCAATAACTCAAAATTATCAGTACGCAAATAATTGAACTTATAATCCTTCTGAATTGATAAAGTGGTGTCTATATAAGTAGTATCTCTTTGGTGAGAAAATATTTTATAATCCGTATATTTTGTCTTTCCAGATAAAGTTACAGAGATTTCACCAGAATTTTTAATAGAATCATTCTGAGAATTAGGATTCCTTCCTAAACCATTTCCTCCACTTCCCAATTGAAAATCTGTTTGAGAGTATAGCGTGTTTGTTATAAATAAAACAAGTATTGATAAGAAAAATAACGATTTGTTCATAGGTTGTTTCTGCAATGGCAAATGTAAAATAATTTAACGAAAAGATTCGTTAATAATTATTATGAAATCTGTTAATTAAACTATATTTTTTACCTTTTATTTTAAGTTTCCTTAAAAAAGAGCCATTCCTATAGAAACAAGAACCTAAAAGAAAAAGTTTTCTTTTCTTTGCAAAATGTTAGCATCAAATTATAGTGGTTTTATTTTAGAAGCAGGTACAGATGAGGCGGGAAGAGGTTGTTTATGCGGGCCAGTTGTAGCAGCAGCAGTAATTTTACCAAAAGATTTTACACACCCTTTTTTAAATGATTCTAAGCAGTTATCGGAAGCAAAGAGAGATGAATTACGTCCGTTTATAGAAAAAAATGCCATTGCTTATGGCGTTTCCTTTGTTTGGCAAGAAGAAGTAGATCTTATAAATGTTTTGCAAGCCTCTATTACGGGCATGCATCGTTCTATAGAGATGCTTAAAATACAGCCAGAATACATTATTGTAGACGGAAATAAGTTTAGAGACTACAACGATATTCCGCATGAAACCATTGTAAAAGGCGATGCAAAATATTTAAGTATTGCAGCAGCTTCTGTATTGGCAAAAACCTATAGAGATGAGTATATGGCAAAGATTCATAAAGAATTTCCTATGTATAATTGGGCTAAAAATAAAGGGTATCCAACAAAAGAACATAGAAACGGAATTCGTGAATTTGGAGCAACAAAATACCATAGAAAAACGTTTAAGTTGCTACCAGAACAGATTAAGTTAAAGTTGTAGATTGTTTTTAGAAGCTATTTACTGCTTTCAATTATATCTTTTTTCTAAAAAAGAAGAAAGGATACCATTTCAAAAGCATAGCATTCAACGATTCAAAAAAATATAAGAACAGAGTTAATCAGGGCTAGACTTGTTTGTCAGCTTTTAGAAAATCTCATACAATTATTTCCTTTTTATTAAAAAACTTCAACTATTTTTACGCTCCAAAATTTTAAGTAATGATTAGAAAAACCAAAGCAGAAATTACCAAATGTATTTTACATAAAGTAGCCAATAAATTTAATAGCGGACAA
Organism: Polaribacter sp. HaHaR_3_91; assembly: GCF_019278525.1. Classification (NCBI taxonomy): domain Bacteria; kingdom Pseudomonadati; phylum Bacteroidota; class Flavobacteriia; order Flavobacteriales; family Flavobacteriaceae; genus Polaribacter; species Polaribacter sp. HaHaR_3_91. The sequence goes on from NZ_CP058986.1 coordinate 830,565, forward strand.
AATGTTTTTTCTGAAGACTTAATTCGTTTCGATCAAGAAAGTTACGATTTAATGAAAGGTTTTTTACTAAAACCGTTCGGAAATTTAACGCAGAGTTATCGTTTTACCAAGCATGAAGATGTACGTTTAAACGAGGTGAATAAATTTGCTTCAGAAGTTTTTAATGACGAAGAAAGTTTTGTAGAATACTCTAAAAGTATTGTAAATCATTTATTTGAACAATCTAATTCAGCACAAATAAAAACCGGAGATGTCTTGGTTGTTTATATAGAAGGTATCGAATATAAAGATGTCTTAACAGAAGCAATCGGAGTTTTTAAAATTGAAAATAAAGTAGATTTCTTTCAAACGTATTTAGACGATAATGAAAGTTTTGATATTGTTGTACAAAAAGGAATCTCTACAAAAAGAATAGATAAAGGGTGTTTGGTTTTAAATACTTCTGATGAAGAAGGTACCGTTGTTTTTTCTGTAGATAATAACAATTACGATGCACAATATTGGGTTAAAAACTTCTTATCTGTAAAATTAGCAGACGATTATAATTCTCATACACAGAATTATTTAGAAATGTGTAAAGAATTTTCTGAAGAGGTAATTCAACCAGAATTAGGGATGCACGAAAAAGGAAACTTTTTAGCAAATACTGTAGATTACTTTAAAGAAAATGAAGCTGTAGATTACGCTACTTTTAAAGATGAAGTTTTTGAAGATGAGAAGCACAAAGAAAAATTTGACGAATATAAGAACCACTTCGAAAAGTTAAATGATGTGTTAATCAGAAATAACTTTGATGTTTCTGGAGTTGTTTTAAAGAAAGAGAAAAACAAGTTAAAAACAGAAATTAAGTTAGATACTAACATCAATATAAAACTAGATGTAGATGCACCAGAAGCGGCATCAGAATATTTAGAAAGAGGATATGATGAAGAAAAGAAAATGAAATACTATAAAGTGTATTTTAACGAAGAGAAGTAATTATCTCTTTCAATTTTAAAAAAAAATCCCGCTTATGTTTATCAAAAACGTAAACGGGATTTTTTTTAAGATTCAATAAACTCTTCAACTTCAAAAAGTACTTTAAAGTGTTTTAAAATTTTAGCTTTTACTTCTTCTATATCTACTTTTCGGTTCAATTCAGCTTCCATAGAGGTTACTGCTTTTCCTTTAATTCCACACGGAATAATATTATCAAAATAACCCAAATTAGCATTGGCATTTAGAGCAAATCCATGCATGGTAACCCAGCGAGAAGAACGGATTCCCATAGCACAAATTTTACGTGCAAATGGTGTTCCTACATCTAGCCAAACCCCAGTTTCCCCAGGACTTCTTTCTGATTTTATACCATATTCTGCGATGGTTAAAATAATTGCTTCTTCTAAAAACCGTAAATATTTATGTATGTCTGTAAAAAAATTTTCTAAATCTAGAATTGGGTAGCCAACAATTTGCCCGGGACCATGGTAGGTAATATCTCCACCACGATTTATTTTATAAAAAGTAGCTCCTTTTTCTGCTAACTGACTTTCATTCAGTAACAAATTACTTAGGTCTCCACTTTTACCTAAAGTGTAAACATGTGGATGCTCTACAAATAAAAAGTAATTTTTTGTTGGGTTTGTATTCTCGTTTCTACGGTTATCAATCTTAATGGCTACAATTTCTTGTAATAATTCAGTTTGATAATCCCAAGTCTCCTTGTAATCTTTGACAGATAAGTCTTTTAATAGTATGTTTCTGTTCATCATTGCGACTACAAAGATAATTATTTCATTATATTTGATAACGATTTTATATAAATACTGTTTATGAAAACAAGATTATTGCTGTTATTTATTTTTGTTGGCTTCTTTTCTTCTATCGAGGTGATAAATGCTCAGACTTTTTTGAAGAAGATTGATAAAGACAATTATTCAATTCAAGAAGATCAAATTTATTCTAAGAAAAATTTTCCAAAAGCATACAATCTAGTTTCTATAGATATAAATAACTTTAATACTGTATTAAAATCAAAATTTAGTTCTAAATCGGAACAGAAAATTATACAATTACCGAATACTGAGGGAGGTTTTTCTAATTTTATTATCAATGAGACTTCAAATTTTGAAACCAAATTATCAGAAAAATACTCCATGATAAAGTCGTATTCTGCTCAAGGAGTAGATGATCCTACCGCAGTAGCAAAAATTAGTATTGGTACAGACGGTTTTCATGCAGTTGTGTATTCTGGTTTAGAAAAAACATTATATATAGACCCTTATTCTAAGGATAAAAAATCTTTAATTGTTTACAAAAGAAGTGATTTAGATACAGATAACGATAGTTTTAACTGTCATGTAGAAGAGGCTGCACGTAGAAGTGTTGCTGAAATTACTAGTTTAAAAAATGCGCAAGATGGAAAACTAAGAACTTTTCGTTTGGCCTTAGTTTGTAGTGGAGAATATGCGCAATTTCATTTAACAAATCAGAATATATCTGCAGCTGCTTCAGACGAAGTTAAAAAAGCTGCCGTACTTTCTGCAATGAATACGACCATGACAAGGGTTAATGGTATTTTTGAGAGAGACTTATCTGTAAGAATGACTATTGTTGGAGATAATGATAAAGTTATCTTTTTAGATGCAGCCACAGATAATATTACAGATGGAGATCCTGATAAAATGATTAATGAGGTACAGACTATTTGTGATACTGAAATAGGATCTGCTAATTATGATATTGGACATATTTTTAGTATTGGGGGAGATGGATTAGCCGGTGGAGGCGTAGTTTGTATTACAGGCCAGAAAGCTAAGGGAGTTACAGGAAGAAGTCAACCAATTGGTGATGCGTATGATATTGATTTTGTGGCACATGAAATGGGGCATCAATTTGGAGCAAATCACACACAAAGTAATAGCAGTTGTAATAGATTTAGTAGCACAGCAGTAGAACCTGGAAGTGCTTCTACAATAATGGGGTATGCAGGTATTTGTGCGCCAAACATACAGTCTAAAAGCGATGATTATTTTCATGCAGTTAGTATTGCAGAAATGTGGAATATTATCAGTTCTTCTGCTAATTGTGCTGTGTTGACAGATACAAATAATAGTGCACCAACAGCAAATGCAGGTTTAGATTATAGCATTCCAAAATCGACCCCCTTTTTATTAAAAGGAGTTGGAGCAGATGCAGACGGAACTGCTAGTTTAACTTATAATTGGGAGCAAACAGATAATGAATCTGCAACAATGCCTCCGGTTGCAACCAATTCTGGAGGACCAATGTTTAGATCGTTACCATCTGCAACCAATTCAGAAAGGTATATGCCTGAATTGGCAACGGTGGTAGCCGGTAGTACGGCATCAACTTGGGAAGTTGTGCCATCTGTAGCAAGAGATTTAAATTTTTCTTTTCTAGTGAGAGATAATCATTCAGGGGGGGGAAGTACTGCAAGAGATAATATGACAGTAACGGTAGAAGATGCAGAAGCTTTTACGGTTTCAGCTCCAAGTACAGCTGTCTCTTGGTATGCAGACACGACACAAAATATAACATGGAATAAAGGTACAACAGATATTGCCCCAATAAATTGCCAAAATGTAACGATTAAATTATCTGTAGATGGTGGAATTACGTTTCCTATTATTTTAAAAGAAAATACGCCTAATGATGGTTCTGAAAATATTGTAATACCAGAAAACCCAACTACATCTGCTAGAATTATGGTAGAAGCGGCAGATAATATTTTTTACAATGTAAATGCAACAAATTTTAAAATAAATTCATCAACTCCAACATTTGTAATGACAAATACAAGTGGAGATCAGTCTGTTTGTAATACCGGAAATCAGTCTGTAAATTATATTTTAAATTTCGATTTTATAAACGGATTTTCAGAAAATGTAGCTCTTTCGGCTACAGGTCAACCAGAGGGATCAATAGTTAGTTTTAATCCATCAACCATAGGTGTAGATGGAAATGTGAATATGACTGTAACTGGTTTAAATGCTGTTACTGAACAACCTTACACGATTAATGTAGTAGGGAGTTCTACAAGTATTTCTAATAATATAGATGTTCAATTAAATATAACGACTTCTAGCTTTGATGCTTTAACGCTAATTTCTCCTGCTAATGATGCTGTTGAAGTAGATTTGAGTACAACCTTAAGTTGGGATGCAGATACCAATGCAAGTAATTACAATGTACAAGTAGCAACAGATACTGGTTTTACACACTTGGTTGTAAATGAAAATGTAACTTTAAATGAATATTCCTTATCAGAACTTTCTGTAAACACCACTTATTTTTGGAGAGTAAAAGCTGAAAATAGTTGTGCAGAAGGTAGTTATTCAAATGTATTTGAATTTAAAACATTAACTCCTGTTTATTGTACTTCTAATTTTACAGATGATGTTATAGGGAAAGAATTTATAACTAATGTAACATTTAATACCATTACTAATAATTCTGGCAATGCTGCTGTAAATGGATATGAAGATTTTACTGCTATAGAAACGAAAGTGAAAAACGGAGAGGATCATCAAGTTTCTGTAACGCTAGATACAGGAGGGTTTCAAGATCATGTATATGTATTTATAGATTGGAATCAAGATTTTATTTTTGATAAAACAACGGAAAGGTATGATTTAGGAACAGAGTCTGCAGATATAGGAACTAAAACATTTACGATTACAGTGCCAGGTGATGCTAAATTTGGAAGCACAACAATGAGAGTTGTTATAGAATATGATGATTCTACAGGAGGTTATGGAGATGGCCCTTGTAATGCAGATCATTTAACTGAATGGGGAGAAACCGAAGATTATACAATTGTTGTTATAGATGTAAATAATGTTTCTGTGCAAACAACATCAGAAACTTGTGTAAATGAAAATGATGGTATTATTACGGTAGACGTATCGCAGACTTCTTTAGATTATAATGTAATATTATCAAGTTCTGAAGGTACTTCTACTTCTCCGATAGTTGGTTCTAGTAAAATATTTTCAGATTTAAGTCCGGGTATTTATGAGGTTTGTGTAGAAACAGTTCAACAAGACTTTACACAATGTTATGAAGTTGAAATTGTAGAGTCTCAATCAATATCATTAAAAGCTAGTGCAAGTAAAACATCAAAAATATATTCTTTTGCTATTGATGAGGGGACAGCTCCTTTTAGTGTGTTTTTAAATAATAAGCTATTAAGAACTTCTAGCGAAAAGAGTTTTGATATTGAGTTAAATGAAGGAGGCTTGTTAGAGGTAAAAACAGCTAAAGACTGTGAGGGTGTGTTTAAAACAACAATAGATGCTGTTATACTACTTCAAAATCCAGTAGCAAATTCTATTGAATTATTACTTCCTTTAGGAGTTGAAAGTGATCGTATAGAAACACTAATTTATGATATAAATGGTAAATTAGTCTTTAAACAAATGGTAAATGTTCAAGGTAATTCAATGTCCATTCCGTTTCAACAATTTGCAAACGGTATTTATATTTTAAAATTACCAATTGCTGCCAAACCTATTAAAATATTAAAGAAATGAGAAAGGCGATAATTATTTTAAATTTATATAGTATTTGCTTTTTAGCTCTAAGCTGTTCTTCTAAGGATGATGAAAATAAAGCTCCGAGTATTGTTCAATTAGAGTTTCCTACACAAGATCTGTTGTGTATAGATAATACAATTTCCTTTAATTGGAGTGATGCAACAGACTTAGAAAATGATGTTATCGAGTATACTATTATCATAGCCAAAGACAGGCAGTTAACAGATGTTGTAGAAAACAGAACTGTTAGCGAAAGTGAGTTAACTGTAACTTTAGAGAAGTCTACAGCGTATTATTGGCAAGTAAATGCAATAGATGTAGATAATAACCAAGAAAGTAATTCTGATGTGTTTTCTTTTTATACAAAAGGAGATGGAGTTACAAATTATGCACCTTTTATGGCTGATTTACAAACGCCAGAAAACAATGGAAACGTTACTGAAGGAACTGTAGATTTAGTTTGGGAAGCATCAGATATAAATACAGCAGATACACTAACATATGAATTGTTTTTTGGTGAAGATGCTACTTTAACTTCTGTGGATAATACTCTTACTGTAAAGTCATATTCGGTTTCTGTGTTATCAGGAAAAACATATTCTTGGCAAGTAAATGTAACCGATAATGTTGGTGCAAAATCTATTGGGCAAGTTTTTACATTTACGGTAGATTAATAAAGTATTCTTATTATCTAAAAAAAAGAGTGTGTAAATATCTACCAGGAGTAAATGTAAAACCTCCAGCAATAACAATAGCACCAACATAGAGAAAGATCATTTTCAGTTTATGTTTTTTAATTTGTCCTTTTTTTACCGCAATTATAGCAGTAGGAACGCTGTATAATGTTAGAATGCTAAATAAATGAATAAGCCCAAAATGATTTAAAAACTGTGGGCCAACATAAGCAGGCATAAAAATGGTAATAACTGCTGTAATCATCATTAACAGCATATAGGTTTTGCCTAAGTTTCTATGAAAAGGAGTTCCTTTTTTTACAGCTAAAAGATAAGCACCAATAAAGACACACGGAACAACCGTTATTAAATGTGCATATATTAAATATTTATATTCCATAGTTTTTTTACTAAAATAGGGAAATAAAAAAACCGTATCAAATTTGATACGGTTTTTTACTAAATATTATTTTTTCCTATCCTAAGAAAGGGTATTTATAATCTGTAGGAGAAACCAATGTTTCTTTTATCAATCTAACAGAAGTCCAACGTAATAAGTTTTGTGCAGAACCAGCTTTATCATTTGTTCCAGAAGCTCTTGCTCCTCCAAATGGTTGCTGACCAACAACAGCTCCAGATGGCTTATCGTTAATATAAAAGTTTCCTGCAGCATTTTCTAATGCTTTAGAAGCTTTTTCTACAATATATCTATCAGTAGAGAAGATAGCACCTGTTAATCCGTATTCTGTAGATTCATCTACTAATTTTAAAGAAGCTTCCCAATCTGCATCTTCGTATACATAAACCGTCATTACTGGGCCAAATAACTCAGTTGTCATGGTTGCGTATTTTGGAGATTGACTAACAATTACAGTAGGCTCAATAAAGTAACCAACAGATTTATCATGGTTTCCACCAATAATTATTTCAGCGTCTTTATCTTTTTTAGCAGCTTCGATATAACTTGTAATTTTATCAAAAGAACCTTCGTGAATCACTGCGTTTATAAAGTTTGAAGTATCTTCTGGAGATCCCATTTTTAACTCACTTACTTGTGCAATTAAATGTTTCTTAACCTCTGGCCAAAGTGACGCAGGAATGTAAGAACGAGAAGCAGCAGAACATTTTTGACCTTGGTATTCAAAAGCACCTCTTGTCATTGCAGTTGCAACTTGTAAAGGATTAGAAGAGTTGTGAACCCAGATAAAATCTTTTCCACCAGTTTCTCCAACAATTCTTGGATACGTTTTATATGTATGGATATTAGTACCAATTTGCTTCCATAATTCTTTAAAAACATGTGTAGAACCTGTAAAGTGTAATCCAGAGAAATCTGGAGAACTTAATACAGTATCAGAGATCATAACTGGATCTCCGTAAACAACGTTTATTACACCATCTGGCAAACCAGCTTCTTTAAATAAATCTACAATTACTTGTGCAGAATATGCTTGATGATCAGAAGGTTTCCAAACAACAACATTACCCATTAATGCAGCTGATGCAGGTAAATTTGCAGCAATAGATGTAAAGTTAAAAGGAGAAATAGCGTAGATAAATCCTTCTAAAGGTCTGTATTCAACTCTGTTCCAAACTCCAGGGGAAGATGTTGGTTGATCTTTAAAAATATCCGTCATGTATTCTACGTTAAAACGGAAGAAGTCAATCATTTCACAAGCAGCATCAATTTCTGCTTGATACACGTTTTTAGATTGCGCAATCATAGTTGCTGCATTCATTCTTGCTCTATAAGGTCCTGCTAGTAATTCTGCAGCCTTTAAGAAAATTGCAGCACGTTCCATCCAACTTACGCTAGACCAAGCCTCTCTAGCAGCTAAAGCTGTAGAAATAGCAGTGTCTACATGCGTTTTATCTGCTGTGTGATATTGCCCAACCACATGTTTATGATCATGAGGAGGAGTAATATTTTTAGTATTTCCTGTTCTAACTTCTTCACCATTAATGTGCATTGGCACATCAATATTGCTGTTATACATAGCTTTATAAGTAGCTAATAATTCTTCCTTTTCAGGAGAGCCCGGAGCGTACCCTTTTACAGGTTCGTTTACTGCTTTCGGAACATTATAAAATCCTCTTGACATTTGTGTGTATTTTAAGTTTTAATCGACTAATTTTGAGTTTCAAAGTTACAATTTTTGTTTCAATAATTTTAACTGAATTTTTATGTCCTTTGTTAAGGAATGTATAAAGATATCGTCTAAACGTAAAGTTTATCATAATTAATTATAAAAAGTATGTGTACAGTAAGTTATTTGCCTTTAGGGAATAATGATTTTATCTTAACTTCTAATAGAGACGAGACTCCACTAAGAAATACAATTCCACCTCAAAATTATATAGAAAATGGTGTTCAGTTAACGTATCCAAAAGACGAATTAGCTGGCGGAACTTGGATTGGTTTGAGTGATAAAAGTCGATTGGTTTGCCTTTTAAACGGTGGTTTTAAAATACATACAAGAAAGAGTTCTTATAAAATAAGTAGAGGTATTATTGTAAAAAATATTTTATCTGCTGATGATGGAGTGGCTTATATAAATAATTTTGACTTTACAGAAATAGAACCTTTTACTTTAATTTTAGTGGATTGGAAAAATCAATTAGATACCTACGAATTGGTTTGGGATGGAAATATAAAACATTTTAATAAATTAACACAAGAACCTAAAATTTGGTCTTCTTCTACTTTGTACACAGAAAAAATGAAAGAAATGAGGCAAGTTTGGTTTTCTAATTGGTTGTTAGAAAATGATGAATTTCATCAAGAAAAAATATTAGGTTTTCATCAGAATGAAAATTTAGGAAATACTGAGACTTCTCCTAAAATGAAAAGAAATACTGTAGAAACCGTAAGTGTTACTTCTGTAAAAAAAGAAAAAAGTAAGGTTAATATTACTTATTTGGATGTTTTAAATCCTCTGAAAAGCAAAATATTATAATTTATAAAATAAAACAGCTATCTAACTTAGATAGCTGTTCTGTTCATTAAAATATTGCTTTTAATTATTTTGCAATTAGTATTTTCTTAACTGCTTTTTGTTTTCCGTTATTTACTTCAACAAAATACAAACCTGCATTTAAAGAAGATACATCTACCTTACCTATAGCATTGTTGTTTTCTAATTTAGTTTCTAAAATTTTAGTTCCTAAAATAGAGTATACTTTAACTGTGTTAAAATCTGTTGAAGTTCTGTTGATGTATAACATATTATTAGTAATAGGGTTTGGATAAAACTCTAAACCTAACTCTTCTGCTGAAGAAAATTCATCTAATCCTAAATTAGAAGAACCATAAAACTCTATTTCCGTAATGGCTGTCCAAGCACTTTCTCTTTTATCTGCAGTACTATTAAATCGTCCAAAACCTAATAATTTAACATAACGTGCTTCTGTATTTACTTGATATTGATTAAATTCTGTAGTGCTTATAGCTGTTAATAGTAAATCACCAGAAGTAGGTAATATCATAGAGAAATTATCATCTTCTGTTCCTGTGTTAGAGACGTAGATTTGAAATCCGAATGCGTCTGATTTATTAGTGGTGTTAAACTGAATTAAATTTAAAGTTTGTGAACTTCCTAAATCGTAAATAACGTATTCACCATCACCTTTGTAATCTCCAGAGATAATAGTACCGTCGTCTGCGGTCCATTCTGTATCTAAATCTTTGTCTAAGGAATTAGTAGCAAACTCACTTTTAGAGCTGTTTTCTTTAGAGAAAGAATGAACGGTTACTTTATCTGTAGCTAATCCGGTTCCTGTATTAATTAACGTATATAAATCGGTTAAATCTGCACCCTCTTGCGTAATATTTAAAGTTCTTACAATATTATCTCCTCCAGCATCTTGTGTAAAAGTTACTGTACCGGTTCTGTTTGTAGTTTCTGTATTTTTTGTTACTGTAACAGAGATAGTTGCATTACCAGTTCCAGAATTAATATCAATAGAAATCCAATCATTATTAGATACTGCTGTCCAGCTAACGTTTGCATTTACAGAAACATCATTGCTTCCTGCGGCTGCAGTAAGTGAAGGCATGCTGCTTACTGTTAAAGATTCAATTACTTCAATTGAACAATCACCATCAAGAATGCTATTTCCTAAATTATCAGCAAAACAAGCTCCAATTCCATGTCCAACCATATCATCTGTTGCTGGTCTATAAGTTCCCATATCAGCTCCTTTACCAATAGATCCTGTTCCTGAAAACGTTAAAATCTCGCCATCTGCTGTAGCTGTAATTGCTGTTTTTTCAGAAAAACCTTCATTTGTTTCGCCTAAACTTGTACCTGTATATACGTTTCCTGTATAAGTTAATTTTGTACCTAAATTTGTGTAAGAAGTTTCAGTATCGCCAGAAATAAGATTTGTTATATTTGGATTATTAGCCGTGAAATAAATTAAGTTATTTGAAACTGTTCCTGTAGGGTCTGTTGATCCTTTATCTGTGTTATAAAATAAAGGAGCATTTGTGTTTACAATTGAATTATTAGAAACAATAATATTTTCAGTTTTTTGATATCCATTAGATACACTTGTAGAAGTACAATCAACAGAGTTATTATCAGATCCTCCTATAAATGTGATACCATTATTCCATTTTGCTTGGTCAAGAACTGTAACGCAATCTTGAATATAGTTGTTGGTAATTGTATGGTCGCTATCTGTTATTCTAATTCCACCTGTACCATCAACTCCTTCTCCTAAAAAGTAATTACCATCTACAGTTGCATTAGAACCATGTCTAAGTACTAACGAGCCTCTAGATCTTCTAAATGTATTGTTTGTGTACGTATTGTTTTTACTTTTATTTGTAATAATTTCATTTTCACCATCGGCTTGTACAAAATAATTATTACTAACAACGGCTCCACTATTTATATTTTGATATTCACTTGTACCGATACGTATGGTTTCACTATCTCCAGCATTACTTTTGCTGGCATCCATTTTTTCAAAATTATAGAAATAATTATTCATAATCGTATGTCCTACTAAATCACAACGAGTATTTACGGTTTCAAATCCATTATCTGGTTCACCGTCTTCTGGTTCATCATAAGGAGGTGCCCAAGCATTATAGGCGTACTCTGCCAATACAATTGCACCTGCACTAGATTTATTTAAAAAAGAACAATTAATTACGGTATTATAAGTTCCAAATAAAACGATCCATCTATGTTTTGTAATCGATCCATCTTCTAAATCATCGGCAAGATCATCTGGTTCTATTTTTAAACCATCAATTACACAGTTCTGAATTGTACTATGGTGCGCAAGGTCGTAACCGTTTCTAAACTCTATAAAGTTACTGGCACCATAACCGCCTTTCCAATGAAAACCATCTACTACTAGATATTCACCAGTAGCAACTTTTACACCGTCTTCTGTTTCACCTCCGATAGTTAATCTAGGTCCTCCGGTAAAAATTACACCACCAGGAGTTTCTGCTCTTAAGGTAACAGGGTTTTCTGCAGTACCAGATCCCAGAAACCTTATTCTTTCGTCTGTATCATAAGTTCCATTTTTTAAGATAATGACATCTCCAGGTTCGTAGAGTACATTTCTTACGTCTTCCGGATCGTCAATATTATACGTTGTCTGGGAGGTAGAAATTTGTGTGATTAATAAAAGTAATGCTGCTAAAAAATACTTTTTGTTCATGTTAATTGTTGTTTAATATTAATAATATTTGGTAAACCAGTTTGGTAAACCAAATATAGGGAATTAAACAACTGAAAACAAGATGTTTATTTTCTGTGAAGGTATTAATGATTAAATGTTAAAAAGAAAGGAGATTTTGCTAAAACACTTTGTAAAAAAGTATAAAGCTTAAAGGATTTTTATAGAAAATGTAACATTTAGATCTAAAACAATGCAAAAGCAATAAAGGAAATAAAAACAACACCTAATGAAGTGAAAATCATAAATAAAACATTTGCAAATAAGTATTTAAATAATGTTTTAATAAAGCTTTGTTCGTAAAAGTTTTTCATTGCTAGAAATAAATATAATAAAAAAAGCAATAAAAATAAACCTGCATAACTGTCTGTTTTTATAAAGATGTTTAGAATATAAAAAATTGAAAGCAGCAAGAAAAAGAGGGTTTGCGTATGGAAAACAAATATTAAATGTTCTACATAGGTAAACTTACTTCGGATGTAAATAAATTTTAAAAAGAGTGTAAATAAGGGTAGTAGTATAAATAACGCAATTGAAGAGTAGGAAAGAAATTGCTTTTTTAACTTTTTGGAAACTGTGCTATCTGTATAAATAGTATTGATTAACTGAGACCTAGAATACCAAAATTTATTAGAAAAACTTTTATGTATTTTTAGACTATCTAAAGCGTCATCTACATAAAGGTTAGGGTGCTGTTTTTGAAACTTCAACATTTTAACTATTTTTATTTCTTTGCCACCAACTTTAAGGAATGGCATTTTAGAAATAGTATCTTTAATAGCAGTTAATGTGGAATCTGTTTCTTTTAAATTTAAGATAGAATCCTTTTTTTGATCTTCTTTTAAATTGAGATTTATAGCATTAAAAATATCCGTATTGTTCGGATTTTTCCCATTTCTAAAATTATTAAAATCGTTATAGCTATCTGTAATACCAATAATTAAAAAGAAGATAACAGAAACAGTTAAGTAGAATTTAAATGGGTTAGAATAACGCTGTCTTTTCCCTGCAATGTAATTTTTAGAAACCTCTCCGGGTCTTATTAAAAGTGGAATTAATGTTTTCCAAAATTTAGCATCAAAATTAAACAACCCATTAAATAAATGATGAATAAAGCTGTAAAAAGTAATTCTATTTCCTTTATTCTCTTGGCCACAATCTGGACAAAATTTTTCATGTCCACTAAAAGGATGCCCACAATTTAAACATGCAGGATCTTTTATGATAATTGTTTTCTTTTTAGATTTGGTTAGTTTAATGTTGATAAGGTGGTTAGTTGAAAGGTTGGTATAATTACTTTAAATTGTTCAAAAGTTTCTAGGTTTATCATGGTGTAAAACCCTTTCATGGCGCCAATGTTAGATTCTAAAAAACAACCAGAACCATACTTATATATGTCGTTTGGTTTTAAAATTGGTGTTTGTCCTACAACACCTTCTCCACTTACAATTTCTGTGTTATTAAGTGTATCAAAAATTGTCCAAAATCGATCTGTTAGTTTTACAGTTTCGGTAGATTTATTTTCAATAGTAATTATATACCCAAAAATGTGGTGCAGTCTGTTGTTTCTATAATTTGTGCCTTTGTATTTAGTATCAACAGAAATTTTTATGCCTTTTGTAATTTGGTTTATCATTGATAGTAAATGTAGTTTTTTTGATTTTAAATTACAAATGATTTTTAATCTGATTTATGTTTTTTTTAAATTATAGTACATATATGATTGGTTTTCTCATAAACAACTTTTACAAGATCTAAATATTCATAGATAGGGGCTACTCTGTTATTCTTTTTAGTTTTTTGTGTAATACATTTTCTTATTATGGACGCTCTTCTATCTTAGATTGTGTAAAGTTTACTCATTTACACAATTAATTACACATGTTTTACACGGGTTAATTAAAGTGGTATAAAAGCGACGGAGTTCTAAGTTCTTGTTTTTAAAGTGTTTACTGATGATTGTTGCGAAGTAATTCTACATGGCATATTTATTTCTATATACTAATCAGAAATAATAACAACCTTAAAAACTTATATCATGAAAAAATTAATTTTTACAGTAGCAGTAGCAATTTTATCAAGTGGAGTTTCAATCTCAGCAGCAAACATCAACAATAGTAATCATTCTGATGAAGTAATTGTGATGACAGTAAATGAAGAATTTAAAGAAGTTGCTTTAGAAGATTTGCCAGAAGCAGTAAGTAATGCAATTTTAAAAGATTATGCAACGGCTATTATTGGTAAAGCATACGTAAACGAAAGTGAGCAATATAAAATTGAACTTACTATTGATGAAACTGAAAGTGTAGTTTACGCAGACAAAGAAGGTAATTGGTTAAAAGAAGAAGATGTTATTGCTAAACAAGGAGCGTAATTTTTAAACCAATAACTTTTAACTCAATTCTGAATACCAATTAAGTCCTTAATTATGAGAAAAATAATTTTAACTATAACTGTAGCAATCTTAACAAGTGGAATTTCAAGTTCTGCTTTAGCAAACAACAATATTAATTCTAACGAATATGTTGAGGTAATGCGTAAAGATTTTAAAGAAATTACTTTAAAAGAAGTTCCGGTAGCTGTTAAAACTGCAATTGTAAAAGACTTTATAGCTGCCTTTGTTACTAAAGTTTATGTGAATGAGAGTAAGCAATACAAGATTGCACTTACTATAGATGATGAAACAAAATTTGTTGTTTTTGCAGATAAAAAAGGGCATTGGTTAAAAGATAAAGAGGTAAGAGCATAAAAGTGTTGTAGTTATAGGCTAGGGATCTATAATTATAAATTTCAAAATACCTAATCACAAAAAATAATTAATAATTAAAAACATACAATCATGAGAAAATTAATTTTAACAGTAACCGTAGCACTTTTAACAAGTGGAGTATCAGTATTTGCAGCAAACAATATCAATACAAACAATGCAGATGAAATTGTTGTTGTAGTAACTAATGATGATTTTAAAGAAATTTCAGCAAAGGAATTACCAGAAGCAGTTTCTAATGCAATTATAAAAAACTTTCCATCAGCTACAGTTAACAAACTATATGTAAATGGTAGTGAACAATATAAAATTGATCTTACTATTGATGAAACTGACGCTGTAGTTTATGCAGACAAAGAGGGGAATTGGATAGAAGAAGGTGATGTTGTAGTGAAGGAGTAAAGTTATAATAGTCTATATAGTAAAGTAGTTGTAGGTCTTAGGATCATCAGTTTATAAATATTCAATCTTAAAGTAATTAATAATTTAAAAAATACAAAACCATGAGAAAATTAGTTTTAACAGTAACCGTAGCACTTTTAACAAGTGGAGTATCAGTATTTGCAGCGAACAATATCAATACAAACAATGCAGATGAAATTGTAGTTGTAGTAACCAATGACGATTTTAAAGAAATTAGCGTAAAAGAATTACCAGCAGCGGTTTCTAGCGCAATTGTAAAAGATTTTGGAACAGCAACAGCTATTAAAGCATATGTAAACGGAAGTGAGCAATATAAATTTGAACTTACTTTAGATGGAGAAGAAAAGGTAGTTTATGCAGATAAACAAGGGAATTGGTTAGAAGAAGCCGATGTTGTAACAGCTGAATAATAGGTCTATATCAGTCAAGAAAAATAAAGTAATTATAGGTTTAAAAGTCTTTAATTTAAAAGTATTCAATCATAAAATAATATAAAAATATAAAATCATGAGAAAATTAGTTTTAACATTAACCGTAGCAGTCTTAACAAGTGGAGCAACAGTATTTGCAGCAAACGATATCAATACAAATAATGTAGACGAAATTGTAGTTGTAGTAAGTAATGACGATTTTAAAGAAATTACATTAGAAGAATTACCAGAAGCAGTTTCTAACGCAGTTTTAAAAGATTTTCCAACAGCTACTGTTGTAAAAGCTTATGTAAATGGCAGTGAGCAGTATAAAATAGAATTGACTACTGATGGAACTGAAAGTGTAGTTTATGCTGATAAAGATGGGAATTGGTTAGAAGAATCTGATGTTGTAGTAATGGAGTAAAGTCCGGTTCATAAAAAATAAGTAACACAATTATAGGTCTAAGGGGCCTTTAATTATCACACATTCAATCATAAAATAATTTAATAATATAAAAATATAAAATCATGAGAAAATTAGTTTTAACATTAACCGTAGCAGTCTTAACAAGTGGAGCAACAGTATTTGCAGCAAACGATATCAATACTAACAATGTAGACGAAATTGTAGTTGTAGTAAGTAATGACGATTTTAAAGAAATTACATTAGAAGAATTACCAGAAGCAGTTTCTAACGCAGTTTTAAAAGATTTTCCAACAGCTACTGTTGTAAAAGCTTATGTAAATGGCAGTGAGCAGTATAAAATAGAATTGACTACTGATGGAACTGAAAGTGTAGTTTACGCTGATAAAGATGGAAATTGGTTAGAAGAATCTGATGTTGTAGTAATAGAGTAAAGTCTGGTTCATAAAAACAAGTAACACAATTATAGGTCTAAGGGATCTTTAATTATCACAAATTCAATTATAAAATAATCAAAAAAATATAAAATCATGAGAAAATTAGTTTTAACATTAACTGTAGCAGTTTTAACAAGTGGAGCAACAGTATTTGCAGCGAACGATATTAATACCAATAATGTAGACGAAATTGTGATGGTAGCAACCAATGACGATTTTAAAGAAATTGAAATAAAGGAATTACCAGAAGCAGTTTCTACCTCAATTTCAAGAGATTTTTCTACAGCCACTGTTGTTAAAGCATATCTAAATGATAGTGAGCAATACAAGATTGAACTTACTGCAGATGGAACAAAAGGTGTAGTTTATTTAGATAAAGAAGGTAACTGGTTAAAAGGTACAGACATTATAACAGCAAAAGAAGAAGGGGATTTTAGTGAAGAAAAAACTGAGTAGTAAAAAGTTTCAAAAATTTTTTAAACTCAATTTTTCAGAAGAGAAAGACATTTTTTAATTAAAATGTCTTTTTTTTGATTACAATCAATTTATCTTGATATTTTTGTAACAAATGTATAAGCTTTATGAAGGAGATTTTATTAGTTGAAGATGATGTAGCATTTTCAGAAATGTTGAAGCAGTTTCTTAAACGACATAAATATGTTGTGGAGGTGAGTTATAATATAAAAAATGCTTTGCAACAGTTAGAAAAGAAGAATTACGATTTAGTTTTTACAGATTTACGTCTTCCAGATGGTGATGGGATTGCCTTGTTAAAGCAAATAAAACTTAGTAAAAAGGCTACTCCAGTAGTTTTAATGACTAGTTACGCAGAAGTTTCTACAGCTGTACAAGCAATGAAACAAGGGGCTTTTGATTATATTTCGAAACCTTTTAACCCAACTGAGGTCTTAGAAGTTATTAGCAATGCTTTAGAGGAAAAGGCAGATGATGTTGCCGAACATCAACAAAAACAACAAAAAGAGGCACAGCAAGAAAAAGAAAGAAGTAAAGCAGATACTGGTTTTGTAAAAGGTATTAGCAGTTCTTCTAAAGTTCTTGATGAATATATTGCTCTTGTAGCTCCTATTAATATGTCTGTGCTGGTTACGGGTGAAAGTGGTACTGGGAAAGAGGTTGTTGCAAAAACAATTCACTTACAAAGTCCTAGGCATAACAAACCATTTATAGCGGTAGATTGCGGTGCAATACCTAGAGAAATAGCTTCAAGTGAATTTTTCGGACATAAAAAAGGATCTTTTACAGGCGCTAATGAGGATAAGATTGGGCATTTTGAGTCTGCAAATGGAGGAACTCTTTTTTTAGATGAAGTTGGTAATTTGTCTTATGAAAATCAAATACAACTGTTACGTGCTTTGCAAGAAAGAAGAATTAAACCGGTTGGAAGTAGTAAAGAAATTAATGTTGATATTCGTTTAATCACCGCAACAAATGAAGATTTGCTTTTGGCAGTTGAAAAAGGCGATTTTAGAGAAGATTTGTACCATCGTTTGAATGAATTCTCTATAAAAGTCCCTAATTTAAAAGACAGAAAAGACGATTTAATCTTATATGCAGATTTCTTTTTAAACAAGGCAAACCAACAGTTGAATAAATCTGTAATTGGTTTTTCTAAAAAAGTATTAACTATTTTTCAGAATTATCAGTGGCCTGGTAACTTAAGGGAATTGTCTAATGTGATTAAAAGAGCTACTTTATTAACAAAAACAGAAGTTATTGACGTAGATGTTTTACCAAGTGAATTAACTAAAGTAAAAGAAAACACTGTTTCATCAAACAAATTTTCTACAAAAGAAAACGAAAAAGTACTCATTATTAGTGCGCTAGAAGAAGCAGGAAATAATAAGACTCAAGCAGCAAAATTATTAAATGTTACTAGAAAAACACTTTATAATAAAATGAAAGAGTATGACCTTAATTAAGGTACTCTTCTAAAGTTGTTATAAAAATATTTAATTGTTTCTCAAAATCAATAAATTCGGATTTATTAATAGTTGTCGTAGTTTCAAATACTTCTAAATAAGGAATTACGGCTTTTACCTCCAGCTGCTTAAACATACTAAGCATCTTGTGGCTTATTTCATTTAGCTTCTTAATATCAGTCTCTTCTTTGGCTTTTATCAGTGTTAAGCTATTCTTTTTAGTGTCTTCTAAAAAAATATGTAAGGTGTTTTTTATGGAAGCAATATCATTACCTAAAAAAGATTGTAAAGATTTTATACTAAAACCTACAGTTGCTTTTTCAGCACCTTCTACTACTTTGGTTTTAAGTGGTATGCTACTCGACTTAAAAAAGCGATGTAAAACATCTTGAAGTTGGTTAGAGTTAAAAGGTTTTATCAATACTTCTGCAAAGCCAATTTTTAAATACTCTTCTCTAGAAATATTTGCACGTCCGGTCATTGCAATAATCGGTTGATTTTTATAAAGTTTATGATTTTTAAGGATTTCCATAAAATGGATACCATTCATCTTTGGAAGTTGAATATCTGTTATTACAAAATCATACGAAATTTTATCTATAGCATTAATAGCATTTTGTGCATTCTCAAATGTGTATACTTTAATATTAAATTGTTTTAAAAAATCATTTAAAAGTAGGCGAACAGAAGCATCGTCTTCTACAACAACAGCGGTTAAGTTAAAAGCGGTAGTTGTCTTTTTAGTTTCTTCAGTTTTTATAATTGGTTTATCAGATAATTTTACCGGTATTTTTAAGGTAAAAGTACTTCCTACATTTAGTTTGCTATCTAGAGTTAGTTTTCCTCCTAAAAGTTCTACTAATTTTTTAGAGATGGTTAAGCCCAAACCAAAACCTTTTAAATTGTTGTCGCTTGCATTTTCTGCTTGATTAAAAGCATTAAAAATAGTTGCTTTTTTGTCTTTACTAATCCCGATTCCAGTATCTATAATTAAAATTTCTAAAGTGCTTTTGTGGTCTTGTTGCTTTATAGAACTTTGAATAGTAATAGTGCCCTTGTTTGTAAATTTACACGCATTTACAATTAAATTATATAGAATCTGTTTAATTCGAAAAGGATCACTAATAATAAGACTGTTAATGGAATCGTCCTGTTTAACAACAAAGCGTACAGGTTTGTCTTGAATGATATTTTTCGAATTTAGAATAATCTCATTAATATAATTCTCTAGGTTAAAAGGAATAGATTCTATAGCAATATGACCATTTTCTAGTTTAGAGAATTCTAAAAGATCATTTACCAACTGCCCCATATATGTAGATGCGCTTCGTATATGGTCTAAATAATTTTTGTCTTTTGTGTTTTCTGTCGATTTTTGGAGTAGTTCACTAAAACCAGAAATAGTACTTAGCGGAGTTCTTAAATCATGGCTTACCATAGAAATTAACTGTTCTCTACTTTTTAAAAGTGACTGTGTTGTGCTATTCGCCTTTTCTAACTGTAAACGATAGCGCTGGGTTTTCCAGAAATCACTTAAAATTATTATAGAAAAAATAATAATGATGATAAAACTAATTCCGGCTGCAAATAAGATAATTTTTCTACTCTGGTTTAATGTTGCTTCTCGTTGCTTGTCCATATTACTAGTGTAGAAAAGGATGTCTTTTTCAAGATTTTCTAACAATTCTTGTAGTTTTCTAGAAATGGTTAAATCATTATTTATAAGTTCATTTTGCTTTTTTCTAAGGTAGAAGCGCTGGCTGTTGTTTTTATTTTGAGCCTCTTTTAGCATTTTTCTAGAAATAGAAACTAACGAGTCTATTTGCTTTTGTTCAATATTATTGATAGAATCTTTGGGTACGTATTGGTTTAGAGCTAGTGCAAAATTTTCTAACTTAGAACTCGTTCCGTTATCAAAATATAAAGGATTTTTAATAAAATCATTTATTGTAATTTTTAAAAGTAAAGAGTCTATAGAGCCTAATTTATTTATAGCTTCAGTTATAGGTTTGTTAGAATCGTAGTTGGTATTTAGATCTTTTAAATCTATAATATTTTTCAATTTTTTATCAATAATTAATTTTATACTATCTAAAATAAACTCTTGAGAATTGTTAGTAACAATAAGGCTCAGTGAGTCTATTTTTGATACTAATTTTTTGTTTTCTTCTAGGTATTCATTAAATTTTGTTGGAGAATTTAACTGTAGTGCAGCTCTAGCGATGCTTTCATTTTTGTATATGTGGGCTATTAAAGTTCCGGTTCTAACAATCACATTTCTATCGGAGATATCTTGTTTTTGTAATTGTGTAAATGTTTTTAGTTCAGAAAGCACTAAAAAACCAGCAATAGTTGCTAAAAGACCAAGTATGATGTAGCCTATTATAACTTTAAAAGTAATATTCTTTTTTAATGATTTCATAAAGTAGTATGTGTGTAATATTTTTTAAAGCATGCTAATTTTATAATAAAAAAGCAATATTTTGTTTACCTATTCTGATTGAAATAACCTGTTCCAATACCGATTACACGTTCATAAAAACTACCAAAAGGTTTGTAATATACAATTACAGTGTACTCGTTTTCGGTTTCATAAAATGTACCAAGTATATCATTTGTATTTACATTTCCATTAGCATCTAAAGTAACAAAAGTGTAATTATAAAAACCTTGTTTTAAAAGCATATTTGCAGCATAGTATTTTTCCTTAGAATTAAACTCCATTCTGTTTTCTTCCGTAATATTAAAATCATTAAAAGCACCGTAAACATAAAGATCTTTATTAGCAATAGGTTCATCAGCTAAAACAGAAAAGTGCATCATTGCATAATCTGCTTCCGTTCTAGAATCATCTGCTTCTATAGTTCTAACCACAAATTGTCCGTTAATATCTGGGTTGTATTTGTATTCGTTAAATTGATTAAACGTATAAGGATATAAATAATGATGAAAAACATCTTCCTTAATTACTTTTACTACGTTTAAACTATTATTTCTAATAATCTTATTATCGAAATACAAGTACTCGTTTCCTCCCCAAAAATTAGTTTTGTTGGTGTACGTATATAATAATTGATTGGGTTTAAAAAAGGTAGGTTGTAGGTCTGTTATTTTTTCGTTCCAATTATTATTTTTTAAGATAACAACATTTATTTCTTGACTAGGGTTGTTTATCTGTATGTTTGGATGCGTTATAGAAAACTGAACCGTTTGTTGTGTGTTTAATGTTTTTGTATTTCTACTTCTTTCTACGGATACACCAACGGTAGTCGCATTTTCGAACAAAACAAAACGCCTTGTAAACATAAGCTCATCATAACTATTTAAAACAGATAAAAGGTAGTTTCCACTTTTGGTAATTACGGTATTTACATTCGGTATTTGAACAGAATAATGGGAGTAACTTTGTAATGTGTTAAAAGAATTGGTTACTTCTATAATGGTATTTTGATCAAAACCATTAATGTATTGGCTAGATGACAATCTGCTAGGTTCCCAATCATGCGTCATATGTGCTATTTTGTATTGATAATCTTTACTATCTGCATCTAAATCATCAAAAGATAATTCTAATACAGTGCCTAAAGGAACAATGGCAGAAAAGTTGTTTTCTTGCAGTGGTCTTAACTGAATAGATTTTATGTTTTGCGAAAAAGAGTTTAGGCAAAATAGGATTGAAACAGTGATTAGAAGCTTTTTATACATGTTACAAAAATAGTGTTCATTTGTTTTAATTATCAATATTTAAGCCAAAATTTATAACTTAAACGTTTTCATTTATTCGTATTATTTAGATTAATTATAAATAAGAATATTTAACTAAGATAAAAGTTAAAATGTTTCACTCATACATAGCAAAAAGCCTAAATTTGCTTGATTTTTTAAGATAACTAACAATTCCAATTTACTATGTCAAAAGACATTCGTATTAAAAAAGGCTTAGATATTAAGCTTATTGGCGCTGCAGAAAAAACGACTAAAGAGGTTTCTTTAAGTAGTATTTATGCGGTTAAGCCAGAAGACTTTCACGGAATTACACCTAAACTTGTAGCCAAAGAAGGAGCAGAAGTAAAAGCAGGAGAAGTACTTTTTTATTCAAAAAGTGACGAACGCATTTTATTTCCTAGTCCTGTTTCTGGTAAAGTAGTAGAGGTTATACGTGGAGCAAGAAGAAAAGTATTAGCAGTTAAAATTTCTGCAGACACAACACAAGAATATAAAGATTTCGGGGCTAAAGATGCAGCTAAAATGTCTGCAGAAGAAGTTAAGAATCATTTATTTGCTTCTGGTTGTTGGCCATTTGTAAAACAACGTCCTTTTGATGTTGTTGCAAATCCAAACCAAGCACCTAAAGCTATTTTTGTTTCTGGGTATGCAAGTGCACCTTTAGCAGCAGACTTAGATTTTACTTTAGCAGGTAAAGAAGCCGAATTGCAAGCAGCAATTACAGCGGTTTCTAAACTAACTGAAGGTAAAGTGCATGTTTCTGTAGGAGCCAATTCTAACTCACCTTTAGCTAACATAAAAGGAATAGAATTGCACAAGGTTTCTGGTCCGCATCCTTCTGGGAATGTGAGTACTTTAATTGCAAATATAGATCCTATTAACAAAGGAGAAGTTGTTTGGGTAGTTACACCACAAGACTTAATTGTTATTGGAGAATTACTTTTAACAGGTAAGTATAATGCAACTAGAACAGTAGCTTTAACAGGTTCTAAATTTAGCAATCCACAATATGTTACTGCTATTGCAGGAGCAACTATTGCAGATGTTACTGATGGAAATTTAGTAAATGATAATACAAGAATCATTAGTGGAAACGTACTTTCTGGAAAGCAAGTAAAAGAAGCGGATTCTTTAGGGTATTATGACAATCAGATTACTGCAATTCCAGAAGGAGATGATTATGAATTATTTGGTTGGAACAAACCAGTTTTTAATAAAGTATCTACATCTAGAGCATTAACTTTTTCTTGGTTAACGCCAAAGAAAAAATACGATTTAAATACAAACACAAACGGAGAGCATAGAGCATTTGTTGTAACAGGTTCTTACGAAAATGTTTTTCCTTTAGATATTTATCCAATGCAATTGTTAAAAGCATGTATGTATAAAGATTTAGATGAAATGGAAGCTTTAGGAGGTTACGAAGTAGCTCCGGAAGATTTTGCACTAACAGAATTTATTTGTGTATCTAAACAACCTCACCAGAAAATAATACGTGAAGGTTTAGATTTAATGAGAGAAGAATTAGGATAAGATTATGGGCTTAAAACAAAATTTACATAATTTAAAAGAGAAATATAAAGGAACCAAAATGGCACCTGCATTTAATGCAATCCATACCTTTTTATATTTACCAAATGATGTTACTCACGGAGGAACTCATATAAAAGCAGCAGACGATTTAAAGCGTACCATGAATACGGTAATTATGGCTTTAGTTCCTTGTTTGCTTTTTGGAATGTTTAATGCAGGTTATCAACACTATGCAGCAATAGATGGTTCTTTAAGAGCAGATGTATTAGCTAACTTTTTTACGTTAGATAATCTTTGGATTGGAATCTTAAAAGTATTACCACTAGTAATTGTTTCTTACGGAGTTGGTCTTGGAGTAGAATTCATTTTTGCGATCATTAAAGGTCATGAAGTAGAAGAAGGATACTTAGTAACAGGTATGTTAGTGCCATTAATTGTACCAGTTGATACACCGTTATGGATGTTGGCTGTTGCCGTTGTTTTTGGTGTAGTAATCGGTAAAGAAGTTTTTGGTGGTACAGGAATGAACATCTTAAATCCTGCTTTAACCATTAGAGCTTTCTTATTTTTCGCATATCCAACATGGATGTCTGGAGATAAAGTTTGGGTACATGATGCTGTAAATAGAGCAGGAACTGCAGATGCAATTTCTGGTGAAACTATTTTAGGTAGTTATGCTCAAAACAGTGAGGTGATTTATTCTAATTTTGATAAGTTCATGGGATTCATTCCTGGTTCTGTTGGAGAAACATCTACATTATTAATCCTTTTAGGAGCTGCTTTCTTAATCTTTACTAAGATTGGAAGTTGGAGAATTATTGTTTCTACATTTTTAGGGGCAGCCGTTATGGGATTAATCTTTAATCAAATTGTAGCAGCAGATATTATTACAGAATCTAGTTCGTTTTACGGATTAATGAATACGGTTTGGTGGGAACACTTAATGATTGGTGGTTTAGCATTTGGAGCTGTTTTTATGGCTACAGATCCTGTAACAGCATCACAAACAAATAAAGGGAAATGGATTTACGGTTTCTTAATTGGTTTTATGTCAATTATGATTCGTGTATTTAACCCTGCGTACCCAGAAGGAGTATTTTTAGCAATCTTATTAATGAATGTTTTTGCTCCAACAATAGATCATTATGTGGTACAAGGAAATGTAAAGAAAAGATTAAAACGTACTAAAGTTAAAACTGCCTAATTATGAGTAAGAGAACAGATAGTAATTCATATACAATGATTTTTGCCGTAGCAATGGTATTAGTTGTTGGTACTATGTTGGCTTTTACGGCTTCGTCTTTAAGACCAACCATAACAGCGAATCAACGTATAGAAAAACAGCAAAATATCTTGTACGCTATGGGCGTAAATGATAATGACGAAACAAGTGCAAACTTTGTTTCTACAGATATTGCTCAAGAGGAATTTAAAAAATACATTAAAAAACAATTAGTTATTCAAGGTGATAAAGTTACTGAGGATGATAAAGCGTTTTTAATTGATATTAAGAAAGAACAAACAAGCGCAAAAGAAGGAAACGAACGTCGCTTACCTTTGTTTATAGGTGAGAAAGATGGTGTTACTTTTTATATTGCACCAATTAGAGGAAAAGGACTTTGGGATGCAATTTGGGCTTATATTTCTATAGATAAGGACATGGTTATACAAGGTGCTTACTTTGATCATAAAGGAGAAACTGCTGGTTTAGGTGCAAACATAAAACAACGTTTTTTTATGGATGATTTTATTGGAGAACACTTATTATCTAGCAATGGAAACTTTAAAGGAGTTGATGTAGCAAAAGGTAATAACGACCCTATGAACGTAGACAAAACGGATAATGAGGTAGATGCCATCGCTGGAGCAACAATTACAGGTAACGGAGTGTCTGCAATGATTAAAGATGAGTTAAAGCTTTACATTCCTTATTTTAAAACTTTAAAAAAATAATTTATGGGACTTTTATCAAAAAAAGACGCAGCATTAATTACAGATCCTTTATTAGATGACAACCCTATTACTATACAGGTATTAGGTATTTGTTCTGCTTTAGCTATTACAGCTGAATTAAAAGCATCTATTATTATGGCGTTTTCAGTAATGGCAGTATTGGCCGTAGGAAACGTGGTTATTTCATTAATGCGTAATATTATACCATCTAAAATTAGAATTATTGTACAACTAGTTGTAGTTGCTGCTTTAGTAATTGTGGTAGATTTAGTTTTAAAAGCTTTTGCTTACGAACTGAGTAAAACACTTTCTGTTTTTGTTGGGTTAATTATTACAAACTGTATTATTATGGGGCGTTTTGAAGCTTTTGCTTTAGCAAACGGACCTTGGAAATCTTTCTTAGATGGAATTGGTAATGCTGCAGGTTATGGTTTAATTTTAGTTATTGTAGGTTTCTTTAGAGAATTATTAGGTTCTGGTACTTTATTAGGATTTAAAGTTTTAGGAGATCCTATTACTAAAACAGGTTTGTATGCATTTGGTTACGAGAATAATGGATTTATGATTATGCCTCCAATGGCATTAATTGTAGTTGGTATTATTATTTGGATACAGCGTAGTAAAAATACATCATTAATAGAAGAAAATTAAAATGAGTTTGTAGTAAGCAGTTATAGTTTGCAGTAAAATGCTCACTAAATACTGATACTAAAAACTGAAAACTAAAAATATGGAACATATAGAATTATTTTTCAAATCGATATTTATAGATAACATGGTATTTTCAGTATTCTTAGGAATGTGTTCTTACCTTGCCGTATCTAAAAAAGTAACTACTGCCGTTGGTTTAGGAGCTGCTGTAATTTTTGTATTAGCAGTAACGGTACCATTAAACTGGTTATTAGATCAATATATCTTGCAACCAGGCGCATTAAAATGGTTGGGTGCAGAGTATGCAGAATACGACTTAAGTTTCTTATCATTCATCATGTTTATTGCAACGATTGCAACCATGGTACAATTGGTAGAGATTATTGTTGAAAAATTCTCACCTTCATTATACAATTCATTAGGTATTTTCTTACCGTTAATTGCAGTAAACTGTGCTATTTTAGGTGGAAGTTTATTTATGCAATCTCGTGAGATTCCTACCTTAGGTTTAGCTTTAACTTACGGAGTTGGTTCTGGAATTGGATGGTTTTTAGCTATTGTAGCAATTGCTGCAATTCGTGAAAAAATTAGATACTCTAACGTTCCACCTGCTTTAAGAGGTTTAGGAATTACGTTTATCATTACAGGATTAATGGCTATTGGATTTATGAGCTTTGGAGGAATGTTAACTGGTGGTGGTGATGAAGAAGAAGAAAAGCCAGCTACAGAAGCTAGCATTAAGAAAGAAGAAGTAAAACCAGCTACGAAAGAAATTGTAGCTGTAAACACAAATACAAACCAAGAGTAGATATGATATTAGCAGCAGGTACAACAGGAACCATAATTGCAACAGTAGCAGCTTTTTTAGTATTAACACTGGTATTGGTAGCATTATTATTATTTGTAAAACAAAAACTATCGCCATCTGGTCCAGTAACAATTACTATTAATGGTGAGCGTAAAATAGAAGTTGGTTCAGGAAGTTCTCTTCTATCAACTTTAGGAAACGAAAAGATATTTTTACCATCTGCATGTGGAGGTGGTGGAACTTGTATTCAATGTGAGTGTCACGTAAATTCTGGTGGAGGTGAAGCTTTGCCAACAGAAATACCTAACTTTACTCGTAAAGAATTAAAAGAAGGAATTCGTTTAGCTTGTCAAGTAAAAGTAAAACAAGATATGGATATTTCTATTCCAGAAGAAATTTTTGGAATTAAGAAATTTGATGCCGTTGTTGTTAGAAATTACAACGTAGCGACTTTTATTAAGGAGTTTGTTGTTGAAATTCCGGAAGATATGGGATATAAAGCAGGTGGATATATTCAAATTGAAATTCCAGCTTGTGAGGTAAAATATTCTGATATGGATATTACCGCACACCCAGAAGAGCACGATACACCAGATAAGTTTGAAGGTGAGTGGGATAAGTTTAACTTACGTCCATTAGTAATGAAAAATACAGAAACTATAGAAAGAGCATATTCTATGGCTTCTTACCCAGCAGAGGGAAGAGAAATTATGTTAAATGTACGTATTGCAACACCTCCTTTTGATAGAGTAAAAGGTGGCTGGATGGATGTTAATCCTGGTATTGCATCTTCATATATTTTCAACCTTAAAAAAGGAGATAAATGTGTTATTTCTGGACCTTATGGAGAGTTCTTTATTAATGAGTCTGAAGCAGAAATGTTATATGTAGGTGGTGGAGCAGGTATGGCACCAATGCGTTCTCACTTATATCATTTATTCAGAACCTTAAAAACGGGTAGAAAAGTAACATATTGGTATGGAGGTCGTTCTAAAGCAGAATTATTTTATATCGAACACTTTAGAGCATTGGAAAAAGATTTTCCAAACTTTAA
Source organism: Polaribacter sp. HaHaR_3_91 (assembly GCF_019278525.1). Classification (NCBI taxonomy): domain Bacteria; kingdom Pseudomonadati; phylum Bacteroidota; class Flavobacteriia; order Flavobacteriales; family Flavobacteriaceae; genus Polaribacter; species Polaribacter sp. HaHaR_3_91. Next base: position 858,605 of record NZ_CP058986.1, read on the forward strand.
ATTCTATATTGCTTTATCTGACCCAACTGAGGCAGATAACTGGACAAAGAAAACAGATATTCATGATGAAGCTGGAGATGGTTTTGTTGGGTTTATTCACAATTGTGTAATTGATAATTATTTATCTAAACATGACTCACCAGAAGATTTAGAATTGTATTTCTGTGGACCTCCATTAATGAACAATGCAGTTCAGAAAATGGGTGAAGATTTTGGTCTTGCAGACGAAAATATTCGTTTTGATGATTTTGGAGGATAGACTTCAATCAACTATAATATTACAAACCGATTCAGAAATGAATCGGTTTTTTTTGTGGGGTTAACTTTCTAAAATATACAGATATCCTTCAATATAACCTCATCATTACCATTTATAGATTGAAAACGTCAGTTTATATAATCACTCTATAAAAGATTGAAATTTAATAGAATATTTGTTCTGTATTAATCAGATAAGAAGCAATAAAGAAGAAATGCTTTTTTGTAAAACAAACTCTATTATGAAAAATTTATTAAAAGTAATATTAATGCTATTTGTATTTGCAAATGCATTTTTATCAATGGGGCAACAACAGCCTTTAGACAAAAATTATTTGCAATTAAGTCCAAGAGTTGGATACGATTTTCCGACCTATAATAACAATACACCCTATATCGATTATAAAGGTGGTTTAGATTTAGGAATTTCCTTAGATTATTACTGGACATGGTTTGGGCTAGGTGCAGATTTTGATTACATCAAAAACAAGCCAGAAAGTACGTATCCAATTATTGCAAGTACTTTACCTACAACCTTATCCGAAGCTAAAATTACACGTATGTTTTATGGAATTGGCCCAAATGTGCAACTAAGAAGTAATTCTGGTAAATTTAAAACTGAATTTAATACACGTTTTGGATTAGCATCCATAAAAGGTGGTAGAACACTTTTAGCAGGTCCAACAGCAGCAAACATATTAAATTTTCATGCTGGCTATAATGCATCAAGTGTATTTACATTTAAAGGTCAGGTTCGTTTTACTTATTTCTTATCCGAAAATTTTGGAATTAATGCAGGAGCCTATTATATACGACACTTCGGTGTTACGGAGTTAAATGAAGGTGGACTTTCTGCAAGTTACCAACCCTTTACGGAGGATGCTGGAGAATTTTATATTGATCAAGGAAATCCGATGGTAAGAAGTGAACCGTGCGATTGCGATATTTCATCAGTTGGTTTATTTGCAGGGGTTACTTTCAAGTTCAGTAAAAAGGAAAAATCTTGTCCAGTTTGTGGTGAAAATCACACACCTTATTGTTGTGCAACTTGTGGTTGTAATGTAACGGTAACAGCCAAAGATAAATTTACAGGAGAAACGTTACCTAATACAGATGTTGTATTAACTGATCTAAATGGTAATATTGTACAAACTGCTACTACAAATTCTTATGGAGTTGTTGTTTTTACAGAAGTACCAGAAGATAATTACGTAATTAGAGGAAAACTATACAATGTTACATTAGAAGAAGGAAGCATTACAAAAGAAGATTTTAAAAACTGTAAAAAGGAAAGTGCAGGTATACAAAAAGTGATTGTATATGCTGATGAAAATTTCATCTTAAAAGGAAATGTGGTAGAATGTAATTCTCCTAACGGAATACAAGGCGTAGATATTATCTTAAAAGATAAGCTTAAAGCAGGGCAAAAAAACACACTATCTGATGCAGAAGGAGATTTTATCTTTCATTTAAAACAAGCTTCAAGGTATGGCTTAAATGGTAAAAAAGATGGTTATTTCTCTAATGAAGTAGAAGTGGCTACCAATTCTTACAATAGAGAAAGCACTTTATTTATTGATTTTGAAATGTGTATAGATCCATGTGGAGTTGCCATTAAATTAGACAATATAAACTTCGATTTAGACAAAGCAATTATTTTACCAGCTGCAAAACCAGATTTAGATTATGTGGTGAAGTTAATGCAAGACAACCCAAGTATTACTGTAGAAATGTCTTCTCACACAGATAGCCAAGGAGGTGATGATTATAATCTAAGTTTATCTCAAAGAAGAGCAGATGCTACGGTAAATTATATTGTTGGTAAAGGCATTTCAAGAAGCAGGCTAGTTGGCCGTGGAGCAGGAGAGAGTGAATTAAAGAATACCAAATGTGCTAATAACGTACCATGTACAGATGACGAACATAGAATAAACCGAAGAACTGAGTTTAAAGTAGTTTGCTTTTAATAAGAATTTGTTTGAGTTAATTAATAATTAGTAAACCAAGTCAAGGCAGTAAAATGCTGTCTTGACTTACATTTAAAAACCTAGAAAATATGAAAACGAGATATAAAAATAGAAGAATTTTAAAATATGTAAGTATACTCTTTAGCTTGTTCGTGTTGATGAATTTTGTGAGTTGTAGTAATGATGAAAGTTGTGATTATGACGTGGAAGATGACGGATTTCCTTTTGCGTGTAGTGAAGGTATGGATGTGGCTTTTTTAATTGATTATACTGGAAGTATGGGAGGAGCAATAGATGGTATTAAAAGTTCTGTTGCTGCAATTGCAAATACAATCGTTACTGAGTCTGGGGGAGATTACAGACTCTCTTTATCAATTTTTGATGAACAACCAGAAGGTAATTTACCAGCTTATGCTGCCCAAACGGATTATGTAAGTTTGCCTGCAGGGCAAAAAGTAGTAAATTCTACATTTGCAACAAGGGATCAGTATTTAACTATGATGGAAAAATTTGGAACAAATAATAAAACCTCATTTAGTAATCAATTAGCAAAACTAAATGGAGCATTAAGTTTAGGTTCTGGAGTTGGGTCACCAGAACCTGGAGGCTTATTATTTAATGAACTGATAAATAATAGTTTTGCAGGAAATTGGAGAACAACTAATATTACTAAACTAGCTATAATTATAACTGATGCTGTTGCAGGTGGAGATGATGATATTGCTAATGGAATCGATGACACGTATTTGGCATCTCTTGCAGCAAAAGCAAACCTAGATGGTATTCAGGTAATTTTAGTTTCATCATTAGCTACATCAAATTATGAAATAAGTTTAGTAGATATCAATAACGGAGGTTTAAAACTTATGAATGCAAACTTGAACAATGTAGGTACAGATATTATTAAGCTAATTGAAGATATTTGTGTTAATAATGAAAAATAATTAAACTAATATTACTAATAATCATTCATGAAAAGGCAATGGAGATTGTATCAAAGTTGCTTTTTTAAACATTATCTTCAAAACGAATACAGATGTAATTTTTTTTGATATCAAACATTTTTTTAACATTTCATTAATTAACATTAACTTTCAAGAAAAAAATATGAAAAATTTAAAAATCAAACAGCTTTTTTACGCAACTATTACTGCTTTAATGTTTTATTCTTGTGCAAGCCCAATTGAAATATATGAAAAATCAGGGCACGCTATTACCATGAAGCAAAGCCACATTTTATATGAAAATTACAATGAAAACCTAAAACCTATTATTGAAAAAACTCAAAATTCTATTCTGCAAAGAGAAGGATATGAAGGGACTGAATATGTATTGATTAGCATACAACAATTAGAAAATTACATTCGATTTTTAAAGGAAGTAGAAAAAACGAATAAAGGTAATGAGAACAACAAAGTAACTGGAATTGCAATATTTTTAGGAGCTCATGACAAAACGAAAACACTTAGTTCTATGCCTAAATTTAATCATAATATTAAGAGTTTTGAAGAGATGAATGAGAAAAATGATAGGTTAGTTGGAGACATGAGACATAGAGAAACAGTTTTTTTAGCTCCAACCTTTAGAGAAAACCATAAAGATTCAATATTTACAAATGAGTTTCAAAGACATATTCCTTTTTTTATTGAATATACAGACCAAAATAATAAATATAAAGGGACTTATAAATATTTATTGCCTTACCTAAGAAATAAGAAAACTGAAAGTGCTACAAGATCTTTAGAAAGAAACTCAAGTTTAAATGCAGATGAGTTTAATATTATGCCACCAAGGCAATAACTTCTATAAAATAGCAACTAAAAAATAAATAATTTTGTTAGAAGTAATATATGATTCTGTAGTTTACTATCATTTATATTTGCAGATTATTCCTGCAATTATTGGTTTATTTTATATTAAGAAACTAGATGTTAAATATCGATATTTTGTACTATTGCTTTGGTATGGGGTGTTTAATGAAATTTTTGCTTTATACTATGGTAGATATATTGTAATACAAAAAAATGCAGTTTTTTATAATATATATAATGTCATTTACTTTAGTTATCTATTTTGGTTATTCTTTTCTAAATTCAATAGTAAAATATTTAAGAAAATAATTATATTTTTTGGAGTTCTATATTTTACAGTTGTTGCGTATGAATTACTGATTAAACAAATAGATTACACTAGTCAGAGTTTTTTAGAGTCTTACATAATTGGTGGATTTAGTATTTTAATTTTTGTAGCTTATTATTTAATGATGTTATTAACATCTAGTAAGCAAGAAAATGTATATTCAAATTTATTACTATGGATTGCTATTGCACATTTTATCTACTATTTAGGCTTTATACCTTTTAAAGTAGGTCAAAATTATTTTGCAAATTTTAAACAGTTTCATCATTTGTTTAGTTTATTAATTACAATTACAAGTTTAAAAAGTATCATTTTAAGTATCGGTTTTATATGCACTCACCAGAAGGTTCAATCATAGGTTATTCAATATTAATACTCGTTTTTTTAGGGGTATTACTAGTATTGCTTTTTTTTGTGTTTATAAATCGGAAAAACAAATTAGTGCGTGATAATTTTGAAACAACCATACAAAACCAAAAACGCCAACACGATTTAGAATTAAAGGCTTTGCGAAGTCAAATGAATCCACACTTTGTACATAATTCTTTAAATGCTATTCAATATTATATTCAACAGAATGATGTTGAAACATCAGAAAATTATTTAGCAAAATTCTCGAAATTGATGCGTCAGTTTTTTGATTATTCAAGACGGAAAAGTGTTAGTTTAAGTGAAGAAATTAGCTTGCTAGATAACTACCTTCAAATAGAAAAATTACGTTTCGAAGAAAAAATAGAGTACGAAATAAAAGTAGATCCAGAATTAGATATTGAAGAAGAACAGATACCTTCTATGCTTATACAACCGTTGGTGGAAAATGCTATAAACCATGGTTTATTTCACAAAAAAGGGAACGGAAAAGTAACTGTAATATTCAATTTTATAAATGCAAATTGCTTTAAAGTTAGTGTAATAGATAATGGTGTTGGTTTAAAAAAAACGAAAGAACTAAATACTTCTATAAAAAGTCAAAATGCTTCACATTCCTCAGAAGTATTAACTGAGCGAATTCATTTTTTAAATGAAAGTGGTTCTTGGAATGTGTGCCATAAAATGATAGATCGTTCTATAGAAATTGGTAAAACAGGTACAGAAATTGTTTTAGAATTTAATCAAAATTATTATGACAAAAATTAAAACGATACTTATTGATGATGAGCGGAAAGCATTATCTATTTTAAAAAATAAAATTGAAAGATACTGTCCAGACTTAGATATTATTGCAGAAACTCAGAGTCCAGAAAAAGGTTTAGAACTTATAGATAAATTGCAACCTCAACTGGTATTTATAGATATTGCAATGCCTGTAATGAATGGGTTTGATGTTTTAGCAAATGTAAAGAAGCCTAATTTTGAAATTATTTTTGTAACCGCTTTTGACCAATATGCAATAGATGCTATTAATTATAGTGCTATTGGTTACTTATTGAAGCCAGTGGATAATGAAACTTTAATAACAACCGTAATAAAGGCTTCTAAAAATATTGCTGATAAATCTGCCTTAGAAAAAAATAAATTACTGATAGAGAACTTAGGCATACAAAATTTTCAGAAGAAAAAAATAGTCATTCCATCTGCAGATGGATTAGAGTTTGTAAAAATAGATGCAATTATACATTGCGAAGGTGTAGATGGATATACTAAGATTCATTTTAGTAATCAAAAACCCATTTTAAGCTCACAAAGCATAGGTCATTTTAATAAATTATTACAGCAGCAAGATTTTTACTTAGTCCATAAATCTCATTTGATAAATCTAGAGCATATAAAAAAATATTTAAATGAAGGTTATGTATTATTAAGTGAGAATCATAAAGTGCCTGTCTCTAGAAATAGACGACAAGATTTTTTAAATAATCTAAAAGGTTAGTTTTTAAGTGTTTTTAAAAGGTAGTTAGTTCATTTAATGTTTCGTCAAAGAAGCTTTTATAGAGTAAAACGGCTCTTTATTTTCTTTCTCAATGATTTTAGAGAAATCCATTACATTTGTTATGTAGTCTAATGGCATAATAATTCAATGACTTTGTATGACAAGTACTGTTTTGCTGAACTTGTTTCTGTATTTGTCATCAACATAAAATTTAGTATTGAAACCGATTCATTTCTGAATCGGTTTTTTATACAAATAAATTTTGCTCTCTTAATAAAAAGGAAAATTTATGTTAAGTTTTATTCTTTAATTTCAATATCAATATTTCCGTCTCCATCAGTTTTTACACTTCCTTGTGGAGTTTCAATATTTACATTATTTTCAGTTTTAACTTCCGTCTTTTTTTCTGATTTTTTATCTTCTCTACAAGCGGTAAATGATATTGATAAACATACAAGTACAAATAATAATTTCTTCATTTTTTTATGTTTTTAATTCATAGTAAAATAAAGATAATTTTTTTCATTATTGAAAAAAAAAGGACGAATTATTTTTAAGTGCTCTTTTTTAGCTTTAGCTATTTTAAAGTGTTGTGGCTAATTTGTTTACTTTATTTAAATAAGTTCTACATCTACAAACCCATATTTTTTAGCATTATAATTTGTATTTAAAATCTTTAAAAATGATTAATTTCGTTGTTCAAATTTTTAAATGATTTACTTAGTATATTCTTTACTACTAATAATAGGGATTGTTTTTATTGGACTTTATTTATTTCAAGAGGAATTTATTTTTTTGAATGGTGATAAAGTAGATAAAAATTATCAATATAACTTTACAAACAAGTTTGAAGAAGTCTTTGTAAAAACTGATGGAGATAATGTAGTTAATGCACTTCACTTTCAATTACCAAATCCAAAAGGAGTTGTTTTATTTTGTCATGGAAATAAAGGGAATTTAACTAAGTGGGGAGATAGAGTTGCTTACTTTTTAGACTATAATTATGAAGTCTTTGTTTTCGATTATAGGAATTACGGAAAAAGTACGGGTATATATAATGAAGTAGCCATGTACAATGATGGTTTGGTTGTTTATAATCACCTAAAAAATAATTTCAAAGAAGAGAATATTGTGGTTTATGGGTTTTCTTTAGGCGGAACTTTTGCCACCAAAATAGCTTCTCTAAATAGCCCGAAAGAATTAATTATAGAAGCTCCTTTTTACAAATTTAAAAAAGCAGCGACTTATAAGTTTAAGTTTGTTCCAACTTTTTTGTTAAAATACCAATTTAGGTCTGATAAAGACATTTCTAAAGTAAGATGTCCTATTACACTGTTTCATGGTAATAAAGACACTACCACTTCTTATAAGCAATCTAAAAGGTTGTTAGCACTAAATTCATCAACTAAAAATAAGTATATAGAGATTGATGGAGGAACACATCATAATATTAGAGAATTTGCCATTTATAAAGAGAATTTAAAAGAAATCTTAGAGCGATAGTACTTCTTAAAATTTATAAATCGTATTTTTGATCACTTCAAAGAATAATAAAATGAGTAGTATTAAGAAAATTTTAAAGAAGAAGAAGTTCGTCAAAATAAAGCTAAAGAAAATTGCGACCAATCACTTGGAGTTAAAAGCAACAATCAATGGTGTAAAAGGGCGATTTATTCTAGATACAGGTGCTTCTAACTCTTGTGTAGGATTAGATATGATTACTCATTTTAATTTGGAAGCTCAAGAAAGTGAAACCAAAGCAGCTGGGGCAGGAGCAACCGATATGGAAACGTTGCAATCTGATAATAATTCTTTAAAAATAGGAAGCTGGAAAACAAATAAATGTCATTTAGTGTTGTTTAATTTATCTCATGTTAATACAGCTTTAACGCAGCACAAAGCAAAAGAAGTACATGGAATTATTGGTGCAGATGTGTTACAAAAGGGTAAAGCATTTATAGATTATCATAAAAAAGTTTTATACTTAAAGAAAACAAAAAAATAATTAATTTAAAATAAAATACAATGAGTTTGCAAAAACAAGTAATGGATAAAATGAAAGAAGCAATGAAAGCAAAAGATACGGTTGCTTTACAAGCTTTAAGAGCGGTTAAATCTGCCTTTTTATTAGCGAAAACGGAAACAGGTGTTCAAGCAGAAATTACAGAAGAGCAAGAAATTAAAATTATTCAGAAGCAAGTTAAACAAAGAAGAGACAGTGCAGCTATCTTTATAGAACAAGGTAGACAAGATTTAGCTGATCCAGAATTAGCTGAATTAGCTGTTTTAGAACAGTTTTTGCCAGAAGCCTTATCAGAAGAAGAAATTGAAAGTGTGGTTGTTGCTACGATTAGCAAAGTAGGAGCATCCGGAATGAAAGATATGGGGAAAGTTATGGGAATTGTTTCTGCTGAATTAGCAGGTAAAGCAGATGGTAAAACCATTTCTACTTTAGTAAAAAAAAAATTAATGTAAAAAATATTTTTGTTCTCTTTATAGAAAACAAAATGGCTGCGTAGTTCAACTGGATAGAATATCAGATTTCGGCTCTGAGGGTTGGGGGTTCGAATCCCTTCGCAGTCACAAAAAAAAGGCTAAGAATTACATTTTGTAATTCTTAGCCTTTTTTAGTTAATTTAGATTAATCTAATTATTCAATAACAACTTTTTTGCTTATTGTACCTTTGTTGCTATACATTTTTACAATGTATAGTCCGGTTGGTATTTGATTTTTTATGGCTAACTTATAGCTGTTTTTCTGTTCTGTAATGTTCCATAAGCTTGTTTTTTTACCGAGTATATTAAAAAGTTCTATTTTCTGTATTGTTATTTCTTCATTTTTAGAAATTAGAATATTTTTATTTTGATTATCAGCATAAATACTAGTTTCTGTAATTAGTGTATTGTTTTCTAGTTTAAGTGTGTTTGATGTAGATTCTTTAAAAGCTAAAACAAAACGATTAGAACAGACACCTTTATCTAAGGTTAAATTGATTTTTCCATCTTTTATGTTGTATGAATCTCCTGTAAGTTTATCCTTTATGTAAATTTCTCTAGAAATATTTTGAATTTTATCTACCATTAAATCTACTTGTCCAGAATACCCCATTGTAATTTCTAAAGGAACTTCTAAATCATCAGATATTTCTTGCACACCAGTAATTACATATTTTCTATGATCATCCTTAAATTTCCAATAGATGTCAGTTTCATTGTCGATAAATGACTCAGAATCGTAACCTTTTTCATAGTCAAATGAATTTGTTGCCTGAAAAGAGATTGCTATTTGATGATGTAACCTTAAGTTTTCTGTATTTGTATATTCAAACCCTAATTTAATGATTGGTAATAATTCAGTTTTGTTACTTCTTTGATCTTCAAAAGTTTTATTATAAGAAGCTTCTTTAGGTATTGGGTTTTTACATAATTCTGATGATGACCCTCTATTTGGAATTATATTGGCAAAAGTTTTAATATTTAAGAAAACGGATAGAAATACTATTAAATAGATAATTCCTTTAGTATAAGTTTTCTTTTCTTTAAGGTGTTGGTTTTTAGAAAAATTGAAGTTTTTTAAAAATAATTTCTGAGTGTTTTTTGTGTTATTCATTTTTTGGGGGATTATATTAAATAAACATTGTGTTAAATAGAATTACTGGGTATAGGCAAAAGTTTTAGTGTTAAAGAAATGGATAGAAGTAAACACTATAAAAAAAGACAAGTTCTTTTTAATGGTGTTTTTTAGAAAAGTAGAATATTTAAAAAAATATTTTCTTGGTATTTTAGTGTTATTCATTTTTTGGGGGATTATATTAAATAAATACTGTTTTAAAAGTAACTAAATAATATTGGGTTTGCTAATTTTTTTCCTATAAATGATTAAATAATTGTTAATTACTGTATTATTATCTAATAAAACAAGGTTTTTGTTGAGGATTCAGTTGTTTTTTAGGTGGTTGTCACGATACTTCTTAATTATTATACTTATAAAAAAAGAATAAAAAAAAAGCTGAATAATGATTTCATTATTCAGCTTTAATTAATATAGTTATTTTTAGTGTTTATTCAATAATAACCTTTTTGTTTGTTTCACCTTTACTAGTATTCATTTTTACAATGTAAATACCCGTTGGTATTTGTTTTTTGATATCTAATTGATACGTATTTTTTTGTTCTTTAATGTTCCAAACACTCACTTTCTTACCAAGAATATCAAACAACTCAACTTTATTAATTTCGACTTCATTACTAATAGAAATAACAATTTGCTTGTTTTCATTGTCTGCATAAATATTAGTGTTTGAAGCTAAAATTTCATCTTCTACATTTAAAGCAGTGTTCGGAGAAAATGCAAGTACAAAACGATCTGGATAAACTCCTTTTTCTAAAGTTAAAGTTATTTTTTCGTTTTTAACATCATAAGAAATTCCTGTAAGTTTATCTGTAATATAGATGTCTCTAGAAACATTTTGAATTTCATCTACCATTAAGTTTACTTGACCAGAATAATCAATTACTAATTCTAATGGAACTTCTAACTCAGTAGAGATAGCTTGTACACCAGCAATTACATAATTTTTATCGTCATTAGGGAATTTCCAATACATATCTGTGTTACCAGTTTCGTATACTTCAGAATCATATCCTTTATCAAAATCAAAAGAGTTTGCTGCATCAAAAGAAATTGCTATTTGATGGTGCAGTAATACCTCATCAGTATTTTGATACTCAAACCCTAATTTAATAATAGGTAATAAATTAGAAGTACTTACTGTTTTACTTTTCTCTTCACTTGTTTTAAAGAAAACAGATTGATCACCTTCTGTAACATAAGCTCTTTGGCTGTTGTTAAAGTTAATAGCTCCACCTGTTATTGGATCTGCTTCAATAAAGAAACCTTGTCCTATTGCAACATAAGGAAGTGGTTCTTTGTAAATATTATCACCTCCAATAATTCCAACACCTCCAGTACCATTACTGCTATTATTTGCTACTCGATCTGCAGATACTGCTGTAGTTAAATTTAGAGTTGCATACCCACCAATATATCCACCAAATACGTGACCATCAATTCCACTTCCTTCTCCAAGTTCACTTTCATGATGTTCCCAGAAATAAAGTGTTACTGTAGTATGATCATAATTGTCCATCATAAATTTACGAGCATTCATTGCAGATGGAAAAGGATTACCAATTAAATAATCATCGCCTGCACTTACAGGAAGCGCTGTATTAAAGTCTCCATCATTAGGCGTACCTTCAAAAGTGTAGTTTTGAGTTTTACCAGGACCTTTAAAAATAAATCCATCTCCTCTGTTTATAACTCCGTCTTTATATTTATGTGCCCAGTTAGCTCTACCGTTAGAAGCAGGAGCGTAGGTGTATATCCAATAATCTGCTAATGAAATACCTGTAGAAGTAAAAGAACCATCATAGCCAGAAACAAAAGTAATGTCTTTTGGATTTGCTGGGTCTGTACCATCTTTTAATACATCTTGTACTGTATAAGTAGTACCTAGTGAGTTTACAGGAGAACTCATATAACCATATCTGTATAAACTTGGTATTTCTGAGTTTTGATCTACTAATAGATTTCCTATAACACCAGTAACAGTACTTGTAATTGTGCTAGTACCAGTATGCGTTTGTACTAATTGTGCTAACGTACCTGCTAAACGAATATCACCATCTAAAGTAATGTCATTAGTAACTACTAATAGTTGATCTGTTACGGTTAACTTTACAGTCGGGTTTACTTTCAACTTTCTAGCACTTAATCTACTCTCGGTATGTTCGAAATTTTGATCTATTACTACAGAACGAGATCTATCTGGATAACCATTTGTATACACATTATTACCAGTTGTTGAAGTAGTAATGTTAATTCTATGTAGTCCTAATAAAGTATTCGCTTCTGAATTAGATGTTGTTATTTCAGAAATTAGTGGGTCTTGAGGGTGTCTCTTTACATCATCAGATACTAGTTCTCCAACTGCTTCGTATGTAGAAATTGCATCATCTATAAATACAACCCATTCTTCTGCATTATAATCTTTGTTTGTTGTTAAACTTTCGTCTATTCTAACAACAGAAGTATTGTTGGTAACATTAGAAACAACATCATATCTATGATCCCATGCATAAACTCCATTAGATGCAGATAATATAATGATATCGTTAATAGTATCATCTAAATCAGTTAATGCATCATTATCTACAATTGTTCTACCTGTTACTGATTCAGATTCTGGAGTAAATGTATTATTCGAGTTTCTAAATAATACTGATTTCCCAGCAAGTAAAGGTGTTGTTAAAATGTAAGATGCATTAGGATCAATATTTGTTTGATCTCCCGTTTTATCTTTAAATAAATGAATTTTCACACTATTTGGAAGTATAGTAGAAGTACCTATGTTGGTAATTTCTATCCATTTTTCAGATCCAAGATGATATACTTGAGTTATCATAACATTAGCAGCTTCTGGAATATCTCTATAATCTAAATTTCCACCAGTATTAACATCATTGTCTTCATCACCAAATGCATCTTCTAAAGAAGTGTCTGAGGTACCTATGTTGGTTACTTTATTACCATCACCTAACCCATCATTTACTGTAGATCCTGCAATGGCAGAGTCATCATTATCGTCAAAAGCATTATCTAAACCGTCATTATCATCATCATTACCAGAAGCAACATCTAATGGGTGTCCGTTTTCTGATATATCAGGAATATTGTCATTGTCTGAATCTAAATCTAAATAGTCAGGATTATCTGTACCATCTGTATTTTCTGGAATCAAACCAATATTATTACCATCTTCGTATGTATCATCTACACCATTATTGTTTGTGTCTGTTATTCCTGTAGCTATGCCAGACGGAGCATTATATTCATTTGTTGTCTGTGCTTCTACATTATCAGGAATACCATCATTATCTGCATCTATATCTAAAAAGTTAGGTATGCTGTCATTATCTTCATCACCTTTTGTGTATGTATTTGGTTTTCCATTTCCGTCTGTATCTTCACCTGTTATTACTAAAGGTGTATTTACATCTATAGATCCATCAACAGCATCATCAAAACCATTATTGTTTGTATCTGTTGTAAGTGTCCCATCAGCATTAATAGTATCTACTTTACCATCTCTATTAGCATCAGTTCCTCCCGCTTCAATAATATCTACAATACCATCGTTGTCAGAGTCTAAATCTATGCTATTTGGTATGCCATCTCCATCTGTATCTAAGTTTTCTAAATTATTACCTCCAGTAATATCAGTATCATAACGATCATCTAAACCATTATTGTTCGCATCGTTTATAAGAGTATTATCAGCATTAATATCATCTACTAGTCCGTTTCCATCAGTATCTTCTCCGCCAGCTTCAATTAAGTCTGGTATACCGTCATTATCTGAATCTAAATCTAAAGAATTAGGTATTCCGTCATTATCTGTGTCTTCGCAATTATTTGAGAAAATGCTTACTAAATCTAGAGCAGCTCCAATTCCTATAGAACCAGGTACAGGAGGAGATGCTTGAAACTCTAATGATGTTTCTGTTGTAGTAGCTACAAATACTGTAGTAAAACGATACCATTTTTTAGGCCCCACAACTCCGTTTACAGCACCTTCAGCTATTGCAGTTAATGTTTTATCTAGAATATTAGAACTAGAGGCGTCTTTTACTTTTACATTTAAAGTAACATCTTGACCTGTTTCATGACCAATATCTTCTCCCCAATAAAAAGAAAGTGTATATGTATTACCTGGTACTGTAGAAATAGTTTGTGAAAGAATATTACTTACACCTCCATCACTTTTATCGTTATTACCAAGAACATCTACATATTGGTTTCCGCTATAAGCTGCTGCAAAATTACTAGTTATCCAACTTGGAGATTGTCCTCCAACCCATCCGTCTAGGTTCTGGCTATAATTCCAACCTGTTAACGTGTTTGTATTTAAAGTTTTTCCTATAAATGTACCGTAGGGTCCTGTTCCTCCATTAGGAAATTCAGTTGTACTTGAAAAATCTTGAAGTTCAAAATCTCCGTTTATAATTAAGTTACCACAACCTTCATCAGTATCTAAAATACCATCGTTATCATCATCTAAATCATAAAAATCAGGAACACCGTCATTATCAGTATCTTTAATGTCTCTATAGTCTAGATTTCCATTTCCAGGGAAGTCATTATCTTCATCTCCAAAAGCAGTATCTAAATCACTTGAAGTAGTTACTTCTTTAAGTGTACTAGAACCATCATTTACAATAGTCCTTGAGTTTTCAGCATCATTATTGTCATCAAAAATATCATTTAATCCATCACCATCTTCATCTGCATTTATGTCTATAATTGCATTATTTGCAGTGTCTCCGTTTTCTGAAATATCAGGAATACCATCATTGTCTGAATCTAAATCTAAATAATCTTGATTATCTTTATTGTCTGTGTTTACTGGGATAAGACCAATACCACTAACTTCGTAATTATCATCTACACCATTTTTATTAGCGTCTAACATTGCTCCGTTAGGGTTGCTAGGTGCTATATAACCACTAGTTGTTTGTGCTTCTATATTATCTGGTATACCATCATTATCTGCATCGATATCTATATGATTTAATTTACCATCACCATCGTAATCTTTACTTGGATACGAGTTTGGTTTACCATCTGCATTTGTGTCTATACCTGTAATAATTAAGACATTATTTATATTTTCTGATGTACCATCTTGACCAACATCTCCATCAATTAGGTCGTTAAAACCATCGTTATCTGTGTCTACAAAACTATCAGCAATACCGTCTCTATTAGTATCTAAACCACCAGCTTCTATAACATCTGTTATTCCATCGTTGTCTGAATCTAAATCTTTTGTATCTGGAATGCCATCATTGTCTGAATCTGGGTATGTAATTGCATTGGTATTTGTACCGCTATTAACATCATAAAGATCATCTAAACCATCTCTGTCTAAGTCATTTAAAAGTTGGCTTGTTGTTGGATCTATATCATCTACTTTACCGTCACCATTAGTATCTACACCACCAGCTTCTACAATATCAGGAATACCATCATTATCTGAGTCTAAATCTAAATGATCAGGAATTCCGTCGCTATCTGTGTCAATAGATTCTCCGTTTCTACCTATAGTATTACCATCTAAACCTGTTTTAATAAGAGCAATACCGTCTGTACCGTCTGTACCTGGTCCGTCTGAAGCATTTTCATCATAAATATCTGCTAAACCATCTTTGTCTGCATCTAAATTTGTGTCTACATGTCCGTCTCCATTTGCGTCAATACCACCAGCTTCTATTAAATCTGGAATACCGTCGTTGTCTGCATCTAAGTCTAAATGATCAGGAATTCCGTCGCTATCTGTATCAATAGAGCTACCATCACCACTTACCATATTACCATCTGCATCTGTTTCTACAAGTGCAGTACCGTTTGTACCATCTAATCTTGGTCCATCAGAAGCATTTTCATCATAAATATCTGCAAGACCATCTTTGTCTGCATCTAAATTATTGTCTATACGTCCGTCTCCATTAGTATCTGTACCGCCAGCTTCCATTAAATCTGTAATACCATCGTTATCTGCATCTAAGTCTAAATAATCAGGGATTCCGTCACTATCAGTATCAATAGATTCTCCATCACCACCTATCATGTTACCTGCTGCATCGGTTTTAACAAGAGGAGTACCATCTGTACCAGAATCACCAGGTCCGTTAGAAGCATTTTCATCGTAAATATCTGCTAAACCATCTTGATCTATATCAGTTGCATCATCTACACGACCATCACCGTTAGTATCTATACCACCTGCTTCTACAAGGTCTGGAATACCATCGTTATCTGAATCTAAATCTAAATAATCTTTAATACCATCTCCATCTGAATCTGGATTAGAAATAGGTGTACCTGCAACCCAATTTGGAGTACCTCCAGCAGTGTCTGTATCATCATACATATCTGCTAAACCGTCTCCGTCTAAATCTACCATACTTGCAGGGTCTCCTGCAGTTGGGTAGTCTATTAATCCATCACCGTTAGTATCTATACCACCTGCTTCTACGATATCTGGAATACCATCATTATCTGAATCTAAGTCTAAGTAATCTGGAATACCATCTCCATCCGTATCTGTAAGTGGACAAAAATTCATTGAGGTTATTGCAGAAGTTACATTACTATTTTGACTATTTTGATAAGTTTGATCTTTACCTGTTCTTATTGTAATCGTATCTACTAAACCATCTACTGAAAAAGTGAAAGTATTTTCTGTAACTGCTGTTCCACCACCACTTTGTCGACCTACAATTTGGTTTGATTTTACAAATTGCCAACCATTACTATTGTTAAAATTGGTTGGATTAAAATTACTGAAATTAGAATTATCTACAGTTATAGGTGAACCATTATAAGAAGCATTCATCTCATAATAATCATGATTATTTAACCCTGCTACATCAAAAGATAACCCCGAGACTGGTTTAGGAAATGTTATTGTTATCGTTGCATAATTTTCGGTTGATATACTCGATGTTTGAATAGGTTGAAAATAGATATGTTCACCAATGGCATTATTTGTATTTATTTGAATACCATTACTACTAAATTTTGCTTGACCATTAAAAGTAACATTTACATCAAAAGCTCCGTTTGAAAGACCTTGTAAAGGTAGTTGTGATTCTAAATTTGTAGCTGTAGCGTAAGGGGCTAATGCTATTTCATTTATACCAGAAACCGAGCCTTCAAAACAATTTGCAGAATCGCTGTATTCTACTGAATCTGGAATACCATCATTATCAGAATCTAAATCTAAATAATCAGGTACGCCATCACCATCTGTATCTAAACAAGTAGCGCTATCAGAACTATCTGTTACAGCAGAAGTTGTACCTGTATAACCATCGCTATCAAGAACTGTACCTGAGGTAGAAATACCTGTACCATCTATTTCACCATCATTATCTGCGTCTGTAAAACCAGCTTCTTTAACATCAGAACATCCATCTCCGTCTGAATCTTTATTTATATAGTTTGTAACTGTTGTAGGGTCTGTATTTGCAGGTATTAACGCTTTTCCTGAACAGTCTGTTACATCAATATTTGACATAGTATATTCTACCCCATATATAAGTACATTAGTGTCGTATTGGGTAATTCTAATATAGTCGGCACTAATATCTGTAGTAAAAGTATAAGCTGTTGGACCTACTGAGTTAACGGTATATTCTCGGTGATAATCCAACTGAGTACCATTAGAATCACTAGAATATATTTGACCCTTTGGAGAGCCTGAAGAGCTTCCTAAATATACTGTTACTTGAGTGTTAGCTGGAATTGTTTGTGCAAAACCTACAACAAGAAACCCAGTAGGATAAGTGGTTGCAGCCGTTGCATAAGTCGTTCCAGGAACTCCAAGAGCATTGTTTGTATTTGTAACTTTGGTAGAGGTTGCTACTGAGGTAGCATAATATGTTGTACCACCTGGAATAGCTGCTATTTGACAAGTACCATCATAAATATCTGCTAAACCATCATTGTCTGAGTCAGTTAAGTCATCTGCAATTCCGTTGTTATCTGCATCCGTTCCACCTGCTTCTAAAAGATCATAGATACCATCATTATCAGAATCTAAATCTAAGAAATTTGGAAGATTATCTGAATCTGAATTAATAGGAGTTAACCCTGATCCTGCTGAACTTGGTATGCCATCTTCATTGACATTACCATCGGCTAAACCATCGTTGTTTGAATCTGTACCACCAGCTTCTATAACATCAGTTATACCATCATTATCAGAATCTAAGTCTAAATGGTTAGGTATTCCGTCTTCGTCAAAATCATAAACATCAGGTATACCATCATTATTTGTGTCTGTATAGTCAGTAGTACCGCCTGGTCCACCATTTCCATTGTCTTCATTATCTTGGTAATTAAATACACCATCATTATCTTCATCTCCAAAAGGATCATTTCCACCACTTTCTATAGTATCTAAAATACCATCATTATCAGAATCTAAATCTAAATAATCAGGTACGCCATCACCATCAGAATCACGTCTAACAGTAATTGTAACTGTTGCAGTATCACAAGTTGTAGTATTTGGTGCAGGTAAACATACTTGGTATTCAAAAGTGTCTACTCCAACAAAATTTTCATTTGGTGTATATTTATAAGTACCGTCTGCATTAAATTCTAAAGTACCATTACTTGGGCCTGAACCAATATTACTGTAAGTTGAACCATCTGGTACTTGATTGTTAGTTGTAACGTCACCGTTTAAAAAAGCTTGGTTCCAAATAATTTCTTCTTGAGAGTCGGTAGCATAAGATTGTACGATAAAAAACTTACCATCACCATGATCACTAGAAGCTGCAGTCATTTGAACTCTAGTAATTTTAGAACCAGTAGGCGCTATTTCATTTAAATAAAACAATGCAATACCTAAGGTTCCGTTATTATCTAAAACACGATCTGTTAACCAATAATCAGAATTTGTACTAGGAGTAGTAATAGCTCCCTCATCACCTAATTTAGCATTATTACCAGTACCAGAACCGGTACCACCATAGCCCCATTTAGCTCCATTATTTGTAACAACAAAAGTTTCTCCTAAAGATTGTTCTGTACCGCCAGATGCAGGTGTACCAAAAACCTCTATATGAAAACAGTTATTACCATTTCTTTCTGTAATAGCTACAATTGCTCCTTGATTTGAAGGGATTGCAGGGCTATATAATAATGATTGTCTTTGTGCTCCGGTAGTTTCTTCAGCGTTAAAATTATTACAAATTGCTGCCCCATTGCCGTATGCGGTAAAATAATGGTTTAAGTTTTTATCTTGAAAAGCAGCCAATGCTTTTATGTTCCAATCAGCACTTCCGTAACCATTTGTTGCAGGGTTAGAGTTTGATCCACTACCTGATATAGTTACACTACCATTTTCTCTAATGGAATTTTGGTTCTGACCAGCTGTACCTAATTTAGTTAATTGATAACCAGAAGGAACTGCGAATAGATTGTACTCTGCACCATCTATAGAAATACTTTCTAAATTTATTGGATCTGTTGTTGAAGTTTGATCACTTGCCCATTTAAAAGTTGCACCTGTTTTAATACTCGATGCATTTGAAGGTGCTATTTGTGCTTGAATATTAGTGGTAAAAAAGAAAAGGAAATTACATATAATTAATCCTTTTACAAATAAGTATTTGTTTTTCATATATTTTACTTTGATAAGTATGAATTTTAAATTTGCAGCACATTTTATTGCAGACTGCTATATTTAGCCACACAAGAAATTTAAAAGTGGGAACAATTACTCTTTACAAGAACCCACAATAGGTTTTGTTTAAAAGTAAAAGTCACTTTTATCTCTAAAGGTTAAAAATGAATTAATGTTTTATACGGAGGATATGTTTTTTATAGCGAATTCTTGTCCAATTGCTATCTCATGCTCTATAGCATGGATTGGTCTATTTAAAAGATTGAAAATAGAAAAGTTTGGAAATAAAAAGAAAGAAATCTTTTTATACTTTAAAAGCAGTACTTTTTTTGAAGGGTTGTCTAATCTAAAACGAGCTATTTCCCCAAATAGTTTCGTTTCTTTTAGATATTTAATCATTAAGAAAATTTTTTAAAAGCGCTAAAGTAGTCATTATTAACCAAACACCTATTATTTGACACTATTATTTTCAATAAGTCACATTTATTTTTTTAAAAAAAATAATTACTGTTTTTAGGTGATTATGATGATTCAATTTTCGCGAATTTTAATGCTGAAATAAGTTCAGAATGTTAAGTTTTACTATTTCTTTGAATTTGTAGAACAAAAAACCAGTGAAATATTTTTCACTGGTTTAAATTTAAGATTTGCTCTTTTATGTTAGAAAGACTTATTTTTTTTATCAAGAATATGAAACAAGGCTAATTTACCAGAATAGCCCATTTTTATTTCTAAAGGAACTTCTAGTTTACCAGATATAGTTTGTATTCTAGTAATTACATATTTTCTATCATTATTAGAGAATTTTTAATACATATCTGTTACTCCAATTTTCTGCTAGGTAATTATTTGTATTTTAATTTTTTAATATTTAGGATGATAAAAACAGCATACAATATAGCTGTGATTCCTAGTATTAAAATTCCATTATCAATCTCTAGACCTGGTGGAGGAGGTGGTGAGTTTACTGGAGGTACTTGAGTTAGTAGCATCATTTTTTTTAGTTTATATAGTTGTATTTTATATCATAATCTTTTTGTTAATAATACCTTTATCTGTATTCATTTTTACAATGTAAATACCCGTTGGTATTTGTTTTTTGATTTCTAATTGATACGTATCTTTTTGTTCTTTAATTTTCCAGGTATTTACTTTTTTACCAAGAATATCAAACAACTCTACCTTATTAATTTCTACTTCATTATTTTTAGAAATTACAATTTTATGGTTTTCATTGTCTGCATAAATATTTGTAAAGGCAGATAAAACATCATCATCTAAACCTAATACGTTACTCTCTGAAAAAGCAAGTACAAAACGATCTGTATAAATTCCTTTATTTAAAGTTAAAGTGATTTTGTTATCTGTAACATTATAAGAAGTTCCGGTAAGTTTATCTGTAATGTAAATATCTCTAGTTACATTTTCAGTTTCATCTACCATTATATTCACTTGTCCAGAATAATCAACAATTACTTCTAAAGGAACTTCTAACTCGTTAGAGATTTCTTGAACACCAGCAATTACATAGTTTTTATCATCATTAGGGAATTTCCAATACATATCTGTTTTACCAGTTTCATATACTTCCGAGTCATATCCTTTGTTAAAAGCAAAAGAATTTGTTTCTTGAAAAGTAACTGTAATTTGATGGTGGATATTTAGTTCATCAGTATTTTTATATTCAAACCCTAATTTTATTAATGGTAATAAATCTGTAGTAGTTGTATTTGTTTTTTTGTTTGCTTTAAAAAATACAGATTCTGGCCCTTCGGTAACATAGGCTCTTTGGCTATTGTTAAAGTTAACGATTCCGCCTGTAGTTTCGTCTCCTTCTATAAAGAAACCTTGCCCTATTGCTATATATGGTAGGGGAGAAGTATAAGAATAAGAAGCATCACCAGTGCCAGAAGTACCATTATCATTATTATCTGGAACATTACTGCTTGCAGCCGCTGTACCACCAAGGTTTATAGTTGCGTATCCTCCTACATATCCTCCAAATACATGTCCGTCAATTCCGTTTCCTTCTCCGTTAGCACTTTCTTTATGTTCCCATAAATAAAGTGTTCCGGTGGTTGTGGCTAAATTATCTTCTATAAATTTTCTGGCATTCATTGCAGAAGGGAAAGGGTTACCAACTAAGTAATCATCTCCTGCGCCTATAGGAAGTGCCGTGTCAAAACCACCATCATTTGGTGTACCTATAAAAGTGTAGTTTTGAGCTCTTCCTGGACCTTTAAAAATATAACCGTCAGCTCTATTAATAACACCATTTTTAAATTGTTGTACCCAATTAGCTCTACCGTTAGAAGCAGGAGCGTAGGTATATATCCAATAATCAGCTAATGAAATACCTGTTGAAGTAAAAGAACCATCAAAACCAGAAACAAACGTAATGTCTTTTGGGGTTGTAGGGTCTGTACCATCTTTTAATACATCTTCTACTGTATAAGTAGTACCAGATGAGTTTACCGGAGAGCTCATATAACCATATCTGTATAAACTTGGTATTTCTGAGTTTTGATCTACTAAAAGGCTTCCATTACCAGATATTTTAGTGCCAGTTGTATGTGTTTGTACTAATTGTGATGTACCTGCTAGACGAATGTTTCCGTCTAAAGTAATATCATTAGTAACTACTAATAATTGATCTGTTACTGTTAGTTTTTTAGTTGCATCTACTTTTAGTTTTCTTGCACTTAATCTATTATTGGTCTGTTCAAAATCTTGATCAATTATAACAGAACGAGATCTATCTGGATAACCATTAGTCCAAGTATTACTAGCAGAATTAGATGTGGTAATATCTATGTTATGTAAACCCAATAAAGTGTTTGCTGCTGTATTAGATGTTGTTATTTCTGATATTAAAGGATCTTGAGGATGTCTTTTAACTCCCGTAATTGCAGTGTTACCAACCGTTTGATAAGGTAAAATAGCATCATCTATAAATACTACCCATTCCGCAGCGTCGTAGTCTTTATTATAGGTTAATGTTTCATCTATTCTTACATGCGATGTCTTATCTGCAAATGCTTCTATAACATCATATCTATTTTGGTAAGAAGAATCATCGTTAGCTGATGATAAGGTAATCATATCATTAGCGCCAACAAAGTTGGTTATTACATCGTTAGTAATAACCCTTGGGGCTGAGTTATCAAAATTAGTAATTGTATTATTTGTGCTTTTTAATAATATAGATTTACCAGCAGCTAATATATTTGGAAATGTATAAAAAGCATTTGGTGCAGTTGTTTGAGTCCCTGTTCTATCTACATATAGTTGAATTTGAATAAGGTTAGCAGCAATACTTTTGGTTTTGTTAATGTTTGTTACTTCGATCCATCTTTCATTATCAAATTGATATACTTGTGTTATCATGGCAATTCCATCATCAGAAATATCTCTGTAATCTACATCTCCAAACGTTAATACATCTTCATCAATATCTGTAAAATTATCCATTTGTGTATTGTCAAAAATACCATTTACATCGGTATAACCTAAATCTGTGTTACCCGTTTCTGCAAGGTCATTTAAACCATTAATACCAAAAGTACCTGTAGATACTCCGTTACCATCATTTGGTAAACCTGTACCAGATTCTATAACATCAAATATTCCATCACCATCAGCGTCTAAATCTAAATAATCTGGTATAGTATCTGTGTCTGTGTTTGTTGGGTTTAGACCAATAATAGCTCCAGATTCATAAAGATCATCTACACCGTTGTTATTTAGATCTGCTATTCCTGCACCAGAACCACTTGGTGTTACGTAGTCTTTAGTTGTTTGCGCTTCTATATTGTCTGGTATACCATCATTATCTGCGTCTAAATCTAAGTAATCTGCAGCAGTATCTCCATCTGTATTCGTTGGAGTATTACCTGTACCGGCAGAACTTGGAATTCCATTACTGGCATTAGGGGTACCATCTGCTTTTCCATCTCTATTTACATCTGTACCTCCAGACTCTATAACATCTGGAATACCATCATTATCTGAATCTAAATCTAATGAGTTAGGAAAGCCATCTCCATCTGGATCAACAAAGCTAGCAGGGCATTTTAAAGTAGCAAAAACAATATTATCTACACCAACATCATTACCTGCAGAACCATTAGGTTGGTCGTTAAAAATTACGATATCTAAATTGGTTTTTGTTGCAGTAAAGTTTAAAGAGACTCTTCTCCAAATATCGTCATTAGGTTCTCCCGCAGCTGGTGATGATATAGTTTGTGTTGTTGCTCCTGAAGCATCTTGTACTTCCAATCTAAAAATTGGCTTGTCACTACATCCGTTACATAAACCCGCTAAATCTAGTCTAAACCTATAGTCTGTTCCAATAATTAAATTGGTTAAAGACTGACGATAAAACTCGGTATTACCTTGATTAATCATATTTATAGCTAAATACCTTCCGTTTGTAGAGCCACCAGCAGGTCCCGTAAACTGATCTATATTTGCGTCTATATTTCCGTTAGCATCTGTACGATTGTAGGTTTGAAGACCTGTAGTAAGTGATGAAACTACTGCGTAAGAGCCATCTGGTATAGCACCAGTACTACTGTAAGAATGGTTTTCTACATTATTATTTGTTGTTCTTGTAGAGCTTGTTCCAAAATCTTCACTAGAAATTACAATTACTTCTTCTTTTTCAGAAATGTCACAATTTCCATCTTCGATACTATCTAAAATACCGTCATTGTCGCTATCTGCGTCTATAGAATCTGGTATTCCATCATTGTCTATATCTGTATTTACGGTTATATCTCTATAATCTACATCACCTATAGAAGAGTTAACATCTCCGTCTGTATCTGTAAAGTTATCTGTTTGTGTATCATCATATCCTCCGTTTACATCTGTGTATAAATTATCTGTATTTCCTGTTTCAATGGTATCTACAAGTCCATTTGTACCAACGGTTTCTGTAACTTTACCTGCACTATCGTTGGGTAAATTACTGCCAGATTCTACTACGTCAAATAAACCATCTCCATCAGAGTCTAAGTCTAAAAAATCTGAGTCTAGATCTGCACCAGAAGTAGCATTTTTATCTGTGTTAATAGCAGTTAATCCTAAAGAACCTGATCCGTCTGAATTACCGTTAGGGGTTGCATCATAAGCATTATCTAAACCATCATTGTCTGAATCGATTCCTGAAGGTGCTATATAACCTGTAGTTGTTTGGGCTTCAATATTATCTGGAATACCATCGTTATCTGAATCTAAATCTAGCGAATTAGGAACAGTATCTCCATCTAAGTCATTGTTACAAATAGGAGCTGAAGATAGTTTAGAAAAAGGGATGCTAGCCTTAGGTATTGTGTTGGTTGAGTATTGAACGGTAAGAGATTCTCCACCACCATCTTCGTAAAAGAGTACAGTGATACTATGTAAGCCTGGTAATAAAGAAATGTTACCATTTCTTTCTCTGGAACCATGATCTCCGTCATTATTTACAATTTGTGTATCATCTATAAATAATTTAGAACCATCATCTGAGTTTGTATAGAAAGTGTATGTTTCTGAGGTTTCAATATTTATAAAACCAGTATATCGTACACTAAATGTATTTCCATCTCCAGGAGTAACTATTGCAAATAAGGCATCTACATTAAATTCTGTAACGGTGCCTGTTCCTGCTGCTCCTGTTGTTGGAATGTTGTCTACAGTAGAATTAGATGGAACGCTATCGTAAAATTCATAATTTAAACGACCATCAATAGCGGTTACACAAGAAGTATCAACTTCATTAACATCTAAAATACCATCGTTATCATCATCAATATCTGTAACATCATCTACACCATCATTGTCTGTATCTACCATAGCGATATTAGTAATTCTATATTTTGATGTTTTTTCAGAATTGATACTTTTTGCTAAATAAGGTAAACCTGTTTCGTTTAATCTATTTGATACATTAGGTTGATCAATAAAAGGAACATTGTTCTTTTTATTATTAGAAATAATTTCTGTTAAATTTTGATCACTCCAAATTGAATTATTCGTGTTAGGAGTTGTAAATGCAATGTTAGTAGTATTGTCTTCAAAACTACTATTTAAAAACTGTGAGAAACTATTTATTGATATTAGAAAAAGAACCCATAAGACGTGTGTTTTGTTTAAACGAAACAATTTCTTTTTGGTTAGGAGGTTAATCATGAGGGGATATTTTTTATTACAAAAGTAGTAGATTATTTATGAAGAAAGGTGTTATTTAGTGTGGACTAATAATTTAAAGACTATTTAAGTTATAATAAATACGCATTAAATACCTATTTGGTTTTTATATTTCTTTATTATTTTTAGATGACTATTTTTTTGTGGTTTTTTTTGTTGATTAGTTAATTATAAACCTATTTTTTATAGAATTAATATTAATGTACTTTCATTATTTTTTTTATTTAATTAGGTCAAAATTGTTAGATATAGTGTTTGTATTATCTCTAGTTTATGTACTTTTTTATTTTGATGATATATTTTTACTAATATTTTTGTTGAAACTGTTATAAAAAAAATGAGTAACAGAAATTTACTTCTGTTACTCATTTTAATATTTAATTATTCTTTAATAAAAAAGAGGAGGAGCCTTTTACTCAATAACCACTTTTTTGTTAACAGTACCTTTGTTGGTATTCATTTTTACAATGTAAATACCCGTTGGTATTTGTTGTTTAATTTCTAATTGATACGTATCTTTTTGTTCTTTAATATTCCAAAGACTTACTTTTTTACCTATAATGTCAAACAACTCTACCTTATTAATTTCTACTTCATTATTTTTAGAAATTACAATTTGGTGGTTTTCATTGTCTGCATAAATATTGGTGTATGCATCTAATATTTCATCTTCTAGGTTTAAAGTACTACTTGGAGTAAAAGCAAGTACAAAACGATCTGTATAAATTCCTTTATCTAAAGTTAAAGTGATTTCATCATTTGTAACATCATAAGAGGTTCCAGTAAGTTTATCTGTAATATAAATATCTCTAGTTACATTTTCAGTTTCATCTACCATTATATTCACTTGTCCAGAATAATCAACAATTACTTCTAAAGGAACTTCTAACTCGTTAGAGATTTCTTGAACACCAGCAATCACATAATTTTTATCATCATTAGGGAATTTCCAATACATGTCTGTTTTACCAGTTTCATATGCTTCCGAGTCGTATCCTTTATTAAAAGCAAAAGAATTTGTTGCTTGGAAAGAGATTCCTATTTGATGGTGTAAGAATAAATTATCTTCATTGTTATATTCAAAACCTAATTTAATAAAAGGTAATGCATCAGAAGTAGTTTTAGATTTACTAGCTTGTTCACTTGTTTTAAAGAAAACAGATTCAGTACCTTCTGTAACATAAGCTCTTTGGCTGTTATTAAACTCTATTGTTCCACCAACATCTCCTTCAATAAAGAATCCTTGTCCGATTGCAATGTATGGAAGAGGTGTTGTATAATCAGTTTCACTTTCTGTGCCAGAAGTTCCATTGTTATCATTACTAGTATTTGCAGGTACATCTGCCGCAACACCACCACTTAGGTTTAATGTTGCATACCCTCCAATATAACCACCAAATATATGTCCGTCAATACCTTGTCCTTCACCAATAGCACTTTCTTTATGTTCCCAGAAGTAAAGTGTTCCTGTTGTCTGATCTAAGTTGTCTTGTATAAACTTCTTAGCATTCATAGCAGAAGGGAAAGGGTTACCTATTAAGTAATCTTCTCCTGCACCTAAAGTGTTATGGGTATTGAATTCACCATCATTAGGAGTACCAACAAATGTATAATTTTGTCCTAGTAATTTTCCAGGTCCTTTAAAAATAAATCCATCTCCACTATTTATTTCACCATCTTCATATTGGTGTGCCCAATTAGCTCTACCATTAGATTCTGGTGAATAGGTGTATATCCAGTAAGGTGCAAGTGAAATGGCAAGTGTATTTGTTTCATCAAAAGATCCATCATATCCAGAAACAAATTTGATATCCTTTGGATTACTAGGGTCTGTACCATCTTTTAATACATCTTCTATTGTGTAGATGTTGGTTCCTGAATTTACAGGAGAACTCATATAACCATATCTGTATAAACTTGGTATTGTAGAATTTTGATCTACTAAAAGATTCCCCATTACACCTGTACTTGTAATTGTACTAGTACCAGTATGCGTTTGTACTAATTGTGCTAACGTACCTGCTAAACGAATATCTCCATCTAAAGTAATATCATTAGTAACAACTAATAGTTGATCTGTTACTGTTAATGTATTACCTGATTCAACTTTTAGTTTTCTTGCACTTAATCTATTATCAGTATGTTTAAAATCTTGATCAATTACTACAGAACGAGATCTATCTGGAAAACCATTAGTATATACATTACTACTTGTAGTTGAAGTAGTAATGTTAATTCTATGTAAGCCTAACAACGTATTCGCTTCTGTATCTGAATTTAATATTTCAGAAATTAATGGATCTTGAGGATGTCTTTTAGTTCCTGAAACTTCAGTATCACCAATTGGTTGGTAAGGAGTTATTGCATCATCAATAAATACTACCCACTCATCTGCGGTATAGTTTTTATTAGTTGTTAGTGCCTCATCTATCCTTACAACAGAAGTTTGGTTTGTTATATTAGAAGCTACATCATATCTATTTGCCCATGAATTTAATCCGCTGGCAGTTGATAAGGTGATAATATCATTAGTAGCATCATCCAAATCTGTTAAATTAGTGTTTGTTTGAATAGTGGTCGTTCCTAGATTTGTAATAGAAGTAGTTGCACTGTTGTTAAATAAAACAGATTTACCAATTTCTAATACAGATGTAACAATAGCATTAACATCTGGTTCTACACCAGTTTGATCTCCTGATTTATCCTTATACAATTGTACTAGAATAGTATTTGCAGGAATATCTGTTGTACCTATGTTGGTAATTTCTATCCATTTTTCTGCACCTACTTGATATACTTGCGTAATCATTGCGTCTGCTTCAAGAACTTTAGGAATAGAAGTTAAATACAAAGTAGCTTGATCAATAGCTGCTGTTGTTCCGTCATCATTAATTATGTACGTAACAGGTACTGTTCCCACAAAACTAGATAATGGTTCAAAAGTATAAGATCCATCAGCGTTTAATGTTAAATCTCCAACATTTGGAATCGTTGTATTTGTTCCAATTGTAATAGGCGTTCCATTTGCAGTTGCACCCGTAACTGTTTGGTTATCATTTTCTGGATCAAAGTCATTTGTAACAACATTACCGTCCATATCTGTTCCTTGCGGAGCAGAATTAGCATCATCATTAGCAAATGTATTGTTTCCAAAATTATCAATTACATCTATGTTTAGAATAGCAGTATCAGTACCTCCATTGCCATCAGAAATGGTGTATGTAATAGGTTCTACAGTACCAACAAAACTAGTAGAACCAATAATAGGAGAATACGTATAATCACCATTAGGCATTATTGTAATATTACCAGCAGGAACTGAATTACCGCTTTCATTAATTCCAAAAACTGCAATAGCAGAGCCCATAGCTATATCTACAGGATTACCAGATACTATTCTTGTTGCAGAAGTTACAGTAATAATATCACCATCTGTGTCATTGTCATTATTAAGTAAGTTTGAATTTACTGGTGTATTTACTTCTGTAGTATTTACATCATTTTGCGCCGTTGGCGGATTACTATTCGGTTGAACGTTTGGTATTACTTCAATAGATAAAGTAGCTGTGTCTGTAGCTCCATCATCACTAGTTCCTGTGTAAGTAACAGGATCAATAGTTCCTGTAAACCCTGCAGCAGGTACAAAAGTGTACGTTCCGTTTCCGTTAATAGTTAAAGAACCAGCATTAGTAACCGTGTTTCCGTTGTTATCAATACCCGAAACTGTTTTAGCAGTTCCTAAAGTAAATCCAGTAGCGGTAACGCTTGTTATTCCTTGGTCGTTTGTAATTAAAGAACCATCAACAGAAGTGTCCTGCGGTGTTTGATTGATATCATTTTCTGCAGTAACATCAGCAGGAATAGACGTTAAATATAAAGTAGCTTGGTCACTAGCACTTGTTGTTCCGTCATCATTAATTATGTACGTAACAGGTACTGTTCCCACAAAACTAGATAATGGTTCAAAAGTATAAGACCCATCAGCGTTTAATGTTAAATCTCCAACATTTGGAATCGTTGTTTTTGTTCCAATTGTAATAGACGTTCCATTTGCAGTTGCATCCGTAACCGTTTGATCATCATTTTCTGGATCAAAGTCATTTACAACAACATTACCATTCATTGTAGTTCCTTGCGGAGCAGAATTAGCATCATCATTGGCAAACGTATTGTTACCAAAGTTGTCAACAATATTTAAGTTTAAAACAGCAGTATCTGTACCACCATTTCCATCAGAAATAGTGTAGATAATATCGTTTATAGTTCCTGTAAAATTAGTAGCAGGAATAAATTCATATGTTCCGTCGCTATTTAATTCCACTGTACCTGCATCTGCAACCGCAACTCCATTTTCATCAATACCCGTAACTGTTGTAGCAGTACCAATAGTTACATCAGCAGAAGATACCGTTAAAGCATCACCGTCAGGATCACTATCATTAGAAATTACATTAGAATTTATAGTTGTGTTAATTTCTGTAGTATTTACATCATTCTGTGCCGTTGGCGGATTGTTACCAGCAGGCTGAATGTTTGGTATTACTTCAATAGATAAAGTGGCTGTGTCTGTAGCTCCATCATCACCAGTTCCTGTGTAAGTAACAGGATCAATAGTTCCTGTAAACCCTGCAGCAGGTACAAAAGTGTACGTTCCGTTTCCGTTAATAGTTAAAGAACCAGCATTAGTAAGCATGTTTCCGTTGTTATCAACACCCGAAACTGTTTTAGCAGTTCCTAAAGTAAATCCAGTAGCGGTAACGCTTGTTATTCCTTGGTCGTTTGTAATTAAAGAACCATCAACAGAAGTGTCCTGCGGTGTTTGATTGATATCATTTTCTGCAGTAACATCAGCAGGAATAGAAGTCAAATACAAAGTAGCTTGATCGCTAGCTGCTGTAGTTCCGTCATCATTAATTATGTAGGTAACAGGAACTGTTCCTACAAAACTAGATAATGGTTCAAAAGTATAAGACCCATCAGCGTTTAATGTTAAATCTCCAACATTTGGAATCGTTGTTTTTGTTCCAATTGTAATAGACGTTCCATTTGCAGTTGCATCCGTAACCGTTTGATCATCATTTTCTGGATCAAAGTCATTTACAACAACATTACCATTCATTGTAGTTCCTTGCGGAGCAGAATTAGCATCATCATTGGCAAACGTATTGTTACCAAAGTTGTCAACAATATTTAAGTTTAAAACAGCAGTATCTGTACCACCATTTCCATCAGAAACAGTGTAGGTAATATCGTTTATAGTTCCTGTAAAATTAGTAGCAGGAATAAATTCATATGTTCCGTCGCTATTTAATTCCACTGTACCTGCATCTGCAACCGCAACTCCATTTTCATCAATACCCGTAACTGTTGTAGCAGTACCAATAGTTACATCAGCAGAAGATACCGTTAAAGCATCACCGTCAGGATCACTATCATTAGAAATTACATTAGAATTTATAGTTGTGTTAATTTCTGTAGTATTTACATCATTCTGTGCCGTTGGCGGATTGTTACCAGCAGGCTGAATGTTTGGTATTACTTCAATAGATAAAGTGGCTGTGTCTGTAGCTCCATCATCACCAGTTCCTGTGTAAGTAACAGGATCAATAGTTCCTGTAAACCCTGCAGCAGGTACAAAAGTGTACGTTCCGTTTCCGTTAATAGTTAAAGAACCAGCATTAGTAAGCATGTTTCCGTTGTTATCAACACCCGAAACTGTTTTAGCAGTTCCTAAAGTAAATCCAGTAGCGGTAACGCTTGTTATTCCTTGGTCGTTTGTAATTAAAGAACCATCAACAGAAGTGTCCTGCGGTGTTTGATTGATATCATTTTCTGCAGTAACATCAGCAGGAATAGAAGTCAAATACAAAGTAGCTTGATCGCTAGCTGCTGTAGTTCCGTCATCATTAATTATGTAGGTAACAGGAACTGTTCCTACAAAACTAGATAATGGTTCAAAAGTATAAGACCCATCAGCGTTTAATGTTAAATCTCCAACATTTGGAATCGTTGTTTTTGTTCCAATTGTAATAGACGTTCCATTTGCAGTTGCATCCGTAACCGTTTGATCATCATTTTCTGGATCAAAGTCATTTACAACAACATTACCATTCATTGTAGTTCCTTGCGGAGCAGAATTAGCATCATCATTGGCAAACGTATTGTTACCAAAGTTGTCAACAATATTTAAGTTTAAAACAGCAGTATCTGTACCACCATTTCCATCAGAAACAGTGTAGGTAATATCGTTTATAGTTCCTGTAAAATTAGTAGCAGGAATAAATTCATATGTTCCGTCGCTATTTAATTCCACTGTACCTGCATCTGCAACCGCAACTCCATTTTCATCAATACCCGTAACTGTTGTAGCAGTACCAATAGTTACATCAGCAGAAGATACCGTTAAAGCATCACCGTCAGGATCACTATCATTAGAAATTACATTAGAATTTATAGTTGTGTTAATTTCTGTAGTATTTACATCATTCTGTGCCGTTGGCGGATTGTTACCAGCAGGCTGAATGTTTGGTATTACTTCAATAGATAAAGTGGCTGTGTCTGTAGCTCCATCATCACCAGTTCCTGTGTAAGTAACAGGATCAATAGTTCCTGTAAACCCTGCAGCAGGTACAAAAGTGTACGTTCCGTTTCCGTTAATAGTTAAAGAACCAGCATTAGTAAGCATGTTTCCGTTGTTATCAACACCCGAAACTGTTTTAGCAGTTCCTAAAGTAAATCCAGTAGCGGTAACGCTTGTTATTCCTTGGTCGTTTGTAATTAAAGAACCATCAACAGAAGTGTCCTGCGGTGTTTGATTGATATCATTTTCTGCAGTAACATCAGCAGGAATAGAAGTCAAATACAAAGTAGCTTGATCGCTAGCTGCTGTAGTTCCGTCATCATTAATTATGTAGGTAACAGGAACTGTTCCTACAAAACTAGATAATGGTTCAAAAGTATAAGACCCATCAGCGTTTAATGTTAAATCTCCAACATTTGGAATCGTTGTTTTTGTTCCAATTGTAATAGACGTTCCATTTGCAGTTGCATCCGTAACCGTTTGATCATCATTTTCTGGATCAAAGTCATTTACAACAACATTACCATTCATTGTAGTTCCTTGCGGAGCAGAATTAGCATCATCATTGGCAAACGTATTGTTACCAAAGTTGTCAACAATATTTAAGTTTAAAACAGCAGTATCTGTACCACCATTTCCATCAGAAACAGTGTAGGTAATATCGTTTATAGTTCCTGTAAAATTAGTAGCAGGAATAAATTCATATGTTCCGTCGCTATTTAATTCCACTGTACCTGCATCTGCAACCGCAACTCCATTTTCATCAATACCCGTAACTGTTGTAGCAGTACCAATAGTTACATCAGCAGAAGATACCGTTAAAGCATCACCGTCAGGATCACTATCATTAGAAATTACATTAGAATTTATAGTTGTGTTAATTTCTGTAGTATTTACATCATTCTGTGCCGTTGGCGGATTGTTACCAGCAGGCTGAATATTTGGCAATACTTCAATAGATAAAGAGGCTGTGTCTGTAGCTCCACCATCACCAGTTCCTGTGTAAGTAACAGGATCAATAGTTCCTGTAAACCTTGCAGCAGGTACAAAAGTGTAGGTTCCGTCTCCGTTGATGGTTAATGAACCAGCGTTTGCAACTACAATTCCGTTTTCATCTACACCAGCAACTGTTTTAGGGGTTCCTAAAGTAAATCCAGTAGCTGTAACGCTTGTTATTCCTTGGTCGTTTGTAATTAAAGAACCATCAACAGGAGTATCTTGCGGTGTTTGATTGATATCATTTTCTGCTGTAACATCAGCAGGAATAGACGTTAAATATAAAGTAGCTTCATCACATGCTTGTGGAGTTCCATTATCACACTCGCTGTATGTTACAGGAATTGTTCCCACAAAATCAGCATCAGGTACAAATGTATAAGTTCCAATTGCGTTTAAAGTTAAAGTACCTACTCCCGTAATCGTTGTTGGTGTTCCAACAGTAATTGCTGTTGTTGTACCGTTAAAAGTAGCAGAAGCAGTAGTAACTGTTTTTGTATTTCCTTCTGGATCAAAGTCATTTGCAACAACATCACCATTCATTGTAGTTCCTTGCGGAGCAGAATTAGCATCATCATTAGCAAACGTATTGTTACCAAAGTTATCAACAACATTTAAGTTTAAAACAGCAGTATCTGTACCACCATTTCCATCAGAAACAGTGTAGGTAATATCGTTTATAGTTCCTGTAAAATTAGTAGCAGGAATAAATTCATATGTTCCGTCGCTATTTAATTCCACTGTACCTGCATTTGTAACCGCAACTCCATTTTCATCAATACCCGCAACTGTTGTAGCTGTTCCAATAGTAACATCAGTAGAAGATACTGTTAAAGCATCACCATCAGGATCAGAATCATTAGAGAGTATTGTAGAGTTTACCGTTGTATTTATTTCTGTAGTATTTACATCATTTTGCGCCGTTGGCGGATTGTTACCAGCAGGCTGAATATTTGGTAATACTTCAATAGATAAAGAGGCTGTGTCTGTAGCTCCATCATCACCAGTTCCTGTGTAGGTAATAGGGGCAATAGTTCCAGTAAAACCTGTAGTAGGTACAAAAGTGTAGGTTCCGTCTCCGTTGATGGTTAATGAACCAGCGTTTGCAACTACAATTCCGTTTTCATCTACACCAGCAACTGTTTTAGGGGTTCCTAAAGTAAATCCAGTAGCTGTAACGCTTGTTATTCCTTGGTCGTTTGTAATTAAAGAACCATCAACAGAAGTGTCTTGCGGTGTTTGATTGATATCATTTTCTGCAGTAACATCAGCAGGAATAGACGTTAAATATAAAGTAGCTTGGTCACTAGCACTTGTTGTTCCGTCATCATTAATTATGTACGTAACAGGAACTGTTCCTACAAAGCTAGATAATGGATCAAAAGTATAAGATCCATCAGCGTTTATTGTCAGTTCTCCTACACCTGCAATGGTTGTTGAGGTACCAGGATTAATTGTAATTGTTGTTGGTGTACCATCAATTATAATAGAAACCGAAGCAGAAGAAAATGTTTGAGTATCTAATTCTGGATCAAAATCATTGGTGATGATGTTTCCTGCCATAGATGTTCCTTGCGGAGCAGCATTGGCATCATCAGTAGCAAATGTATTGTTACCAACCTTGTCTATAACTTTTAAGCTAAGAGTAGCATTTACATCTGGGTCATAATTAATGTTACCTGGATTGTCAAAAGCTGGATCTGAATAGGTATACGTAATGTCATCTATTGTACCAACAAAAGTTGGTTCAGGAACAAAAACATAAGTTCCATCTTCATTTATTGTAACGGTACCCGCATTTGTAACGGCATTACCATCTTTGTCTGTACCAGAAACTTGTTTAGGAGTTCCTAAAGTAAAAGAACTACCACCAATAGATGCTTCTGTAATTTCATCAGGATCTGAACTAAGAGTTACTGAAGAGCTTAAAGTAGTGTCCTTTTCTGTAGTATTAACATCATTGGTACTGGTACCGTAGTTGTTAATAACATCTATACTAAGAATAGCAGTATCTGTTGCTCCGTCAGGATCTGTGGTAGTGTAGGTTATATCGTCAATAGTTCCTGTAAAATCTGTTGAAGGAACAAATGTATAAGTACCATCATCTTCTAAAGTAAGTTGTCCTGCATTACTTACAGTATTACCATCTTTATCTTTACCAGGGACTGTAGTAGCAGTTCCTATGGTTACATCTGAAGAACTAACTGTTAAAGCATCACCATCTGGGTCAGAATCATTTGTAAGTATTGTAGAGTCTATAGTTGTATTTACCTCTGTTGTACTTACATCGTTTTGCGCCGTTGGCGGATTATTACCTGGCTGAACATTCGGAATTACTTTTATAGTTAAAGATGCAGTATCTGTAGCACCATCTGTTCCTTCTCCTGCATAGGTAATCGGATTAATAGTTCCTGTAAAACCTGCAGTAGGTGTAAAGGTGTACGTTCCGTCTGATCTAATAATAATTGTACCAGCATTTGTAACAGGATTATTGTCTTTATCTACACCAGGTATATCTGTAATAGTTACACTTCCTGGAGTTCCACCTGTTTCTGGAGGAACTGTATAATCAGTACCGTTTATAGTAACAGTTGTTACACTTGCTATATTTTCATCATTTGTTAATAGGGCTCCATTAACAGGAACGTCTTGTGGCGTTTGATTGATATCATTATAAGCTGCTATATAACATGCAGGACTTTGGATGTCTGCATCTTGAGAAGTACCAATTGTTTGTGTTATTCCACCTGGAACTCCGTAAGTAGCGCTTGTTTTATCATTGTCTACAGCAGCAGTAAGCATTCCAAAAGTTGGGCTGCTTGGATCTGTATCAATATCTGTATGACTATAAGTTCCGCTTCCTTCTAAAGCATCCGGACAACCATCGTTGTCTGAATCTACATCACGGTAACTTGGCATGTTATCGTTATCTGACTGACAGCTAATACGGTGTTGAAATATTACATCATCGAAACGAACAACGTTATTGTCTTGATAGGTGTTGTTTTCGTTATAGATGTAAAAACGATAATAGTATTTTGTACCTGCGGTTAAATCGATATCATATGTATGACCTAACATTAGGTATTGATCTAGTTCTATTTCATCTACATAACCATCATAATACAAAACAGTAGAAGTGGCAAAATTAGCATCTGTAGACATTTCTAAAGTAACAAAGAACTTTCCTAAGTTTAATAAAGAATTACCATTGTCTGGAGTTGAAAAACCAAGACGTACCAAACCTAAATTCATGTTAACAGCAGGTGTGTAGGCCACTTGTACATAATCATTATCGGCTTTTGCATCTTCGAAAGTAGTTTTGTCTACACCTCCAATAATATAAGTTGAAGCTTCATTATAGCTAGCTTCATCTACTCCAGACCCAAACGCAATGTTATCTGCATTTGTAAAATTAGGGTTTGTAAGCTGAGAGTATGGGTGAGGTCTCCAACTTCCTGTATTGTCAAAAGTTGCATAATCAGATTGATTGTCATAAGGAGCGGAACCTTCATTATTATGTAACCATTCTACTTGCGTTTCTGTACATTCACCAGGAACGATAGTTGTTTTTTCATATTCAAATATTTTTCCACCATCAGGTATACCATCGTTGTCATCATCATTATCACAAATGTTTCCGATGCCATCTCCATCAAAATCTTGGAATTTAGGGTTTGCAGGGTCACAAGGACTACAAATATCTGATTGTATCGATGCATCAGCAGAAGTTCCTGCTCCTTGAGATGTTCCATTAGGAATACCTTGTGCATCTACAGTTGCAGTTAAATAAGTATAACGAGCATCAATATCAGCATAAGTATAAGTTCCTGCTGCTTCTATTGCATCAGGGCAACCATCGTTATCTGAATCGTTATCTAAATAATTTGGGATACCATCACCATCTGTGTCTGCAGCTAGGCAGTATTTTAATTCAAATAACTGCATTGTTACATTAGAAGCAGTATTAGTTGAATTATTTTTACCAGCAACGAAAACAATTTCTGTTACTGGACCCGTTAGAGAAACAATAACACTGTTGTCTGGTGCATTAGAGCCGCCATTAGTACTAATAACAGATTGACCTATAATTGTATAATTATTACTTGGTAATGTGTTGTTAGTAATTGTTAAAGGCACATTTGTTCCATTTAAATTTGCTGTAAAGTCTACTCTGTCATCATTATCTAATCCTCCCCATTTAAACTCTAAGTTGTGAACAGGTTTTGTAAATGTTAATTTATAAACAGCTACATCTATGTTTGCTGCATCTGCTGGATAGTAAGAACCTAAAGGAAATTTAGTGTTATTTGGTTGTACGTTGATGTAGTTTCCGTCTACACCGCCTGTTGGACCTGCACTAGCAACTCCACCTGCCCAAGTTACAGAGTTTGTTGTTTCAAAACTAAAGGTACTTTCTACTCCTTCAAATGTGTAAAGGTTAGATGTAGTACCGGAAGAATTCCCTCCATTTGTACCTGTAGTTGTATTTGTAAATGTTGCACCTAAATCTATATAATCTGTAGATGGACAGTTAAGATTTATTTCTACAGTATCTAAAATACCATCATTATCATCATCTAAGTCTGCTCCGTCTGGTACACCGTCATTATCATTATCATTACAAGTATTTACACTTGCATCTAAGTAATATGCGTTTGGTGTTGTGTAACCTGCTGCAATTACTCTACCATTATTACTTACTTCTGTAGGGTTTGTTGGTGTTCCTGTACCATAATATCCGTTATCATCTGCATCTGCATCTGGATTTGTAAGACCTGTATAATATGCTTCATCAGCATCACTACAACCATCGTTGTCTGAGTCTGAATCTAAATGGTTAGGTATACTGTCTCCATCTGTATCTATATTTTCGTATAATATGATTGCATTATTATTCCAATTATCCGTAATACATGGTTCAAAGCCTATTGAATGGTAAGATAGATTACTAGAAGAGTCTCCAAATCTAAAACTTACAGATGATATAATAGAATATACTGCTGTTACTTGAGCTTCTGTACCAGAAGTACCAATTCCATCTATTACATTACCATCACTAATATAACCTTGGCTAAAGCCATCTACGTTAGCTGGTAGATTATTATAAAGTTCTAAATTGTTTGGGGTGTCTACAAATAAGTCACCAGTTGTGCCATCTATATATGTTACAAACTCATTTACATCATTATCTATCGTGGTTAGAATATAGGTGGCTGGTGGTGCAGTAATCTCACTATCAGCAACAACAAAGTCAATTCTAAATTCTGTAAAACTAGTTGAGTTAGCATGTTGAATACGTGGTTGAAAATTAGTATCTATTCCTAGTGCGTCTACACCAATGCCTGGTACATCTAATACATTAATACTTGTATCTGTAGAAGAAACGATGGTAACAATAGCATCTACACCTGTATAAACATCATTATATATAAATTGGTCTCCAACTCCTGGTATAGCTGGATTTGAACCATTGTAGCTAAAAGGACCATTTGCAGAAGCAAATGAAGGAGTAGGTAGCGTGTTGCAGTTTATTGTGTTGCGTTCATCTATGTCTAAAATTCCATCATTATCATCATCTTCATCACATTGGTCTGAGATACCATCTCCGTCGGTATCTAAATTACCAGATTCGGCAGCATTACATGGGTCTACAGGTGTTGTTACGTCAAAACTGATAGTCAAACTATTAGCGCCTTTTAAATCATATCTACCAATAAAAAGGCCATCATCATATATTTTAAGGTAAGAAGCTTCAGTTCCAGAATTAGCCCAACCAGTTACAAGTCTACTTTCTAAGGTAATAGAGTAAGTATTATCTGGTAGATTTGTGAAAACTCGAGTTCCTGTGTAGCTAGAATTAGGGTCTACAATATTAGAAAAACAGTCATTATTGTCACACATCAGAGTACCTCCAGTTGAATTAGCAATACGATTACCATTAGAAGAAGCGGGCCAATTTACTTCAAGTGTAACTGTAGATTGCCCCACAACACTTTGAAAGGCAAACAGAAAAAGGATTGGTAAAATAAAGAATGAAGCTTTATTAAATTTTAAAGCAGTTGCTTTTCTTGTTGGGGGAACTAAATTGAAACGAGCTATTTCCCCAAGCAGGCTCGATCTTTTTAGATTTTTAATCATGTTAATTTTTTTATAAGTTACAAAAATACAATTTTAATATATATTTAACAATAACTATTAGACACCTAGTAATCAGTAAAGTCACTTTATTGTGTAAAAAGTGTTAAATTTTATGGAATTAAGTAATACAAGATTAGGTGCCCCTTTGTCGTTTTTTTTAACTTCTTTTAATATATAATGATTTCTTAACTTTAGGTGAAATCTTTAAAGTTTTCTTATTTTTTTTCAAAACTGATAAAAATCATCTTTTAAACTTGGTTTTATTCAGAAATTTGTGGGTATAATTAAAAGATTAAATTATGAGAAGAGATGAGCCTATATCTACAATAATGGCAACAAATTTAGTTACCTTATGTGTTACTGATGATTTAGTTACTGCAGAAAAGTTATTTATAGAACACAAAATAAAACATATTCCGGTAGTTCGTGATAAAGAAATTATAGGGATGTTAAGTTATTATGATATTCAAACAGTAAGTTCTGCTGTTTTAAATGAAGACCAAACATCTGTAGATAGTTATATAAATAACAATTTTTCTATAGCACAAGTTATGGACAAAAGTATTACTGCAATTCCGCCATATACATCTATAAAGGATGCAGCAGAATTGTTAACAACAAAAGGATTTCATGCTTTACCAGTAGTTGAAGATTCTGAACTAGTAGGTATTGTAACTACTAGAGATTTAGTAAAATATTTGGTAGCAAAATTATAGTGGTTTTTTATATTGGTTAGTTAGTAAGAAAGAGGCTTTTATAAGGCCTCTTTTTTTGTTATAAAACTAATAAGTATGTGTTGTTTTTAAGGTTTTTCATAAAAAAAAAGAGGTTATATTGTTAATTATTCATATTTAATCTAAATAAATTTTGAAGATGTCAGTTTGAGTTTTATATTTGCGTTTTTCTTAAAAAGAACTCATTTTGCTCCATAATTTTTACTGATGAAAAAAACAACTTCTTATTCTTTTAGAAAGCTAATAAACGATATTCATTTATGGTTGGGTTTGGCTAGTGGAATTATTTTATTTTTAGTGTGTTTAAGCGGAACAATTTTAACCTTTGAGCATGAGATAAAAGATTTTTTTGCTGATGATTTTATCGTTGAAAAAACGGAAAATAAAGAATTGGTAAGTACTTTGGTAACAAACTTAAAAGTTGCTGAAATGGGGTTTATAACAGGAGTAACTATTGCAGCAGATGAAGAAGAACCGTATGTTTTTAATGTAAAAAAAGACTTAAAAGAGCGTCGTGGTTCTAAAGTGTTAGTCAATCCTTTTTCTAGTGAAATAAAAACGGTACAAAAAACAAGTGCAGATGCTTTTTTAATGTCGATGTTTAAATTACACAGATGGTTATTATTAGATATAAAAATAGGAAGGCCAATTGTGGGAATTGCTACTATTATCTTTTTAATAATCTCTATTTCTGGTATTTATTTATGGTTTCCAAAAAAATTAAAATGGCGAAATATAAAACAAGGTTTTAAGATTAAAACTAAAGCAAATTGGAAACGCATCAATCACGATTTACATAATACATTGGGTTTTTACGCATGTGTTTTTCTTATAATTATGGGAATTACAGGTTTGTGTTGGTCTTTTGAAGGTTATAAAGACGGTTTAGGAAATTTAATAGGTGCTAAAATTTTTAACCGTTCTAGCCCAAAATTTGATTTGGAAAAGAACCCCGGAAATAAAGTGATTTCTGTTGATGAAGCAATTTTAATAGCTAATAGAGCTCTTGATTATAAAGGAGAGTTATCTGTAACTTTTCCTAGTAAAAAGAGTAACTACTATAGCTTTAGAAAAACCAATGAAGCTAACTTTTCTCCAGTAACATCAGATAGATTGTATGTTGCGTCTTCAGGAGAAGTTTTAGCAGTAGATTATTTTAAAGACAAACCTTTAAACGTACAATTTGCATCTTTAATAAAACCGATTCATACCGGAGATATTTATGGATTGTTTTCTAAAATAATTTATTTTTTAGTGTGTTTAATTGCTACAAGTTTACCCGTTACGGGAACTATTATTTGGATCAATAAATTAAAGAAAACTAAAAAGGTTAAGTAATAACTTGTCTTTTAAAATTGAAAGGAATACTGTTAATATGAATGGAACCTATAAAGTTGTTTCATTATTATCAGTATTTTGTTTTTTTAAATAAGCAGCAATAATACGCTGAATATCTCTATTATCTTTTTTAGGTTCTACAAAAAACTGGTAGTCTTCTGGGTTTTCTAATTGTTCAGCCTGATGGGTATCTACATAACCAAAACCTTTATAAATTCCGTCTAAAATTAAAGCAAAACCTACTTCGTTTTCCGTTCTACCTGTTTCTTTTATGACTAAGTTTTCTGCGCCAATACCTACCGATTTAATTGCTTCTTTTACACGTTTATTATAATCTTCTACCGATTCTTTGTTACAACAAACACCTTTACATTCTTTTAGTTGATAATGAAAACAACTGGCAACATTGGTTTGTAAGTGACAATATTTAGGGCACAATTCAAATTCTTTGCAAAGTGTTTCTAAATGATTTCTACATTCTGCAACAGTATAATATTTCATTATAGGGTTTGGAGTCAATTTTAACCGATTATAGGCTAAATGGATGATTCCTTTTTGGTCTTCATAAGAAAATAAACCAATAGCTTCACCAGCTCTTCTTTGTGCTCTGTTAAATTTTGGGTATCGGTGTTTTATTTCTGCAGATTCATGCAACAGTGCTAATAATTCACTTCCTGTTTTTGTAAAAGAAATGTCGGCAGTTTCCATACACATGGTTTGCTCTTTTTTCTTTTTATCATAAAAATGACTGATCACACGTTGCTTTATATTATTTGCTTTACCAACATAAATAATTTCTTTCTCTATGTTTTTAAAGTAATAAACGCCAAAAGTTTCGGGTAAATTATCGACAACTTTTTTGTTTAAAAGCGGAGGTAAGGTTGCTTGTCTAGATTTTGGATTTAAAAAAGAATTGATGGTAAAATTATCGTCTCTTTCTATCAATCTTCTAAACAATTCGGTAGTAGCTTCCGCATCTCCTTTTGCGCGGTGTCTGCCAATTATAGGAATGTTTTCATGAGTACAAATATTCCCTAAACTGTAAGAACTTAAACCAGGCATTATTTTTCTAGTTAACCGAACGGTACAGAGTTTTTTTCGTTTAAAATCAAAGCCTAAATTTTTGAATTCCTCCTGAATAATATTATAATCGAAGTTGACATTATGAGCCACAAAAATAGTGTCTTGCGTAATTTCTGTAACTTTTTTTGCAATTTCGTAAAACTTAGGTGCATTTCTAACCATAGCATTTGTAATACCTGTTAGATTGGTAATAAATGCGGGAATATTTTGCTCTGGGTTTACCAAAGAAGTAAACTCGTCTATGACTTTTTTACCGTCAAAAACAAAAATGGATATTTCAGTTATTTTAGAACCTTTGTATCCATTTCCTGTTGTTTCTATGTCAACGACTGTGTATAACAATTATTCGATTGTCTTTTTTAAGTCGGCAATAGTTTGTGTTGGGTTTTCAGAACCAAAAACAAAACTACCAGCTACTAAAACATTTGCTCCAGCTTCTATTAATGCATTTGCGTTATAAGAAGTAACGCCTCCGTC
Source organism: Polaribacter sp. HaHaR_3_91 (assembly GCF_019278525.1). Taxonomy (NCBI): domain Bacteria; kingdom Pseudomonadati; phylum Bacteroidota; class Flavobacteriia; order Flavobacteriales; family Flavobacteriaceae; genus Polaribacter; species Polaribacter sp. HaHaR_3_91. The sequence continues at coordinate 901,645 of NZ_CP058986.1, forward strand.
TATTTCTATTTGACATTCAGATTCTGTAAAATCGATTAAGTGTTTTAATTGACTTACTTTTTTATACGTGTTTTCTATAAATGATTGTCCGCCAAAACCAGGATTTACACTCATTATACAAACTACATCTAAATCTTCTATAATGTCTTCTAAAACGGCAATTGGTGTGTGCGGATTTAAAGCAACTCCGGCTTTCATTCCTGCAGCTTTTATAGCTTGTACCGTTCTGTGTAAATGTGTACAAGCTTCGTAATGTACAGTTAAAATGTCTGCACCTAAATCTGCAAATGTTTGTATGTACTGATCTGGATTTACAATCATTAAATGTACATCTATTGTTTTGGTAGCGTGTTTTGCAATTGCTTTTAAAACTGGCATTCCAAAAGAAATGTTTGGTACAAAAACGCCGTCCATAATATCAATATGAAACCAATCTGCTTCACTATTGTTTACCATTTCTACGTCTCTTTGTAAGTTAGCAAAATCTGCTGCTAAAATTGAAGGTGCAATTAAATTACTCATTGTTTTGTTGTTGTGTTGTGATTTTATTTTGCAAAGGTACTTAATTGATTAGTTGATGAAAGAATAAGAAAGTAATTTTTTAATAGGTGATTTGCAGGTGTTAGTTAGAGGGCTGCATAATCTGTATGTTTGTTTTATCTCTGTTTCTTTTCCATTGATGAATACTGAATGAAGTTCAGCACAAACTTCAACAAAAATCTAGACTGATTTTTAATTTTATAGAATTCTACTTTGTATTCCACTATCGCATCCAGACCACTGCGTTCTTTGGATGCTTGCCGTTCCTTACAATTTGAATTTCTATAAAAAAAAATAAAAGTAGGTCGATAACATGAAGTTATATGTTTTTTTAATAGATGATTTGTAGGTGTTAATCGGAGTAATAAATATCCGCTAGCGCGAGCGTCTCGCTCGTGCCAAAACCACCGATCATATTATTTTATCTTTTACAACTTAAACGGTACGAGCGAGACGCTCGCACCAGCATTGGGTAATCTTTGGATGCTTGCCATTTCTTGCAATTTGAATTTCTACAAAAAAAAATAAAAGTAGGTCGATAACATGAAGTTATATGTTTTTTTAATAGATGATTTGTAGGTGTTAATCGGAGTAATAAAATATCCGCTAGCGCGAGCGTCTCGCTCGTGCCAAAACCACCGATCATATTATTTTATCTTTTACAACTAATTTAAACGGTACGAGTGAGACGCTCTTACCTGCATTGCAAATACTATGCTTTCTATGTGTCTATGTGGTTAATTTTTTAAGTTCGGTAGAAGTTCCCGAAAATGTAAAATGTCTAATTAAAGTGTTTATCCGCTAGGGGGAGCGTGCCGCTAGTGCACTGCCACCAATTGTTGCCTTTTATAACTGATTTATGAGTTACGAGTGAGACGCTCTCACCAGCATTGGGCCTCTAGACCACTACGTTCTTTGGATGCTTGCCGTTCCTTACAATTTGTAATTTCTAGAAAAAAAAATAAAAGTAGGTCGATAACATGAAGTTATATATTTTTTTAATAGATGATTTGTAGGTGTTAATCGGAGTAATAAAATATCCGCTAGCGCGAGCGTCTCGCTCGTGCCAAAACCACCGATCATATTATTTTATCTTTTACAACTAATTTAAACGGTACGAGTGAGACGCTCTTACCTGCATTGCAAATACTATGCTTTCTATGTGTCTATGTGGTTAATTTTTTAAGTTTGGTAGAAGTTCCCGAAAATGTAAAATGTCTAATTAAAGTGATTATCCGCTAGGGCGAGAGTGCTGCTAGTGCACTGCCGCCAATTGTTGCCTTTTATAACTGATTTAAGAGGTACGAGCGAGGCGCTCGCACCAGCATTGGGTATTCCACTATCGCATCCAGACCACTGCGTTCTTTGGATGCTTGCCGTTCCTTACAATTTGAATTTCTAGAAAAAAAAATAAAAGTAGGTTAGTAGTATGAAGTTAGATGTTTATTTATGATAATAGTTTTAAACAAGTTTAGCCCCGATTGAAGTGGCATCCTTTTTTCTGTCAGTTCGAGTGAATTTTGAAGTATGAAAAATTTGTATTGAGAACAGAAGAAAAAAGATATAACGGAAAGCGGGAAATAGCTTCAAAAAAAATATAGCTTTATGTGATTCCTCCTTTGTGGAAATGACAAGGTTGTGTCTTGCAGTGAGGTGTATAAAAAAAAACTCTCGAAAATAAATTCGAGAGTTTTTAAGTTTTATAAAAATTAATGATTAACCTAAGTAAGTCATTAAAATTTTAGATCTAGAAGTGTGTTTTAATCTTCTAATTGCTTTTTCTTTAATTTGACGAACACGCTCACGAGTTAAATCGAAAGTTTCACCAATTTCTTCTAAAGTCATTGGTTGGTGCTCACCTAAACCGAAGTATAATTTTACAACATCTGCCTCACGTGGAGTTAATGTTTCTAAGGCTCTGTTAATTTCTATTCTTAAAGATTCGTGTAATAAAACTCTATCTGGGTTTGGAGACTCACCAGAGTTTAAAACGTCGTATAAGTTAGAATCTTCACCTTCAATTAATGGTGCATCCATAGATACGTGACGTCCAGAATTTTTCATAGATTCTTTAACGTCATTCACTGTCATGTCTAGTTTCTTAGCAATTTCTTCCGGACTTGGAGGTCTTTCATTTTCTTGCTCTAAGAAAGCATACATTTTGTTAATTTTATTGATAGAACCAATTTTATTTAACGGTAAACGTACAATTCTAGATTGCTCTGCTAATGCTTGTAAGATAGATTGACGAATCCACCAAACGGCATACGATATAAATTTAAAACCACGCGTTTCATCGAAACGTTTAGCAGCTTTAATTAAACCTAAGTTTCCTTCGTTAATTAAATCGGGTAAAGTTAATCCTTGATTTTGATATTGTTTTGCAACAGATACCACAAATCTTAAATTGGCTTTCGTTAATTTCTCTAAAGCTCTTTGGTCTCCTGCCTTAATAAGCTGTGCCAATTCTACTTCTTCATCTGCAGTAATTAAGTCTACTTTTCCTATTTCTTGTAAATATTTATCTAACGATGCGGTTTCTCTATTAGTAACCTGCTTGGTAATTTTAAGTTGTCTCATCTAATTCTCTATGACTTTTTAAAGGATTAATGTATTGCTACAATCTATTATACGTTGGTATTTAAGAAAATGTTACAAAAAGTTTCATTATTTTTTTTAAAGTATGTTTTTTACCATTCAACGACATAAAATTACCTGTTAACTTTTTTTTTTATTTAATAGTGACTTCTTTGATTTCTTTGTGTCAAAATAATAACTGAATTGAAAACAATAGACGTTAAAGCTTTAAGCGACGAGGAATTAATCTTTAAAATAGTAGCAACAAACAACACACAATTGTTTGCTGTTTTGTATGATCGATTTTCTAAAGTTGTTTATAACAAATGTTATGGTTTTTCTAAAAATAAGGAAGAAGCAGAAGATTTAACACATGATGTTTTTATCAGGTTATTTGTAAAATTAAAAACCTTTAAAGGTAACTCTAAGTTTTCTACTTGGTTATATTCTTTTACGTATAATTTCTGTGTAAATTATGTACAAAGGAATGATTTTAAGAAGAAAGAAAAAGTTACGGTTGTTACAGATAATATACAAGACGATGATCTTTCGCAAGAAATTGATGATTTAACTTTATTTGAGTTAAAATCAGAAAAATTAGCAAAAGCATTGTCTTTAATTGATCCAACAGAAAAGATGATTCTTTTAATGAAATATCAAGATGATATGTCAATTAAAGAAATTAAAGATTTTTTAAACATTGGTGAAAGCGCTGTTAAGATGAGAATTAAAAGAGCGAAACAAAAAGTTGTAAGAACGTATGAAGAGTTATAGTTATGAGCAATCCTTTTAAGAAAATTATACACCACCATAGTGTGCCTAAGGTTCTCAAAGAAAAAGTACTAAGCGATATTGGGATGATTAAATTTACTTTAGATATTGCTGATTTATTTTTAGTGAAATATCCAAATACAATTGGCGATTTTTTGAGTAATGATAGTAAGGCTAATCGAAAAAATTGAAAATAATGACCAACAAAATACTAGCAATAAATGCTAATATAGATTTTAGTTTTCTACAAAAACTTTGGGATAACTTTACGGACTTTTTGCCGCAGTTATTAAAAGGAATTATGTTTTTAATAATTGGATGGCTTTTAATAAAGTTATTGCTTTACATTATAAAAAAAGCATTGGGTTTTACCAAATTAGATAGCTTACCAGAAAAACTTCATGTAGATGAAATTTTTGGAGAATCATCTTTAAAAATTCAACCAACTAAAATAATTATTACTGCTATTAAATGGGTTTTAATTTTAGTTTTTATAATTGTAGGAGCAGAGCTTTTAGGCTTAAGAATGGTTTCTGAACAATTAAGTAATTTAATTGGGTATTTACCGAGGTTAATTAGTGCCTTAGTTATTTTTGCAATAGGTATTTATATTGCAAACATACTAAAGAAAACGTTGTTTGCGATGTTTAAGTCTTTAGAATTAACAGGAGGTAATTTAGTAGGTAATATTGCTTTTTATTTATTAGCAATAATAGTTACTGTTACTGCGTTAAACCAAGCGGGAGTTAATACAGATTTAATAACAAGTAACTTATCTATAATTCTCGGAGCAATTTTAGCTTCCTTTACCATTGCTTTTGGATTAGGTTCTAGAGATGTAATAAAAAGATTGTTATTTGGTTATTATACCAGAAAAAACATACAAGAAGGAGATAAAGTAAGTGTTAATGGCATAGAAGGTGTTGTTGGTATGATAGATAATATTTGTGTGGTGTTAATTACTGAAAAAGGAAAAGTAATTATTCCAATAAAAGAAATAGTAGATAATCAAATAGAAATATTTAATTGATTACTTTTAAATAATTGGTAGGATGTTGGGGGACAAACTACCAAATTTGTGAAATATCACAAAAAGAAAGAGACCGTTTTCACGGTCTCTTTTACTTTTATAAAAATCTCACAAGACTTTGCCTTGTAGGTTCTCGAATTGTAATTTCCGTAAAAAGGAAATTTAATATCTTGTTCTAAAAAAGCCCATTTATTTGAGCGTCTATTCTGTCTATTATATAGCCTAAGTCTTCTTGGTTGTCTACAAAATCTAAGTTATCTACATCAATTATTAGTAATTTCCCTTTTGTATAGGTAGATATCCAAGCTTCATAACGCTCGTTTAACCTACTTAAATAATCGATACTAATAGTGTTTTCATAATCTCTACCACGTTTATGAATTTGTCCTACTAAAGTAGAAATGTCTGCACGTAAATAAATTAATAAATCTGGAGGTGTAACCAAATTTTCCATCAACTCAAACAAAGAACTATAATTATTATAGTCTCTATTAGTCATTAGACCCATTGCATGTAAATTAGGTGCAAAAATATGTGCGTCTTCATAAATAGTTCTATCCTGAATGATATTTTCACCAGATTCTCTTAATTCTAAAATCTGACGAAAACGACTATTTAAAAAATAAACTTGTAAATTAAAAGACCAACGCTCCATTTCTGTATAAAAATCGTCTAAATACGGATTTTCATCAACAGACTCAAAATGAGGTTTCCATTTGTAATGTTTGGCTAATAATTTGGTTAGCGTGGTTTTACCTGCGCCTATATTTCCTGCAATTGCAACGTGCATAAATTAAATTCTAATAAGATTAAACAGAGTCGCAAAAATAGGTAAAATAATAAACAGAAAAGGCGAACAGGTTAATTTATAACTAAAATTTATAGTGCTTATCATTTAAAAAATCATCAAACTTTAAGAAATAAAGCTATTTTAAATTTTTCAATTAAACTTTCAGGTTTCTTTTGAGTCTTAATAAATGTAATTCTATTTATTTTATAGATCATTAAACTCAAACACATGAAATCATTATTTACATTCATTTTTACACTTGTATCAATTATTACTTTTGGGCAACAAGATTTTCAAGGGAAAGCTACCTATATGTCTAAAACTTCGGTAGACTTAGACAATTTTGCTCGAGGCGGAGAACAGCTTTCTGAAGCAAGAAAAAAACAGATTCAAGAAAGAATGAAATCTCAATTAGAAAAAACATTTATTTTAAACTTTGATAAAAGTTCATCTCTATATAAAGAAGATGAAAAATTGGCAGCACCAACAACAGGTGGAAGTGGAAGAGGACCAAGGTTTGGAGGTTTTTCTAGCGGAGGAACTAAGTATAAAAACACCAAAGATAAAGTGTCATTAGAAGCTACAGAATTTTTTGGAAAAAAGTTTTTAGTTTCTGATGAAATGGAGCAACCTCAATGGGAATTAGGGGCAGAAACCAAGCAGATTGGTAATTATCTTTGTTATAAAGCAACATTACTTAAAGATGCAAATCCTTTAGATTTTTCTAATTTTAGAAGACCAAGAGGAGGAGAGGAAACAGAAAAAAAAGAAGAAGCAAAAGAAGTAAAACAAGTATTGGTAACTGCATGGTATACGCCACAAGTGCCAGTTAGTAATGGTCCTGGAGAATACTGGGGTTTACCTGGTTTGATCTTAGAAATAAATGAAGGAACAACTACTATTTTATGTACAGAGATTGTTTTGAATCCTTCAGAAAAAGAAGCTATTGAAGCACCATCAAAAGGAAAAAAAATAACTAGAGAAAAATACACAGAAACTGTAACTAAAAAGATGGAAGAGTTAAGACAAAACTTTCAAAATAGAGGTAGAGGTGGTAATCGTGGGGGCGGACGTTCTTAAAAAAAAACTAAAATAATTAGAACTCAATTTTAAGTAATGAAAAAAATAATATTCTTAGCCATTTTTATGGTTACACTTTTTACAAACGCCCAAGTAAAACTAACAGGTGTTGTTAAAGATAGTATTGGTGAGCCTTTAGAGATGGCAAATGTTTTGGCTATAGATAAGGTAACTAATAAAATAGCATCCTACGGTTTTACAGATGAAAAAGGTTTTTATAAATTAAACGTAGAAAAAAATACCACTGTTTTATTAAAGATAAGTTATGTAGGTATGAAGTCTGCAGACTATACAATAGAAACAAAGTCCGATGCTATTGTTACCAATGTAATGTTGGCTTTTGACAATGCTTTAGATGGAATAAATATTGTTTCTAAAATGCCTGTTACGGTAAAAGGAGATACGATTGTTTACAATGCAGATTCTTTTCAAAATGGTACCGAAAGAAAACTAGAAGATGTACTAAAAAAATTACCTGGTGTAGAAATTAATGATGATGGAGAAATTGAAGTTGAAGGGAAAACGGTAGAAAAAATAATGATTGATGGTAAGGATTTCTTTGATGGAGATACAAAGCTAGCTACCAAAAATATTCCTTCTAATGCCTTAGATAAAATAGAGGTTTTAAGAAATTACGCAGATGTAAGTCAGCTTAGTGGGGTACAAAATAATGAAGATAGAGTTGCTATAAACATTAAACTTAAAGAAGGAAAAAAGAATTTCTGGTTTGGAGATATAACTGCTGGAGTAGGAAATGCACCAGATGAAACTTTGTATTTATTACAACCAAAATTATTTTATTACTCGCCAAAATATACTATTAATGTTATTGGTGATGTTAATAATATGGGAGAAGTTGTTTTAGATAGAGGAGATATTAGAAGTTTTAGTGGTGGTTTTAGGAGCCAAAGTCCGTCTAACGGAACAAATTTAAGTTTAGCAAGTGCTGGTATTGGTTTTCTAACTGCAAATGCTAGAAATGCGAATAGAATTGAAACAAAATTAACGGCTATGAATTTTAGTTATTCTCCAACTACAAAACTAGATTTAAGCGGATTCTTAATATTTTCTAGTAATAGCAACGGACAACAAAATAATGTAGATACAGATTATATAGATGCTGAGACTCCAGATGAATATACAGAGAGCAGAACAGATCAAACAAGTAATACAGGGTTGATTAAATTGAGCGCTGGATATAAGCAAAATGCAAGAAAGCAATTTAATTATGATTTAATTGGTCGTTTTACAAACGAATTTAGAAAAGATGATGTTGAGTCTAATGTTTTAGGTGATATTACAGAAGATGAAAAAGCAACACCTTATACAATTAACCAGAACTTTAGTTATTTTTACACAGCAAACGAAAAAAATATCTTTGCATTAGAAGCAAAGCATTTACTACAAGATGAAGATCCTTTTTATGTGGCTTCTTTAGATAAAGATAACTTTGTTGATGAAGCAGATAAGTTAGGTTTAAATGAAGAAACAGGTTCAAGTAATTTAATGTATACTTTAGAACAAGACAGACGTGTAAAATCGAATCAATTAGATGTAAAGTTAGATTACTATAATATTTTAAATGATAAGAGTAATTTAAACTTTGTAGTTGGTACCATACAAAGTAAGCAAAATTTTGATTCTAAGTTTTTTCAAATTTTAGATGATGGAAGCGAGTTTACTCCAACAGGAACTATTCCGGAAGATGATGCTAGATCATTTACAAATGATACAGAATATGGTTTTTCTGATATTTATGCAGGGTTAAGATATCGTTTAAAAGCAGGTATTTTTACCTTTACTCCGGGTTTTACAGTACACGCTTATAATGTTAAAAATACACAATACGAAACAGATATTTTTGAAGATCAATTTCAAAAATTCTTTCCAGAATTGTCAATAATAGCACAGTTTAAACAAAGTGAGTCTTTGCAATTTTCTTATAAACAAGAAGTTAATTTTACAGATGTTAATCAACTTGCAAGAGGTATTGTTGCCAATAGCTATAATTCTTTTTATTATGGTAATCACGAGTTAGACAATGCACATTTACATAATGTGAACTTAAATTATTCTAGCTTTAATTTATTTAATTACACAAACGTATTTGCTAGGCTTAATTATAAGAAAACAATAGATCAAATTAACTCAAATACAATTTTTGAACCAGGTTCTGTTGTTTCAAGGAGTACATCATTAAATTCACCTTTCGATAATGAGAGCTTTACGGGTTCTGCAAGATTAGGTAAAACTTTTAACAAGATTAAAACATCTTTAGGAGCTAATTATGGTTACAGTAAAACATTTCAGTCTTTAAATGATGAGTTTAATACTAATAAATTATTTTCTCAAAGTTACTCTGCAAGTGTAAGTACCAACTTTAACAAAGCACCAAATGTATCTTTAGGATATCGATTAAGTTTGTCTGACCAAGATAACAGTTCTAGAGATGCAATTATAAAAGGAGTTACTAATGCACCTTCTATTAGTTTTGACGCTTATGTTTGGAAATCGTTAACGATTCGTTCAGATTTTTCTTATAATGAAGTAAAACAAGATGGAGTGGTTGCAAATACTTTTCAGAGTTTAGATGCTTCTTTTTCCTACAGAAAAGATAAAGATGCAAAATGGGAGTATGAGTTAGTAGGAAGTAATCTTTTAGCTTCTGGTTCTAGAGCTTCTGTAAATACAAGTAATATCGCTTTTACAATAAATGAAACCTTTGTTTTACCAAGATTTATTAGTCTTAGAGTAAAATATCAATTGTAATTTAAGTAGAATTTTAAATAAAAAAGGCTCAATTTATTGAGTCTTTTTTTATGCTATAAATTTAAAATAAGAAACAATATATTTGTAAAAAATAACATTCTATGATTTTTGACGTAGCTATAATAGGTTCGGGGCCAGCAGGGGCTTCTGCAGCTTTTAAATTAGCAGAAAAAGGAATATCAACCGTTATAATAGAAAAAGAAACTTTACCAAGGTATAAAACTTGTGGAGGTGCTTTTGGTTTGGCCGGAAGAAAAATAATGCCTTTTGATATTACTGAAGTTGTAGAAAAAGAATGTTTTCATATTGATGTCTTTTTTGATAAAATTGATAAAAAGTTTTCTATTCAAAAAGATGAGCCCATCATTACTATGGTGATGCGTGCAGATTTCGATAATTTTATTGTTAAAAAAGCACAAGAATTAGGTGTTACTTTACTTGAAGATCATAAACTTACAGATATTACTTTTAAGGAAGATATCACTTTACATACTTCTAAAGGAGAGATAAAAACCAAGTTTGTAATTGCTGCTGATGGAGCGTTAGGTAAGACTGCTAAATTTGCAGGATGGGAAGAAACACGTTTATTAATACCTGCATTAGAATATGAGGTTGAGGTAAATGATGAAGATTTTAAAAGATTATCAAAAACCGTTCGTTTAGATTTTGATGCAATTCCTATGGGATATGGTTGGTGTTTTCCAAAGAAAAATCACTTATCTATTGGTGTTGGAGCTTTACGAAAAGTAAAAGTAGACTTTAAAAAGTGTTACAGAGATTATTTAGAGAATACATTAAAAGTTACGGAAATTATTAGTGAGGAAATGCATGGTTTTCAAGTACCAGTTTCTTTAAGAAAAGATGGTTTTGTAAGAAAGAATGTTTTTTTGGTAGGTGATGCTGCAGGTTTTGCAGATCCGTTATCTGCAGAAGGAATTACAAATGCTATTCTTTCAGGTAATATGGCTGCAGAATCAATTATTGAAAGTAAATTGAATGGCGAATTAGCAGAAAAATTATACAACGAAAAGTTAGAAGAACACCTTTTACCTGCACTAAGATCTGCTTTTAAATTGTCTAAGTTGTTTTATGAAAACGAAACAATGAGAAATCTTTTGATTAAAAAATATGGAGAAAGAATCTGTGAAAAGATGATTCAGATTATGATGGGAGAAAGTACCTACCCAACAGATATTATGAAAACGATAAAAAGAAAACTCAAAAAAGCTATTTTTTCATAACGGTATGAGCGTATCAACAAGTAAAACCTTTTTTCCTGCCTTTATAAAAACATTAGGCATCCTTTTTTTCTACATACTTATTGGTCTTTTTATAGACAGTGTTTATGTAACCGAAAATTATGGAGAGTGTCAATGGATTGCAAACATAGTTATGGTAATTGTTTTTACGGTAACCTGTTTTAAAGTTTCATCAAGAATTAGAGAGCAGCTGTTTTATGCTGTTTTATTAGGCTTTTTTGGAGAATATTTGTTTTCTGTAGCAATGGGTATGTATACGTATAGATTAGAAAATGTACCTCATTACATCCCTATGGGACATGCCTTAGTATATGCAGGGGTTTTGTTTTTTATGAAAACAGCTTTTACTAAAAATAATCATCAAAAATTAGAGAAAATACTAACAGTCATCATTATACTATATGCTACCTTATTTCTTATTTTTAGGAACGATGTTTTTGGTTTTGTAATGACTGCAGGAACGCTTTTGATTTTGATAAAGAAACCCCGAGAAAGGCTTTTTTATCTGACCATGTATTTAGCCGTTGCTTTTTTAGAAATAGTGGGTACAACATACGAATGTTGGTGGTGGCCAACTACGGCTTGGGGAATCTTTGATTTTTTACCAAGTCATAATCCACCAACAGGAATTAGTTTTTTTTACTTTTTACTAGATTTAGGAACTTTATGGTTTTATAAAAAACGACATAAAGCTGCTTGGTTAAGAATGAAGAATATTAGAAAAATTAGATTAAACCTTTCTAAAGCCACAAACTAAAAGTATTTTTATATCGTTAATTTAAATGATCACTAATTTTCTTACTAAATGTCTATAAAAGTAACATCGGTTTCAAAAGTTTATAAAACTCAAAAAGCATTAAATAATGTTTCTTTTTCTGCGGATAAAGGCCAAATAATTGGCTTTCTAGGGCCAAATGGTGCAGGGAAATCTACAATGATGAAAATCTTAACAGGTTTTATAAAACCGAATGAAGGCGAAGTTTTTGTTGATGAAATTGATGTGTTACAAAATCCATTAGATGCACAAAAATCTATTGGGTATTTGCCAGAGCACAATCCTTTGTATACTGATATGTATGTGCGTGAATACTTACAGTTTCAAGCAACTATTTTTAAGGTTGATAAAAGCCAAATAGAAATTTGCATTGAAAAAGTTGGTTTAACTGCAGAAGCACATAAAAAAATACATCAATTATCTAAAGGATATCAGCAAAGAGTTGGTTTGGCGGCAGCAATTTTACACAACCCAAAAGTCTTAATTTTAGATGAGCCAACAACTGGTTTAGATCCGAATCAACTGGTAGAAATTAGAGCATTGATTAAAGAATTAGGAAAAGATAAAACGGTACTTTTTTCTACCCATATTATGCAAGAAGTAGAAGCGGTTTGCGATCGTGTAATCATCATTAAAAAAGGAGAACTTTTAATCGATAAAAAACTAGCAGAGCTCAAAGAGAATAATCAGCAAGTAATAGAAGTTACGTTTGATTATAAGATAGAAGAGCAATTCATAAACAGATTACCAAACGTGGTTTCTTATAAAAATAATTACGACAATACTTGGTTTATCACTTTTGAAAGTGAAGAAGATATGCGACCTGTTATTTTTGATTTTGCACAAGAAAACGGTTTAAAGATTCTTAGCTTAAATACCCAAAATAAGAATTTAGAAACGCTTTTTAGAGAGGTTACCGCTTAAGTTTTTAAGCGATAAATTATAAAGTTTGTCACTTCGAAGTTATGAGAAGTCGCATAACATTGAGAACACAAAACTTTGTGTTTTATGATATTTATCTCTCTAATCGAAATGATAAACTGTACGTAAAACCTTCAAACTTGTTACTTGTTGTGAAAGTTACTTAATTCGAAATATTATTTAGTCAAATACTCATAAGCTTCCAATAAAGTTGGAAAAACTAAAACACTTCCAGCTTCTTTTAACTCTTCTTCAGAATATTGCGTTGTAATTCCAATAGCAACCATTCCTGCTGCTTTAGCCGCTTTTGTTCCTGTTAAACTATCTTCAAAAACCCAAATATCTTTAAAATCAATATCTTTAAAGCCTAGCGTTTCTGCCAATAAAATATAGGCTTCTGGTGCAGGTTTTGGTTTTACATAATCTTGTACCCCAAAAACGGTAGTAAAGTTTAGGTTTAAATGATGGATGCTGTTTTTTAAAAACAGTTTTGTGGCGTTACTTGCAATTCCGTAAGGTATTTTTTCTTCGGACAAAAGGCTTGTAAACTCTCTAACTCCAGGTAATAACTTAGGTACTTTAAAGTGTGTTTTTATATGTTCGTCCTTTAAAAGGAATAATTCTTTGGTACGTTTTTCCTCACCAATAACAGAGCAGAAATATTCAGCAATAATCATTGGGGATTTCCCTGCATGAGTTTTAGGAAACGGAGTAATATCTTTATCAAATAACTCTTTAAAAGAGGAAGTCCATGCAGAATAATGGCTTTCAAAACTATCTACAATTACGCCATCAAAATCAAATAAAAATCCTTTAGGTAATATCATTAGTTATTTGTTTTTTCGTTGAATATTTCCGTTAAATACGGATTTAAAAATTTGTTAGTTGGATCTAATTCTCTTCTTAAAAGTTTAAAATCTTCCCATTTTGTATACACTTTAGAAAGTTCTGCATCTTTAGCGGAAAAACGTTTTGCCCAATGTGGTTTTCCTCCGTGTTTTAAAAATATTTTTTCAATACTTTTAAAAGCTTCATAGGTATCTGCAGTTGCTGCATTTCTAGAAACACACCCCATAGTAACAGTGTCTTTTTCGTAAGCATAGCTTAACCAAGATTTGTCTTTGTACACAAAACGAACATCCATAGGAATATGAATAAACGATTTGTTGCTCCATTTATTTATTTCTGTTTTTAATTCTTCAAAAACTGTAGGAAAAACATCTAAACCAATGGTCCATTCTGCTAATTCTAAAGTAGATCCTCTAGATTTTGTAACGGTAGCTTGGTATAGCGAGCCTTTGTGTTCTTTTGTAGAGCTAAAAAAACCTCTATATAAAAGTTTGTTTGCAACGGCTGTAATCCAAGGAAAAACGTGTGAATATTTATACAATATTTTAGATGCTGTTCTTCTATGTTTTAAATATTTAGGACCTAAATCTTCTGTGATTTCTGTATTTGGGTCTATTTTATCACCTGTAATAACATATCCTTTATCAGTATGGGGAAGCCATAAGATTCTTAGAAAATCATGTTTTTTTAAACGTTCATTAATTTTAGGCAACCAAACACTATCATCTTCCGGACCTTCTTTTACGTGTAAAGTGTAAATAGGTTCGCACTTAAAAGTAATTTCAGAAAACACACCAAAAACACCCAAAGAAACTCTTATAGCATCAATTAAATCATCTTTGTCTGTAATAATTTTAATAGAACCATCTGCAAGAACAATACTACACTTGGTCATGTACTCAGAAAGAAGTTTACCACTTGTACCATGAGTTCCTGTTGCTAAAGCGCCACCAATTGTAATGGTATTAATATCTGGCAAGCAAGGAATACACCAACCTTTTGCTTCTACAGCTTCTAGTAAATCTCCTAAAATTACACCAGATTGCACTGTAATTGTAAGTTCAGCATCATTAGAAGAAATAATTTTGTTATAAGTTCTAATGTCAATTAAGGTTGCGGCTCCAGAAGCAATATCAGCAGAAGATTGTTTATTACCAAAAACACGAATTTTTTCTGAATTTTTGACAACTTCTTGCAACTCTTCTTCTGAAGTAATTTTATAAAGAGATTCGTAATTGTAGGTTAGATTCTCGTTCCAACTTGTCCAAACTCCGTTTTTATTTTGTTTCATCTATTTTGTAAAATATTAAACAAAAGTAAGCATTAATATGTTTTTATCATGCTTATTTTTGTTTTATTCAATCATTAAGAATGAATTAAAAGTTTATGTAATAAAAAACAATCCATGACTTCCTGCAACTGCTCCTAGAATTGTAATTAAACTAATAATTAATAATATCCAATGTGCTTTGTGAAGTATGTTAAAGGTTTTTTCAGGGTTTTCATTTGCATATTTTTTGAAAAGTTTGTGTAAAACCAAGGGTTCTAAAATATATAAAACTAGTGTAAAAATGATCCAAACAATTGTCATTGCATGAATCCACCAAAAACGATAATCTAAATAACGTTCCCAGGCATTTAATTCATACATCATATAAAAACCAGAAATTGCAGTAATTAAAGTTGTAATTTTTGCTTGTATTGCAAATCTACCTTCAATATTTTCAAAAGTAGTTAGTTTGTCTTTTTTAGACTTCATTTTTTTTACAGCAGGAATTATTACAGTTGTAACCATTGCTACTCCTCCAATCCATAAAACAACCGCCAGTACATGAATAACTCTTGCAAGGGTTATAGAATTCATTTTAGTTTAATTTATAGGTAATTTGTTGTTGGTCTAAATTGGCTAACAACTCATTGGTTATGTGAACCTTCGTATTTCTACTAGGTAAACTAATTTCTAATTTTTCTTTCTCATCCCAAATAGTGAAATTTAAATTTTGTTTACCCGGTGTCTTTTTTAAGATGGATTCTAAATTTAAAATAGAATCTTCTTTAATTTCACTTAAAGGAAGTTGAATGGTTACTTTTTTACAGAGTTCATCCATAATATCATGTAACAATTTCATTTCTAAAAACTTTAATCTAGGTTCACCAACAACTCCTGTTTCTTTATTGGTCCATCCAGGTTGCACGGTGGTGCGTATAAATAAGAACTGATTAGGCACTAAAAAGTGTTGCATCCTTAGGTAATCTTCTCCAAAAATTCTAAACTCATTACTATCACCATAATCTTCTACGGTAAACATAGCCCAACCTTTACCTGCTTTAGAAACTCGGTGTTGTACATCGGTAACAATACCAGCAAAAGCTAAATTCATATTTACAAACTTTGCAAGATCTGCTTTAAAATATTTCAAAGAAGCGTTGCAGAATTTTATTTCGTTTTTAAAATCATCTAAAGGATGCGCAGAAATATATATACCAATAACTTCCTTTTCCTGTTGTAATAATTCCATAGTTCCCCAAGTTTCACATTCTGGAATATCTGGTTCTGGAAACTGAACTGTAGAAGCTTCTCCAAACATAGAAACCTGAGCAGAGTTTTCGTTTTCTTGATATTTATGTCCAAATTTCATGGCACGTTCTAAAAAGGTCATTCCTTTTTCGTCAGTAGCAAAATATTGTGCTCTGTGAGTATCTGTAAAAGAATCGAAAGCACCAGCTTTTATCAAACTATCAAAAGATTTTTTATTGGCAGCTCTTAAATCTACCCGTTTAGATAAATCAAAAATTGAATTGTAGTTTCCGTTTTCTTCTCTTTCTTTAATGATGGCTCTAACTGCTCCGGCTCCAACACCTTTTACGGCTGCCATTCCAAAACGGACAGCACCTTCATTATTTACAGAGAATTTTAAAAATGATTCATTTAAATCTGGACCAAAAACTTGCAATTCCATTCGTTTACATTCTTCCATAAAGAAAGAAACAGCTTTAATATCTTTCATATTATTAGAAAGTACAGAAGCCATATATTCTGCAGGATAATGTGCTTTTAAATACGCAGTTTGATAGGCGATCCACGCATAACAAGTAGAGTGAGATTTGTTAAAGGCATAACTTGCAAAGGCTTCCCAATCCTTCCATATTTTCTCTAATTTTACAGGATCATGCCCTTTTGCAGCAGCTTGTTCTACAAACTTTGGTTTCATTTTGTCTAGTACCGCAATTTGTTTTTTACCCATTGCCTTACGCAAAACATCGGCTTCACCTTTGGTAAAGTCTGCCAGTTTTTGTGATAAAAGCATTACTTGCTCTTGGTAAACTGTAATTCCGTATGTTTCTGCCAAATACTCTTCCATGGCAGGTAAATCGTATTCTATATCTTCAGTACCATGTTTTCTATTAATAAAAGACGGAATATATTCCATTGGACCTGGTCTGTACAAGGCATTCATGGCAATTAAATCGGCAAAAACAGTTGGTTTTAAAGAACGCATGTGTTTCTGCATTCCTGGAGATTCATATTGAAAAATACCTACGGTTTCTCCTCTTTGGAACAATTCGTATGTTTTTACATCATCTAAAGGAAACGTTTCTGGGTCTAATAGAATATTATGTCTTGCTTTTACAATTTTAACGGTGTCTTTAATTAAAGTCAGCGTTTTTAATCCCAAGAAATCCATTTTTAATAAACCTGCGTCTTCTACTACAGAGTTATCAAATTGGGTAACATACATATCGGAATCTTTTGCCAAAGCAACCGGAACATAATTGGTAATATCCCCAGGCGTAATAATTACACCACAGGCATGAATACCGGTATTTCTAACAGAGCCTTCTAAAATAGTGGCTTTGTTTATTGTTTCGGAAACTAAGTCGTTTCCGTAAGACATTTGTTTTAATTCTTCTATTAGGACTTTTTCTTCGGCACGTAAACCATCAACTTTACCTTTACTTTTAGCATCATCACCAAAAATATTTTTAAGTTTAATACCCGGAATTAATTTTGCAATTCTATCGGCTTCAAAAAGCGGTAAATCTAAAACTCTGGCAGTATCTCTAATAGAAGATTTTGCAGCCATGGTTCCGTAGGTAATAATCTGAGCAACTTGGTTTGCACCATATTTATCAATTACATAATCCATTACACGTCCACGACCTTCGTCATCAAAATCAATATCAATATCGGGCATCGATACACGTTCTGGATTTAAGAAACGCTCAAAAAGTAAATCGTATTTAATAGGATCTATATTTGTAATCCAAAGGCAATAAGCAACTACAGAACCGGCAGCAGAACCCCTACCAGGACCTACGGCAACATCCATTCTTCTTGCTGCTCTAATAAAATCTTCTACAATTAAGAAATAACCAGGATATCCTGTTTTTTCAATAACCTCTAATTCGAAATCTAACCGTTCTTTAATAAGTTCTGTAATTTCTCCATAACGTTTTTTTGCACCTTCAAAAGTTAAATGTTTTAAGAAGTTATTTTCTCCACGTTTTCCTCCATCTACTTCATCTGCCGGATCATTAAATTCATCACCAATATTAAAGGCTGGTAATAAAACATCTCTTGCAAGTGTAAATATTTCAATTTTATCTACAATTTCTTGTATGTTACTAATTGCTTCAGGAATATCTGCAAACAACGTTTTCATTTCGTCCGTAGACTTAAAATAATACTGGTCATTAGGCAATCCGTATCTATAACCACGCCCTTTACCAATAGGTGTAGATTGTTTTTCGCCATCTTTTACACATAATAAAATATCATGTGCATTGGCATCTTTTTGTTCTAAGTAAAACGTATTGTTGGTGGCAATAATTTTAACGTCGTGCTTTTTAGAAAACTTTAATAAAGTTTCATTTACAATCTTTTCATCTTGCTGATCATGACGCATCAACTCAATATATAAATCGTCGTTAAATTGTTCTTTCCACCAAATTAAAGCATCTTCAGCTTGTTTTTCTCCAAGATTCAGAATTTTACTAGGTACTTCTCCATATAAGTTACCTGTTAAAACAATAATGTCTTCTTTGTATTGTTCTACAAGCGCTTTATCAATTCTAGGAACATAGTAAAAACCATCTACAAAGGCTGCAGAAGATAATTTTGCTAAATTGTGATACCCTTTTTTATTTTTAGCAAGCAAAACAACCTGATAACCGTTGTCTTTTTGCGATTTGTTTTTATGATCTTCACAGATGTTAAACTCACAACCAATAATTGGTTTCATTGGAGTATCTGCAGATTTATTATGGTTTAAAACAGCATTTACAAAATGGAAAGCACCCATCATGTTTGCCGTATCCGTCATGGCAACTGCAGGCATATTGTCTTTTGCTGCAGCTTTTACAATATTACCCAATTGCATGGTAGATTGTAAAACAGAGTATTGTGTATGGTTGTGTAAATGAGAAAATTGTACGTTTTCTAACTCAGCTAAACCATCTGATGTAGATTTAGTTGTTGCAGTACCTTTTAATTTCTCTAAACGTTGGCGAATTATATCGCTCTCTTTTTTTAGGTTGATGTGTTTTAAACCAATTACCTGAATCGGTTTTGGGTTCGCTTCCGAGAAATTTTTAAAATAATCATCATCTACATCTAACTGCTCTTTGGTATATTCTCTTAAACGAATTAACTCTAAAAAACAACGAGTTGTAGCCTCAACATCGGCAGTTGCGTTGTGCGCCTCACCAAAACCAACACCAAATAAATGGTTGTGTAATTCTGTTAAAGTTGGTAGTTTAAATTTACCACCACGCCCCCCAGGAATCTGACACATTGTTGCCGTTTTCTCTGTACAAGTATCGAGAATCGGTAATGAGTTTAAATTATTTTCTACACCCAATCTATGGAATTCACATCCCATAATATTAAGGTCGAACTGTAAATTCTGACCAACAATAAACTTCGTTTTAGCTAACGCTTCATTAAATAAAACCAAACCTTCACTTAAAGGAATACCTTGTTCTGCCGCCAATTCAGTCGAAATTCCATGAATTCTTTCAGCATCGTACGGAATATTAAAGTTGTCTGGTTGTATTAGAAAATCGTTGTGTTCTAACACATTTCCCATCTCATCATGGAGCTGCCATGCAATTTGAATACACCTAGGCCAGTTGTCCGTATCTGTAATAGGAGCATTCCAGCTTTTAGGTAAACCGGTAGTTTCTGTATCAAAAATTAAGTACATAAATCTGTGTAAATGTTGAAGCGTTTAACTGTTTAAAAGAACATGTAAAAATAGAAATTTGTTCTTACAAATGACGGATGAGTTGATTTTGTTTATCAACAAATTTCTTTCAAGCTAGTGCTCGTTTGTAAAGAGTATCGTACCGGAAATTAGAACTTGATTACACCAATTATAAACGAACGTTAGTATGTGTCTGTTTTCTGGGCGTGCCCATTTTTTAATACACCAAGTTAGTAGCATATACTTTTTGTCTTAAAAATGGTCAGGCTATCCGCTGCAAGTCCTCGTTCGTACCTCACTGTGGGCTTTTCGCTGCTATCCTTCACGCGGAATTAGTTTGCTTGTAACCAATATTGTTAGGGAAATAGGTTTTTGGTTTCACTCGTTACAAATGTTAGCGTGTGTTTTATTTTTACAACTATTTTTTTTAAGATTAAGTTTGTCAGATTAATTTTCTATTGTAAAAAAAAGTAAGAAGGCAGATGGATTTATTTACTAATGCTTGCAAGTAACAAGTCTAAGCACAAAAAAGCCAATCCATTTAAGGATTGGCTTTTTAAACTGTTTCATAAAAATATGAATAATAGATTTATAACCTATTTATATTTTTTGATTAGGCTAACTCTTCTTTCACCATTAGCAAATTAATAGCTGCTTGAATTTTTTGTTGCTGTTCTTCTAGCATTTTTTTTGTGGAAGGAGCAAAAACATCATCTAGTAATATTTCTTTATACTCTTCTAAATTTGCTTTTTCACCTCTAATAGATTCTTCTAAAATTGCCTCTTCATCATTTGAGCTAAATAGCGATTTTAGAGTCATCCAATTTCGATGCATTGTTCCTTTAAAAGAACCATCATCTTCTGGTATTTGTCCGTGTAAAAGAATCTCTGTTCTAAGTTCTTTTGCAAACTGACTTCTTTCTGAGGCTCTATTTTTAAAGAAAATCTTTAGTTTAGGACTTTCTACATTTTCTGCAGCGTTTAGATATCCTTTTTCGGCATCATAATTTTTCTCTAATAATTCGTTTAATTTGTTCGAAATTTTTTCTGTGTACTTCATGTTGTCATTTTCATTTTAAAATTCCAATAGCTTGTTTTAAGATGTGTATTGTTTAGCATCTGATACAAAACTATAAAATATTAGAGAGGGCTATGAGTTCATAAGATTTTGATTTTAACTCATATACTATTTATATAAGTAGTAAAAAATATTTTCATTTCTAATATTTAATAAAGACTTGTTGTTTTATGTAGGTTTTATAGGTGTCTTAGGTTAAAATCGGACGACGATAATTACTTTTTTCAATATTAAGAAACGTTTAAATTAATATTAAATCTAAATCAATGTTAATACTTAACATTAATGATTGTCTTGCCAAGTATAGTTTTGATGCTTATTAAAACTAATTTAACTTATGAAATTATCAGTAGTAAAAAATCGTTTAACCATTAGTATGATGATTACTTTTGGGGTATTGTTTTTTAACATTCATCATTCTTTTGGGCAAGCAACAAATGCTTCCGTAAAAGGAGTTATTACAGACAAAAGTGGAGAGCCTTTAATGGGAGCTACCGTAATTGTTAAAAATACTTCTACAGGATTTAGTTCTGGTGCTACAACAAGTGAAACTGGAAGTTACAAAATTCAGCAATTACCTTTAGGAGGTCCTTATTCTGTAACTGCAAAATATTTAGGTTTTACAGATGTAGTTCATAAAGGTTTTTTATTAAACTTAAATGATGCCTTAACGGTTGATTTTGTTTTACAAGAATCTGCTACCTCTTTAGATGAAATTGTTATTTCTTCTAATGGTTTGGCAAAACGTATTCAGCAAATGGGAGCTTCAACAAAAATTGGAGAAGTTCAAATTAAAAACTTACCATCTGAAGGAAGAAATTTTACAAGACTAACTAGTTTGTCTCCTTTGCAAGGAGCTGGAAGTCTAAATTTAGGAGGTCAAAGAAGAACGTCTACAAATGTAACTATTGATGGTGTTAATTTTAGAAATACACTTACAGCAGGTGAGGTTGGTAAAGGTCCTTATACGATTTCTCAAGAAGCTATTAGAGAATTTGAGGTTTCTACAAATGATTATGATGTAAGTCAAGGTCGCCAAGGTGGTGGTTCTATTACTTCTGTAACAAAATCTGGTACGAATGAGTTTGAAGGGAGTGCTTTCTTTTATCACAGAGCAGACAATCTTCAAAGTCAATATACAATACAAGGACAAGATAGAGAAGCAGATTTTTATAACTCTCAATCTGGTTTTAGTTTAGGAGGTCCAATAATTAAAGATAAGTTGCATTTTTTCTTAGTTTATGAAAGACAAGATGCAGGAGACCCTCAATTTATTGCAAACATACAAAGTGATAACGATGCAAATAATTTAAGAATTTCAGAAGAAAGTTTAAATCGTTTTTTACAAATAGGTAGAGATAAATATGGTTTAAGTGATTCTCAGCAAGTTGGGCAATTTGATAGAGTAACAGAAGCTAATAATTTATTTTTTAGATTAGATTGGCAAATTAACGATAAGCATAGATTAACTTTTAGAAACTTATATAATAAGTGGGACAATCCTTTAAGTGTAAGTGATAATTCTAATATAGAAGTTGCAGAGTCTTATTCTGATTTTGAATCAAAAGAAAATAGCATGTTTCTGTCATTGCGTTCTGCTTTTTCATCGAGTGTAACGAATGAGTTTAAAGTTCAATACCAACATGCAGAACGTATTTTTGCACCTAATTCAGAATTGCCGTCACAAAATATACCAAGAGCAATTGTGCAAGTAGAATCTGTTTTACCAAATGGCAATAGCAGTAATAGAACTGTACAATTAGGAGGACAACGTTATTCACCAGAAACTAATTTAGAAAATCAGCTTCAAATTTCAAACACAACATATCTTAGTGCAGGTAAATTTAACTTTACGTTTGGTACAGATAACTTAATTACCTACTTAGAAACGCAATTATCTAATGAGCAAAATGGTCGTTTTTTCTTTGATTCTTTAGATGATTTCGAAAACTTAAACGCTTCTAGATATGCAAGAGAAGTGCCTTTACAAGGCTCTTCTTTAGTGAAACAAACTGTTTTAGATTTATCACTTTTTGCTCAGGTAGAATTTGATGTAAATCCTAATTTAAATCTTGCGGCAGGTATCCGTTATGATGCAACAGCATTTTTAGATGATGCAGAATATAATCCTTTAGTGGATCAAGAATTAGGAATTCGTACCGATGTAAAACCAGAGGATTTTGATAATATTCAACCAAGAGTTCAATTAACTTGGAATATTGAAGGAAATGATACTGATATTTTAAAAATTGGTGGAGGTGTCTTTACTTCTCAACCGCATTATTATGCACAAGTTAATAATATTCAGAATAGTGGAACTTTATTAGGAGCTATTGATGTTACAGGTGCAAATGTACCAACACCAGATTTTGAAGGGTATAGAAATGACCCAAGTACTGTGCCTGGTGTTCCGGCAGGAGTAACTCCATTTTCTACCATAAATGCGGTAAGCCCAGATTTTGAAGTACCAACCATTTATAAGGCAAACGTAAATTATACGCACTTTTTTGGAGATAGATATAGTTTAGGAGTAAACGCTGTTTTTAGTCATACTAAAAATAACTATGTATACCAAGAAGCAAATTTAGTAGCAGAACCTTATTTTGTAACGCCACAAGGCAGAGAGGTTTTTGTGCCTGCAAATACAATTTCTGCAAACGGAAGTACAGATTGGACAGAGTCTAGAGAATCAGATTTAGTAGGTAGAACTTTAGTATTAACATCTGATGGTATCTTAGATAATCTTGCTTTAGTAGTCGATGGTTCTGCAAGAATAGGAAAAGATGGTTATGTAAATGCAAGTTTTACTGTAAATCGTTCTAAAGACAATTCTTCATACAACTGTTGTGTTGCTAATACGTCTACTTTTCTTCCTGTTAAAGGAGATCCTCGAGATTTAAATTATGGTTATTCTGATAATCATTTTGACACTAAAATTGTCGTAAACGGGGCAACACCAACTTGGAAAGGATTTACTTTAGGAGCAACAATTGTGGGTACAGGAGGTACAAGATATTCTTTAGAGGCAGGTGGAAATAGAAGTGCAAATGGAGACTTTAATTTAAGTAATGAAATTGCATATATTTTTAATCCAGATGATGCAAGTACGCCTCAATATATTAAAGATAGTTATAATGAAGTATTAAACGATCCAGAAACTTCTCAAGGATTTAAAGATTATTTAAAAGAAAGTTATGGAAGTTTTGCAGAAAGAAACGGCGGAAAAAATCCTTTTAGTGCAACAGTAGATCTTCGTCTTGTAAAAAAGTTTAGTTTTTTAAACCCAAAGCATGCTTTAGAAATATCTGCAGACGTTTTTAACTTTATGAACTTATTAAATAAAGAGTGGGGACGCAGCCATAATTTTGGAAACAGAAGTTTTATGAATATTAATGGATTTGATCAATCAACAAATAGCTACGAATACAATATACAAACAGGTGCTGGTACAGAACCAATAAACGGAACTCCTTGGAGATTGCAGTTTGGTGTAAGATATTCGTTTAATTAAAAAATAGTTTGTTTAGTTTTTATTTTAGGGTTTGATATTTCTCTATCAAACCCTTTTTTTTAATAGTATAATTTATGAAAAATAGTATATACATTTTAGTCTTCTTAATTTTAATAAGTTGTGGAGGTTCTAAGAATTTAATAGAAAAAGATGCTTCTTTTTCTGAGAAAAGTTATGTAGCAAAAGAAAGCGGAGAAGTAATTCCTTCTGATTACATTTTCCCTAAAAAAGAAAGTTTTAAAGTCCTTTCTTGGAACGTAGAGCATTTTGTAGACTCTTTTGATGATCCTTATATCGATTCTAAAAGAGAAAATAGCCCCGATTCTTTAATGAATAATAAAGTAGCCAATTTAGTAACTGCTTTAAAAAAAATAGATGCAGATGTAGTTGTATTACAAGAATTTGAAAGTGCAAAATTTTTAAGAAGTATTGCTGATGAAAATTTGCAAAATATGGGGTATGTATATTTTGCAGACGTTCCTAGCCATGGTTGGTATATGAATGTAGTTGTTATGAGTAAATTTCCGTTAGGTATTATTTATGGTTATGGAAATGTAACAACACCTCTTTTAGAATATAAAAATGAAGAAGGACAATTAGAAACACAAAACACTTTAAATACTAGAATGTGGTCTATAGAAGTATATCCTAGTTCAGATTATAATTTTTTACTTACCGGGGTTCATTTAAAAGCAGGTAGAGGAGAACGAAATATAGCCATGAGAAAAGGTCAGATTAATTTTCTGAAACAGCAGTATAAGCGATTCTTAAAAGAAGACAAAAACAAAAATATTTTAATAGTAGGAGATTTTAATAGTGTACAAGGTAGCGAAGAAATTAATCTTTTTTTAAATGAAAAAGTAAAGAGAGAGAAGTTTATAGACCCATTACCCGAAACAGTAATGACACATACTTCTGATGATCCTAAACGAAGATTAGACTATATATTGATGAATACCAATATGTATAAAGAATATAAAGAAAATTCAGCGGAAGTCCCCCAACTTTTTGTACCTAAAAAAATGAGAGAAATTAGTGATCATTTACCAGTAACCACAACATTTATAATTAAATAAAAAAGTTTAAAAAATGAAAAAAATTATTATAGTACTTGCTTTTTTTACAGTTTTATCATGTAAAACAACTTCTAAATCAAGTGAAGATAAAACTTATTTTAAGCAGTCAACAAAAGAAAAAGCAGCAGATTTTGTACTTACTTTTGGCTCTTGTAATAAACCAGATCAAACGAATCTGTTGTGGGATGATATTGCTGAATTAAATCCAGATGTATGGTTGTGGGGAGGAGATATTATTTATGCAGACACAGAGAATATGGATAAAATGGAAGCAGATTATAATCTTCAAAAAAAGCAAAAAGGATATGTAAACCTTTTAAAAGAAACTAAGGTTTTGGGAACTTGGGATGATCATGATTTTGGAGCTAATGATGCAGGTTTAGAATATCCTAAAAAAGAAAAAAGTCAGGAACTATTATTGGATTTTTTAGAAGTTGATAAAAATTCTCCTAGAAGAAAAAGAGAAGGAGTGTATCATTCTGAAGTTATAGAAACAGCTAAAGGGTCTGTAAAAGTTATTTTATTAGATACTCGTTATTTTAGAACAAGTATTAGCAAAAAAAGTGTAAACGGTGATCAAGAGAGTCGTACTATTTTAGGTGAGCAGCAATGGGCTTGGTTAGAAAGTGAGTTGGTTAATTCATCTGCAGAATTTAATATTATTTTAAGTAGTGTACAGGTAATTGCAGAAAAACATCCCTATGAAAAGTGGGCAAACTTTCCGTTAGAACGTAAAAAACTACTGGATGTAATCGTATCTTCAAAAGCTAATAACGTTATTCTATTGTCTGGAGATCGTCATATATCTGAGTTTTCTAAAGAAGAAGTTAGCGGATTAACTTACCCTTTAATTGATTTTACATCTAGTGGAATGACACATGCAAGTGAGAATTTTACAAAAGAATACAATCCGGCAAGAGTAGGTAAAGTTATTTCTACAAAAAGTTTTGGGGTGTTAAAAATTAATTTTGATGAAAAAAAGGTTCAGATGGAAATGCGTGGAGATGCCACGTTACAACAAAAAATAGAACAAATTTACCCTCTGTAATAATTTATAAAGGTCTTATAAGTAATATGCTATTTGCATATAATCCTTATAACTAGCCTTTTTTTGTAGAACACGAAATCTATGATGTTACTTTGTTTCTAGGAATTTTAAAAAATTAATTGCTTTTCTTTCTGTATAATAGAAGCAACAGTTTGACGGGTGACCCCGATAAGGTCACCCATATCCTGTTTTGTTAATAGGTTAAATAAAATATAAGATTTACCATTTACATCCTCTATAGGAACATTATAATGATTTTGAAGAGAAGCTATTCTTTCTTTAACATGTTTTTCTTTAATGTTTTTTAATTTTACTTCTGCAGAACACCATCGTTTTACTAGGTAAGAAATAAACCAGTTAGAAAGAAAAGGGTTTGTTAATACAGTTGCTTTAAAAAAATCTAAATTGTATACTCTAATTTTACAATCTACGATTGCTTTAGCATATTCTTGAAACTGACCATTAAGGTATTTAAAGTTGCCAAAAAACTCTGTGTGAGGTAAAACTTCATAAACAAAACTTTCTCCATTGTCTGAGTATCCACCAAGTTTTACCGCACCTTGGATAACTTCGTATATGTAATTTTCTTTATTTGGTGGCAAATATATATATCCATTTTTTTTTACGTTTATTTCAAGTATATGTTCTTTATGGAATTGAATGTTTGAATTATTTATTTCAGAAAATAGGTCGAAATTTTCATAACCGTTATTATTTGGTCTATTAATGGTAAGCATATAAAAGGGTTTAATAAATAAAAATACATGTTTAATTAAATAGGAATGTTAAGCAATCATTATTTAACATGTTAAGTTTTTTCTGGAAATATAAATTTTAATAAATGATATAGAGTACTGCTTTAAGGATAGAGCCTTTCGACTACGCTCAAGACAGGCTCTATGTTTGAGCTCTCTCACATTTTTTTATGGGAAGCGAGTAGTGAAAGCCCATCCCTTGTAGTAACGGCCTAAAAAATATTGATATTTAGCGTTTTAGTTTAAAAAAGGTTTTGTACTTTTGCGCCCACTTACTACGAGATAGTGAGATTTTTAATAATAAAGGTCGAGAACCTTAACAAATTAACAAATTATGTCTGTAAAGATTAGATTACAAAGACACGGTAAAAAAGGGAAACCATTCTATTGGATCGTTGCCGCTGATGCTCGTGCAAAAAGAGATGGTAAATACTTAGAAAAAATAGGTACTTACAATCCTAACGCTAACCCTGCAATTATTGATTTAGATGTAGATTTAGCTGTAACTTGGTTACAAAATGGTGCACAACCAACTGATACTGCAAAAAACATTTTATCTTACAAAGGTGCTATGTTAAAGAATCATTTAGCTGGTGGTGTAAGAAAAGGTGCTTTAACTCAAGAGCAAGCAGATGCAAAATTTGCAGCGTGGGTAGAAGCAAAAGCTACTAAGATTTCTGATAAAGAAGCTGGTTTATCTAAAGCACAATCTGAGGCGAAAGCAGCAGCATTGGCAGCAGAAAAAGCAGTAAATGAAGCAAGAATTGAAGCAGCTAAACCAGTTGTTGAAGAAGTAGCAGAAGAGGTTGTTGCTGAGGCTGAAGAGGCTCCAGAAACTATTGATGATGCAGCAGCAAAAGCAGCAGAATAAATTATAAATTATTACGAAGATGCGTAAAGAAGATTGTTTTTATTTAGGCAAAATCGTTACAAAATATAGTTTTAAAGGTGAAGTTGTTATCAAATTAGATACCGACGAGCCTGAGTTGTATACAGAAATGGAATCAGTTTATGTCGAATTCGGCACAAACTTGGTTCCATTTTTTATTGATAAAAGTTCATTACACAAAGGAAATCAGTTACGTGTTCAGTTTGAAGATGTTTATTCTGATGAAGAAGCAGATTCTATCTTAAAATGTGGTGTTTATTTACCAAATACAATGTTGCCAGAATTAACGGGTGACAAATTTTACTATCATGAAGTAATTGGTTTTACAGTTGTTGATGCTAATTTTGGAGAAGTTGGGCAA
The DNA here is from genome assembly GCF_019278525.1 of Polaribacter sp. HaHaR_3_91. Classification (NCBI taxonomy): domain Bacteria; kingdom Pseudomonadati; phylum Bacteroidota; class Flavobacteriia; order Flavobacteriales; family Flavobacteriaceae; genus Polaribacter; species Polaribacter sp. HaHaR_3_91. The sequence continues at coordinate 929,930 of NZ_CP058986.1, forward strand.
ATTGTTCATATAAACGACAAAGCAGCGCAACCGCTTTTTGAAATTGACAGGAATGGAACAGAGATTTTTATTCCGATGGTAGATGATTTTATCAAAAAAGTAGATAGAGAGAACAAAACAATTCAAGTAGATACTCCAGAGGGGTTGATTGATTTGTATTTGTCTTAAAATAAAGAGAGGTGTCTGAGTGGTCGAAAGAGCTACCTTGGAAAGGTAGTGTACTGGTAACGGTACCGAGGGTTCGAATCCCTTCCTCTCTACTGAAAAGTATTTATAGCTTACGTTTTAAAGGTTCTATGTTTAAGTACATGGAACTTTTTTTTGTTTTTATAAAGAGATAATATACCTACTTATAATTTAGGCGGAATAAAAAAATGAGTTTCAATTTGATAATTTATATATGTATTTTTTAATGAAATGGTATTTTTGTTTAATTATTTTCTTTATATCATCTTTTTTGATATTTATATGATAATTTGGTCTATGAAAGATAAATAGTTTGCTTAATATATTGTGTTGTTGTTACAATAACTTTAATAAAGTAAAAAAATAAAGTAAAATTTATGCAAGAATATGGAGAATTAGCATTGGCTTTGGTAGCAAAAAACAATCTTAATACATCTGCGATAAATCAAGTAATAGAAACAAGTGAAAGTAATATTTTTCCTGTAGAAAAAACGGATGCATTAATTTGGAAGGAATTAAAGAGTGGTAAAAAAACAGCTTTAGAAGAGCTTTATAATAGATACGTAAATATATTATTTTCTTATGGTATGTATCATTCAAAAGATAGAGGTTATGTTATGGACTGTATCCACGATTTATTTGTAGACTTATATAAATACAAAAACAAGCTTTCTAAAACAGATAATGTTAAGTATTATCTTTTTAAATCTTTAAAAAGGAAAATTAATAAAAAGTATCATAAAAAAAACACTTCTGTTTCTTTAGATGATTTTGATTATGAAATTGATGCTATGAATAAAAAGCATTCAGATTCTTGTGAGAAACACATTATAACCGAAGAAGGTATTTCCGAAAGAAACTCAAGGTTAAGAAGTGCAATGAAAACTTTAAGTGATAGTCAAAGAAAAGTTTTGAGTTTAAAATTTGAGCAAGAAAAATCTTACGAAGAAATTTCTATGATTATGGAGGTTTCTATTGAATCTGCCAGAACGTCTGTTTATAGAGCAATTAAAGTATTAAGAAAATTAAATTTCAGTGTTTTATTACTACAGTTATCTTTTTATTTTTTATAAAAAACACATTTTAACGTCTATAAAAAACTGAAAATATGCTATTAATAATATAGCAGTCAAATAAAGTTTTTAAACTAATAATAAAGAATATAAAAAGATCATGAAAGTTAATGAATCTAATAAAGTTAAGATTTTACCAATTACAGAATTGGAAAAAACGGCTTTAAAGAATAAAATTTTTAATTCTATTGATAATCTTAGCTATGGAAAAAGAAATAGAAGAAATAAAGGTTTAGTAATGAGTCTTGCTTTTTCTTTAGTTTTTTTGATAGGTATTGTTTTGTGTTATCAAAATGAACCTAATAGCTCAATTACAGATTTTGTAAATACATCAAAATTGGTAGATTTTAATAAAACTGATGAAGTTGTATTGGTTTTAGGAAATGGAGAAAATTTAAAAATAGAAAAAAAGGATAGTAATATAAATTATTCTAAATCAGGAAAAAAATTAACAATAGGAGAAGATACCGAAATAGAACAAGAAACCTCTAAAAATAGTAAAGTAGCATACAATACACTTATTATACCTTATGGTAAACGATCTAAAATAAATCTTTCAGACGGAACGATTGTTTGGTTAAATTCTGGTTCTAAATTAATATATCCGGTAGTTTTTAATGGAGATAGAAGAAAGTTGTATTTAGAAGGAGAGGCTATTTTTGATGTTGCTCATGATAAAAAACATCCTTTTATTGTAATGTCTAAAGAGCAGGAGGTTAAAGTTTTAGGAACTGTTTTTGGAGTAACAAGTTATCCGGAAGAAGGAGAAATTAATACGGTTTTAAAAAGCGGAAGTGTGCAAATTAGTTATCATAATGATCCAAAATTAAATCATTATTCAGATAAAATTAAAATTACACCTGGTACAAAAGCAACGTATAATAAAGAAACTAAGGGTATTGTATCAGAAAAAGTAAACGTAAATAATTATTTCTCATGGAGAGATGGCGTTTTAATCTTTAAAAACAATGATTTGAGTTATGTTATGAATAGAGTTTCTAGATACTATAATTTAAAAGTAGATATTAAAAATAAAAATTTAGCTAAAGAAAAGTTTTCTGGATATTTAGATTTAAACGAAAGCATAGATAAAGTGGTTAAAAATATTAGTGCAAGTACAAATATGAAATATACCTTAGAAGAAGGTAAAATAATAATTAATTAAACAAAAAAAAATATGAAGTAAACTACTATTATTTGAATTAGTAAAAGGCCAGAAGATGCGCCAACATCTTCTGGCTTATTTTAATCACATTGCTGTAGAGAACAGCAAAATTTAATAATCAAAACAAAAATATGAAAAAAAACTCACGCAAAGGAATTTTAATACTTATGAGATTATTTCTATTATTAATTAGTTTGGGAATCACAGCAGGTAATATGAATCCGCTGATGGGACAAACGAAAATAAATATTGATGTAAAAGGAATATCAATAGAAGAATTTTTTGAAGAAATTCAAGGGTCAAGTGATTACATGTTCTTTTATAAGGATGATGTTTTAAACACAAATAAAAAAGTATCAATAAAACTTAATGAAGCGAATATTATTAAGATTTTAGATAAAGCTTTTTCAAAAACCAATTTAAGTTATAGGGTTGATGGAAAGCAAGTTATTGTCAAAAAAACAAAACAAAAACCAACTATTTCTTTAGCTAATAATCAAGTAAAACAAGAAAGGGTGGTTAATGGTTTAGTTGTAGAATCTGAAGGTTTTGCTTTGCCTGGTGTAAGTGTTCATGTAAAAGGAACCTCTACAGGAACTGAAACAGATTTTGATGGTAAATATTCTATTAAAGTACCAGCTGGTGCTGTTTTAGAGTTTTCTTATATAGGTATGATAAAACAAACTGTAACAGTTGGAGATAAAACGGTTATAGATGTTCAAATGGAAGAAAGTACTGCTTCTTTAGAAGAAGTGGTTATTGTTGGTTATGGTTCTTTAAAAAAAGAAGAATTAACGGGTTCTGTTGCAGTAATGAAAGGAACAGAATTAGAACAGGCGCCAACATCTTCTTTTGAGCAATCTCTAAGAGGTGGAGTAGCAGGTATACAAGCAAGTGCTCTTGATGGAGCACCAGGATCAAATACAGAAATTAGAATTAGAGGTATTGGATCTATTAATGCATCTAGTGAGCCTTTATATGTTATAGATGGTATTCCTATTCAAGCAGGTAGCCAGTCTACAAATGATAATGATGGAGCCAGTTCTAATGTAATGGCGTCTATCAATCCAAACGATATTGAGAGTATTAGTATCTTAAAAGATGCTGCTTCTACAGCAATTTATGGATCTAGAGGTGCAAATGGTGTTATTTTAATTACTACAAAACAAGGAAAAACAGGTAAAGCAACTATAGAATTAAAAACATTAACAGGGTTTAATTCTCAAGCATCAAAAAATATTTTAAAACCTTTAAATGCAGCTCAGTATAAAGAATTATATATTGAAGGTTATGTAAATTTAGGACTTACAGAGGCAGAAGCTCAAACACAATTAGATAATTATTATACACAACAAATCGATCCTTCAACAGGTGAAGCTACAGATACAAACTGGTTAGACGCTATAACAAGAACTGGAGTTACACAAAGTTATGATTTAAGTATAAGAGGAGCTACCGATAAAGTTAAATACTTTATGTCTGGTGGTTTTATGGAGCAAGGAAGTTATATTATAGGATATGATTTTTCTAGATTTAGTGGTAGAACTAATTTAGAATATAAAGCAAGTAAATATTTAACAATATCGAATAACATATCAATTGCAAATATTACATCTACAACTGCACCAGATGCAGGTTCTTGGAACAACCCCTTTAAGAGTACTTTAGAGCTATCTCCGTTAATTCCTATTTATGACGAGGAAGGTTTATACAATGCAGATCATTTAGCATATTTTCCAATAGGAAGTAATCCTGTAGGAAGTTTGAGTGGAGACGATTTATGGGAAACAAAAACAAGTAGAATTATTGATAATTTAGTACTTACAGTCACTCCTATAAAGAATTTAATATTTAGATCTCAATGGAATTTTGATATTTTAAGCGTTAACGAATCTACTTATTATAACAGACGTTATGGAACCGGATATGATACAAATGGTTATGCTTATGAAGCAAATACTACCAACAAAACATGGGTAGGTACACAAACGTTAGATTATAGTTTAACATTAAATGATAGTCATAATTTTAACTTTTTAGCAGGTTATGAAGCGCAACAAACCATACGTGAATCATTTTCTGCTTCAGGTTCAGATTTTCCTAACGATGTAGTTAAAACACTAAGTACTGCAGCAGCAGAATATGCGGTTTCTGGTACAAAAACAGAGTATACTTTTAACTCTATGTTTTTAAGAGGTAACTATAATTTTGATCATAAATATTATCTTTCAGGTAGTGTAAGGCGTGATGGATCTTCAAGATTTGGTGCAGATAATAGATACGGAACATTTTATTCTGTAGGTGCAAGTTGGAATATGTTTAAAGAAAAATTTATTAATAATATTTCTTTTATCGATGTTCTTAAATTAAGAACATCTTATGGTTTAACAGGTAATGCAGCTATTGGTAATTTTGCTTCCTTAGGATTATATGGTTATGGTGATGATTATGACGGCTCTCCCGGAGGTACTCCTCAACAACTTGCAAATCCAGAACTTACATGGGAAACTCAAGAGAATTTTAATATTGGGTTAGATTTTGGTCTTTTTGGTAAAATTAGTGGTACTGTAGAGTATTTTGATAGACAATCTTCAGATCTTATTTTAGATGTTCCTATTTCTCCAACAACAGGGTTTACAGAATTAACACAAAACTTTGGATCTATGTCTAATAAAGGTTTAGAAATTACTTTAAATGCAGACATTATTAATAATAAAGATTTTAGATGGAGTGTTGGTTTTAATACAACTTTTATTAAAAATGAAATTACAGATTTAGATGAAGATTATACAAGCGGAGCTTTTAGAAGACAAGTAGGACAAGATTTTCAGTCTTTTTATATGTATGGTTGGGCAGGTGTAGATCAAACAAACGGAGATGTACAATATTTTACAGATGCTAGTGAAACTACCATAACAAATGATATTGGAGATGCAGAGCGTTATTTATCAGGTAAGTCTGCAACACCAGATTTTTACGGTGGTTTTAATACTTCTTTTTCTTACAAAGGCTTTAGCTTAAATGCTGGTTTTATGTATTCTTCTGGTAATTATTTGTTTGATAGTAGAGCAAAAGGATCTTTAGGAGATGGTAGATTAACACCAAGAAGTACTGCTACATATGTTTACGAAAATAGGTGGGTAGAAGGTAAAACAGATGCTTTATTCCCTAAGTTTCAATGGGGAGGACAATCTGGTAGTAATCAAGGTAATGTTACAAGATGGTTGTACGATGGTAGTTTTATCCGTTTAAAAGATTTAACACTAGCATATGATGTTCCTGAAAAAGTAGCTTCATTATTACACCTTAGTTCTGCAAGAATATACGCAAGAGGTACAAACTTATTAACGTTTACTAAAGATAAAGATTTATACATAGATCCAGAACAATCTATAAGCGGGAGCTATAATGGATTAACGCCAGCGATGAAAACTATTTCTGTAGGACTAGATATTAAACTGTAATTTAAAAAGAAACTCATGAAAAAATATAATAAAATATTACTATTGATTATGGTAGGGTTCTTCTTATCATGTTCAGAATCATTTTTAGAACTTACACCTCAATCTTCAGTTGCAAACGAAGATGCTATTACAAATTTAGAGGATTTAGAAACTTCTATTACAGGTGTGTATGACGAAATTCAAGGAGCATATTATTACGGTAGATACATGTTTATGGTTCCAGATGTTTTGTCTGACGATGTAAAGCAAAATTTATCAGCAAATAGAATTGTAGACTATGCAGAACACGTTCAAAACGTATCTGATGGTCAGGCAAATGCCTTATGGACTGGAATGTATTTTGCAAATAATGCCTTAAATAATATTATTAATTCTGATGTAGAAGTTACAGCATCATCTCAAGCTAGTAAAGAACATATTTTAGGAGAAGCACACGCTTTAAGAGGTTTAATCTATTTTGATTTGGTAAAGTTGTTTGCGCAACATTATACATTTACATCAGATGCAAGTCATGCGGGAGTACCTTTAATCCTAGAGTTTGACCCAACATTAGAACCATCAAGAAATACTGTAGAAGAGGTTTATAATCAGGTGATTTTAGATATGACAACGGCTTTATCTTTAATGAGTGATACTTCTAGAAGCTCAAATTCTAGTACATTATCAGCGATATCAGTCAAAGCTTTATTGTCTAGAGTTTATTTGTATAAAGAAGATTGGGCAAATGCAGAAGCAATGGCTACCGATGTAATTAATACAGGTTATAGTTTGGTTGATAATGACAATTACGCAACATTATGGGATAACGATAATACTTCTGAATCGATTTTTGAAATTTCTATGACAGAATCAGACAACGTAGGAGGTAACGGTATTGCTGGTTTATACATTTCTGCAGCAGCAGGTGGTTACGGAGATTATTTACCATCTAACGACGTTGTTTCTTTATATGACGCAGACGATGTAAGAATGGAGAATTTTGTAATAGATGAAAATTTAGCAGGAGATTATGCGCCTTATAGAGTAGACAAATACTCACATGTTTTGGGGTATGATAATGTAAAAGTTGTACGTCTTGCAGAAATTTATTTAATAAGAGCAGAAGCAAGAGCACAAATAGGTACAGATATTACTGGAGCTCAAGAAGATTTAGATGTAATTCGTAAGAGAGCGCTACCTACAGCAATAAGTACAACGAGTACAGGAGATGATTTAATAGACGCTATTTTTCTAGAAAGAAGATTAGAACTTTGTTTTGAAGGACAAAGATTATGGGATTTAATGCGAAGAAAAAAAGATATTGTAAGAACAAATTGTACATCTAGTGCTTGTTTTATTTCTTATGCAGATGATACCAATATATTGCCAATACCACAGGATGAAACAGATGTAAATCCTAATATAGAGCAAAACCCAGGATACTAATTATATGATTGTCCCCCAAAATATTAAAGACACATATTGGTAAAAGTAAAAGTTGTTTTCAATGTGTGTCTTTAACTTATGACAGTCAAGAATTCTATATACTTAGCGTTTTGGGTGTCTTTCTGTTCATGTAAATTCAATTATAAAAAATAAAATATTTTGGAAAAAAATCGTAGAAATTTAATAAAACTATTATCAATTGGTACAATTTTTCCTACTCAGATAGCAAGTACTTTTGCATCAATATTAGAATCTGTTGATATTAATCCGAATCAAAAAATATCTAATAATTTGATAAAAAACCTTCAAGACACTAAAATTGAAGAGTTGTATAAAAAAGCAATGGTTATTGATGGACTTATTATTCCGAAAGGTTGGAATAAAGATTCTTTTGATGCTTTAGCAAAAACGGGATACTCTGGTTTTGGTACCTCTTTACTTTCTGGAAATTTAAAATCAGCTTTAAAAAATATAACAGAATGGGATAATCGTATTAAAAATAATTCGGATGTATTAATAAAAGCAACAAGTGCAGCAGATTTTATCAGAGCTAAAAAAGAAAATAAAACAGCTGTTTTATACGGATTTCAAAATGCCACAATGATGGAGAAATCTATAAAAAACCTCGATACTTTATATGATGCTGGTACACGCTGGATTCAATTAACCTATAATCAAAGAAATTTGTTAGGTGATGGAAGTACAGAGCGTACAGATTGTGGTTTATCAGATTTTGGAATTGAAGCCATAGAACGTATGAACGAACTTGGTATTATGATTGATTTATCGCATTGCGGAAAAGAGACAACCAACGACGGAATTAAATTTAGTAAAACCGGAGCATGTTTTAATCACACGATGTGTGAGTCTTTGTATAAAAATCATCCAAGATCTAAAACCGATGCGCAAATAAAAGCCATGGCAGATAAAGGTGGTATTATGGGAGTAATTTGTTTGGGGTATATGATTGGACCAGAATTAGGTACAAAAACAACCTTAGAAACTTATGTAGATCATATAGATCATGTTGTTAAAATTGCAGGAATAGATCATGTTGGTGTTGCTGCAGATTTTGCAATACAAGGTTTACAAGCAACAGGAGCAACAAAAGAAAACTGGTATGTACCAAGGTTAACAAAATTTAAACCTTCGTATAAAGTACAATGGCCACCTTGGATCCCGGAATTAGATAAGCCAGATCGTTATTTACAAGTAGCTAAAATTTTAGATAAAAGAGGTTACAGTACAGGAGATATCGAAAAAATATTAGGACTTAATTGGTTAAGGTACTTTAAAGACACTTTAAAATCGTAATTAACAAATATTGTGTCTATATAAATAGAGATAGTTGCTTATTTATAGTAATAGATTCTAATTAATTATAACTAAAATTATGAAATATATTTTATTTGCAGCGTTTTCTAGTTGCGTACTTTCTATCCATGCTCAGAAATCAAATTTCTTAAATAATAGTAGAACCATTTTAGGAATTGATAAAGAACGAACAGCTTCTATGGGAATTGGTGATATTGATAGTGATGGCGATTTAGATGTTGTTATTGCTAATGGTAGGCATTGGCCAGGACAGAATAAAATCTTTATAAATAATGGTCGCGGAATTTTTACAGTTTCTAAAAACTTAGGTACAGAACAAGAAACGAGTTATTCTACAGAGCTTGCAGATTTTGATGGAGATGGAGATTTAGATATTGCTGTTGGTAACGATATGGCTCCTAATTTTATTTTTATAAATGATGGAAAGGGAAATTTTATCAAAGGAGCATCTTTTGGAGGTAAATACAGACCTACTAGAAATATTGTTGTTGCAGATTTAGATAACGATGGCGATAAAGATATATTGATTACTAATAGAGGTAGAGAAAACGAAATTTGTTTAAATAACGGAAAAGGTGTTTTTACAGAAGTTATTGGTTTCGGAAACAAAAAAGATTCTACCATAGATGTTGAGGTTGCTGATATGAATGGTGATGGATATTTAGATTTGATTTTAGCAAATAGAGATGATCAACCAAATTACGTCTACCTAAACGATGGTAATTTAAAGTTTAGTAAAAAAATAGCTTACGGTACAGGTAATGATGTTACAAGATCTGTAGCTGTTTTAGATATTGATAAAGATGGTTACAAAGATATTATTACTGTAAATATTGGTGAGCCTAACGTTATTTATTTTGGAAGTAAAGCAGGGATTTATAATCGTAAAATTGTTTTTGACGCAAGTTCAGATAAATCATATTCTTTATCTATTGGCGATTTAAATGGTGATGGAGAAACAGATATTATTATAGGAAATACAGGGTCACCAAATAATGTTTTTATCAATTCTAATAACGGCACAAGTTGGACTAAAATTCAGTTAAATGACGAGAAATTTAGTACATATGATATTCTAACGTTTGATTTAAATGGTGATAAAAAACTAGATATTATAGAAAGTAATTCAGGCGAATTAAATCAATTTTACTTTAATAAATTCACTCCAAAATTTCCTTGATTTTAATCAAGATTGATATTTATAACTCTTAAAAAATATAAAATGATATATAAAAATAAATCAAAGCATAAAATGAAACAGGCAGGTTACTTATTAAAATTAGGTGTGCTGCTTTTAGTTACAGGATGTTCTACAAGTACTCCATCAAAATGGGAAAACATAAACGAAAAAGGCGCTTTCTTGGTATATAGAAGACAATCTTTAATTGGTAAAGAAACCTATTCTATTACATCAACGAAAGATTCAATTATTGTAAAATCACTTCAAGGAGAAAACGAAAGAGGTAGAATTACAGGAGTAGAAGCAGAGTTACATTTAGATATAAATTTAAATCCTTCTTCTTACAGAAATAGACGTATTACAAAAAATGATACAATTGTTAATTTAGAAGTTAAAAAAACTGCTGATGGAATTTCTGTTTGGGAAAAAAATAGAGATTTTGTAAAAAAGGAAAATAGAGATTTTTTTCCAGTTCATAGTAATATTCCTGCAGGTGTAGAAATGATGTTATATCAATATTATTTTAAACAAGGCGGTACAGGAAGTATTCCTACTTTACCAAGAGGAGAAATTACCATGAATTTTATTCAAAAAGATACCGTACAAATTAAAGGTGAAAAAGTACCTTTAAAAAGATATGTTGTAGAAGGTATTAATTGGGGAGGAAGAACTATTTGGGTAGATGAAGTAAATAATTTAGTGGCACTTGTTAAGGCAAATACACAAATTAGAGAATATATTAAAGAAGGTTACGAAGAAGCAAAACCATTTTTTGTACAAGGAAATGTAGAAGAAGAAATGGCTGCATTATCAAAATTCACTAAAGATTTAAAAGGTACTCAAGCAAAAGTAAAAGCATTTGTTGGTGGAAATATTGTAGATGGACTTAGCAACACTGCTAAAGAGGATATGACTTTAATTATTACAGACGGAACGATTTCTAAAATAGGAAAACGTTCTGAAGTGGAAATTCCTGAAGGAGCAGAAGTTATTGATGTAAAAGGAAAAATATTAATTCCTGGTTTGTGGGATATGCATGCGCATTCTAATCAAGTAGATTGGGCACCAGCATATTTAGCAGGTGGTGTTACGACAATTCGTGATAACGGAAATGAGCTAGAATTTGCAACATCATTTAGAGATGCCATTGCAAAAGAAGGCGCAATTGGACCAGATATTTTATTAGCAGGTATGACAGATGGAGCCGGAATACAAGGTAACGGAGTTGTAAGAGCAAGAACTGTTGAAGAAGCAAAAAAAGTAGCAGATTTATATTTTTCTAACGGATACAAACAAATAAAAATTTACTCTTCAGTAAGTTCAGAATTAACAAAAGTATTGGCAGAAGAAGGACATAAAAGAGGTATGTCTATTACAGGTCATGTGCCAAAAGAAATTGGTAACGCACGTGGTGCTATTGATGCAGGAATGGATATGTTAAGTCATAGGTCTAGAATTTTAACGGTATTATTTCCTGGTAAAACAGTTAAGGAATTAGGTAGTTATTATATTAATGAAAATGATATTTCGCAGAAACAAATAGACGAAGCTATTGCTTATCTATTAAAGCATAAAACAGTTTTAGATCCAACAATTGCTCTAGATGTAGCAAGAGCAATGACTAAAGGATCTGTTTTAGAAGCCATAGAACCATTTTCTGATAGGATAGCGTATGAATTATTTGAAGGGAAAAGATTTAGAACAGGTTTATCTGCAAAAAGAGCAGAAACTGCAAAAGCAGATTATATAAAAGCAATGGGAATTCTTGGTCAATTTTATAAGGCAGGAGTGCCAATTGTTGCAGGGACAGATAATATTGTACCCGTTTTTGGTTTGTATTTAGAGTTAGAAACATATCAGAAATACGGAGGAATGACACCGTTAGAAGCTATAAAAACAGCTACAATTGTACCGGCAACAGCAATGGGGTTAGGGGATAAAACAGGAACTTTAGAAATAGGAAAAGAAGGTGATATTGCTATTTTAGACAAAAACCCTTTGTTAGATATTTCTAACATAAGAACTGTTTCTGCAGTAGTTACTAATGGAAATTATTATAAAAGTAATCCGTTATGGAAAGCAGCCGATTTTAAACCGGCAGAATAATTTTAGGATTTAAAATTTTATAAAATAAAAAAGAAATTAAATATTAAAATTATGAGTAAAATTATAAAGTTACTTTTTGTTACTCTTTTAATGATTGGTTGTGCTAAGCAAGAGCTAAAAGAAATGCCAGATAAAGATTACAATCCAGAGGCAAAATTAAAAGAATTGAATATTGTGTTGCCAAGTCCGCCACAACCTGTTGCAAATTATGTAAACGGAGTTAGAACTGGGAATCTTATTTTCTTGGCAGGAAAAGGTCCAAAACATGTAGACGGAACAGAAGTTACAGGGAAATTAGGACAAGATATTACAATTGACCAAGGTTATGCTGCAGCAAGATTAACAGCAATAAATCAACTAGCAGTTTTAAAACATATGTTGGGTGATTTAAATAAGGTAAAACGAATTGTAAAGGTTTTAGGTTTGGTAAATTCAGATCCTAATTTTGTAGAACAACCAAAAGTAATTAATGGTTTTTCTGATTTAATGGTAGATGTTTTTGGAGAAAAAGGAAAACATGCAAGAGCTGCCGTTGGTATGGCATCATTACCACGTGCACAAGCGGTAGAAATTGAGTTGATTGTAGAAGTTTATGATTAATTATAAAAAACAACATATGAAAATAAGTTACAGAAAATTAAAACAAAAATCAATAGTAAAGTTACTTTTCTTATTGATATTTATCTTAAGTTTTACTCAAAATAGTAAAGCCCAAGAATTAAAATTAAAATATTTTGGAGGAGCAGGTTGGGAAATGATAGAGGGCGATTTAAATATTTTAGTCGATCCATATATTTCTAGATTAAAGTTAGGTGATAGCCCATCGAATAGTAAAGATGATACTCGTAAAAATTATTATCCAACAGATATTTATGTATCAGATACGGCAACTATCAACAAAGTACTTACAAATAAAGTAGATTATATTTTAGTACATCATTCACATTTAGATCATTTGGCAGACGTTCCTTACATCGCAAAAAAAACAGGAGCAACAGTAATTGCAACAGAAACAAGTTGTATGATTTTAAAAGCAGCTGGTGTTCCAGAAAAACAATTACTTAGAGTAAAAGGAGGAGAAGACTATCAGTTTTATGAGTTTTCTGTAAGGGTAATTCCGTCTATTCATTCGGCTTTAGGTGATAAGCATTATTACGATTCTAGAATACATAAAGAGGAATTAGCCTTGCCGTTAAAATTAGAAGATTTTATAGAAGGAAAATCGTTAATGTTTTTAATTCGTTTTAAAAATCATAAAGTATTAACAGCGGGTTCTATGAACTTTTTAGAAAGAGAAGTGGCAGGTTTAAAACCAGATATTATTTTACCAGGAGTTAATTTTTCTAGGTTAGAAATTTATAATTATACAGAGCGTTTAATGCAGTTAACAAACTTTCCTAAAATAGTAATTCCAACACATTGGGATAATTTTAGAGTGCCTTATGGATTTTCTCAAGAAGATGCTTTAGAAAAAAAAATCAATCCATTTCTAGAAGAAGTAAAATTCGCATCACCAAAATCTAAAGTGATTGTTCCTGTACATTTAGAAACAATAATTATAAAATAAAGAGAATATTAAAGATAGCTTTTCCATCATTCGTTTTTTAATATTAAGTGATAGAAAAGTTATTTATTCTAAACATTAAATTGAAATAGCTCTTTTCCTTCTGATAAAAAAACTACTTTTACAGCCATTTTAATTTCACTCATGAAACCATTCAAATTTAAAGAATTTACCATTCAGCAAGATAAAACGGCTATGAAAGTTGGTACAGATGGTGTTTTATTAGGTGCATGGTGTTCTGTAGCTGATTATCCGGATACTATTTTAGATATTGGGGCAGGAACAGGTGTAATAGCGTTGATGATTGCACAACGTTCAGACGCTATGACCATTGATGCGGTTGAGGTAGATGAAAATGCCTACGAGCAAACCGTATCTAATTTTGAAGAATCCGATTGGGGAGATCGTTTGTATTGTTACAACGCTACTTTTGCGGAATTTGCAGATGAAATTGCAGAAGAGGAGGAAACCTATGATTTAATTGTTACTAATCCGCCCTTTTATACGGATGATTTTGAAACTGAAGATGCTGCTAGAAATAAAGCGCGTTTTACGTCTTCTCTTTCTTTTGAAGAATTGATTATTGGAGTGGCTAAAATATTATCTGAAAATGGGAAATTTTGTGTGGTGATTCCTTTTAAGGAGGAAGAAAATTTCATCAATCTTGCAAGGGGAAATCAATTGTTTTTGAATAGAATTTGTAGGGTTAAAGGAAATGAAACTTCTGAAGTTAAAAGGTGTTTATTAGAGTTTTCTTTTAATGAGTCTGAGTTACAAGAAGAAAACTTGGTTATAGAAATTGTACGTCATCAATATACCGAAGATTATATTAATTTAACGAAGGACTTTTATTTGAAGATGTAGTGTTTTAACCGCTGCTAAGGTCGCAAAAGTTGGGCGTTTTTACTCTGTGAACCTCTGTGCAACTCCGTGTAACAATCCTATCCAACCACATAATTAGGATTATACCCTAAATAAGAAACTTCTTTTTCTATAAACTTTATTCCGTAATTTTCTAATTCTTTTAAAATTGGTTCATAGACTTCTTTTGTAATTGGTAGTTGCACTCCGGGTGTTTTAATTTCTCCTTTTAGAATTTTTAAAGCAGTAATTGCAACTGGTAAACCTACCGTTTTTGACATGGCTGTATAGGTTTGGTTTTCTCCAATTACGGTTAAACTACTTTCTATTTGATGTTTTTCTCCATTCAATTCATAACCGAAAAGATGTTGCATTACAATCATGTCTTTATCGGCTTCTTGCAAAGTCCAAGAGTCTTCTAGTATTGTTTGAAGCATTTGAGCCGGAGTCGCATTTTTAAGTCCAATTTTTTTATTCGGATTAAAAATATCAAGTTCAATTAGCTTTTCCCACATAACATCATCTTGATCTATTTTTAAGTAAGAACGTAATTTTAACTCTACAGAATCTGAAGGTGAATAGGCTAAAAATAAGTTGACAAAATCTCGGTAACTCATGTTTTCAGAATCTTCTATAGTGTAAGAATCGTCTGTCATACCTAACTGTACAAATATATTCCAAGCTCTAGAAAAACCTACTCTTCTAATAGTTCCTCGGTACATGGTTGGTATATCATCTAAGCCATAAACACTTCTGTATTTTAGTGAATCTCTATTGGCGTATGCCTCAAAATTACTGTCATTGATTTTTAAAAATTCGGTTCTTCTAAATAATTTGTGATACGGAATGTATTTATAAGTACTTTCTTGAATAAACATTGCAGCACCTCCTTGTCCTGCTAATACCACATTTCTTGGGTTCCATGTAAATTTGTATTTCCATAAATTATTGTCGCTTTCTGGTGCTACTAATCCTCCGCAAAAAGATTCGAATAACAACATCTTAGCACCTTTATTTCTAATTTTATCAAGTATTTGCATGGCACTCATGTGATCGATTCCTGGGTCTAACCCAATTTCATTCATCAGGATTAAACCTTTTTCTTTAGCTTGTTTATCTAATACTTTCATTTCATCAGAAACATAAGAAGCTGTTACCATGTGTTTGCTAAAGAGAATGCAATCTTTAGCTACTTCAATATGAAACCTTGCGGGTAACATGGAGATTACAATGTCTATTTTTTTAATGATTCTTTCACGCTGCTCGGTATTGAAAACATCTAGAATGACGCTTTTTGCGTTTTTATGATTGTTGATAAGCTTGTCTGCGTTTATAGTAGAAATATCACCAATTGTTATTTTTAAGTTTTCTTCATCAGATTTTTCTAACAAATACTTTATTAGAAAAGAACTTGATTTTCCTGCGCCAATAATTAGAATATTTTTCATCAATATATCTTATTTTTGTAGTCTTACGAAGATAGTAATTTTGTTTAAAATTTAACAATAACCATTAAAAATGTTTAAAAATTTAATTATTACGTGTGTTTTAGGGATGTTAGGCATTGTTCTAGGTGCTTTTGGAGCACATGCTTTAAAAGAAGTTTTAACTGCTACAGAGTTGTTGAGTTTTGAAACTGCGGTCCGTTATCAAATGTATCACGTAATTGTATTGTTATTTATCAATATTTATGACGGATTTACTACTTTACAAAAAAACAGGATTAGCTATCTTTTTTTCTTGGGGATTTTACTTTTTTCTGGTTCTATTTATGCGATTCATCTAACATCAATTACAGCAAAATCTATTTGGTTTGTTACGCCTTTAGGAGGATTAACATTGATAAGTGGTTGGTTTTTAATGATTATGATATTCTTAAAGAAATACCGTAATAGTAAATAAATTGATAATTTTAATGTAAGATATGTTACTGTTTGGAATTAAAGTGTAATTTTGTCAGTAATTAATCTATAAATAATTAAATATATTGATATGGTAGATACAGGTACGAAATCGATTTCGTTAAATAGTCTAGGAATCAAAAACGCAACAGTTCGTTATCAGTTAACTTCAGACGAGCTACATAGTGAAACTTTAAAAAAAGGACAAGGAAAAGTGTCTTCTTTAGGTGCTATTTCGGTTAATACAGGAGAATTTACAGGTCGTTCACCAAAAGATCGCTTTATTGTAAAAGATGAAGTAACTAAAGATGAGGTTTGGTGGAGTGATGTGAATATTCCTTTTGAGTCGGGTAAATTTGATGCACTATATACTAAAGTTGTTGATTATTTATCAGGTAAGGAAATTTTTGTAAGAGATAGTTATGCTTGTGCCGATGAAAAATATAAATTAAATATTAGAGTCGTAAATGAACAACCTTGGAGCAATATGTTTGCTTACAATATGTTTTTGCGTCCAACAGAAAAGGAACTAGAAACTTTTTCTCCAGAATGGACTATTATAAATGCGCCTGGTTTTATGGCAGACGCAGAGGTAGATGGAACGAGACAACACAATTTTGCTATTTTAAACTTCAGTAAAAAAATAGCTTTAATAGGAGGAACGGGTTATACAGGTGAAATTAAAAAAGGAATCTTTTCTGCTTTAAACTTTATTCTGCCGGTTTTTAAAAATACGTTACCAATGCATTGTTCTGCAAATGTTGGTAAAGAAGGTGATACTGCTATTTTTTTCGGATTATCAGGAACCGGAAAAACAACCTTATCTACAGATCCAGATAGGAGTCTAATTGGTGATGATGAACATGGTTGGACGGCAGAAAATTCGGTGTTTAATTTTGAAGGTGGTTGTTACGCAAAAGTGATTAATTTATCAGCAGAACAAGAACCAGAAATTTTTTCAGCTATTAAAAAAGGTGCAATTTTAGAAAACGTAGTTATGGATGATAAAGGAGTTGTCGATTTTGGAGATACTTCTATTACCCAAAATACAAGAGTTAGTTATCCAATTCACCATATAGAGAATATACAAGTACCATCCATAGGAAAAAATCCGAAGAATATTTTCTTTTTAACTGCGGATGCATTTGGCGTTTTACCTCCAATTTCTAAATTAACACCTAATCAGGCTGCGTATCATTTTATTTCTGGTTATACAGCAAAAGTAGCAGGTACAGAAGCAGGAGTTACGGAGCCAACACCAAGTTTTTCTGCTTGTTTTGGTGCGCCTTTTATGCCATTACATCCAACTAGATACGCTGAAATGCTAAGTAAGAAAATGAAAGATGCTGATGTAAATGTTTGGTTGATCAATACAGGTTGGTCTGGTGGACAATATGGAGTAGGTAGAAGAATGCCCTTAAAATATACAAGAGCAATGATTACGGCTGTTTTAAATGGCGATTTAGGAAGTTATAAATATGAAGATTATCATATACATTCTGTTTTCGGAGTTGCACAACCAAGATCATGTCCTGGAGTGCCTACAGAATTATTGAGTCCGAGGTCTACTTGGAATAATGATGAAGCTTATTATAAGACGGCATTTAAACTCTCTAATGCATTCAGAAATAACTTTACGCAGTTTGAAGAGGTTGCAAGTGAAGATATACGTAGAGGTGGACCTCAGCGATATGCTTTTTAGTAGTTTTGTTTTTTTTAGTAAAGCACCTCAATTTGAGGTGCTTTTTTGTTTGAGCTAAGATTTAAATTTATAGAGTTAATAACGAGGTTGTTAATACTGTATCTTTGTGTAAGTGAAACACACTAAATTATATATTAATCAAAAAAAATAAAATTATGAGCAATAGTAGCAATACAGTAGTAGGATTATTAGCAGGAACAGTAATAGGAGCAACCTTAGGTATTTTATTTGCACCAGATAAAGGAGCAAAAACTAGACAAAGAATTTCTGATGAAGCCTTAGCAGCAAAAGATAAGATAGTAGATACGGCAAGTGATTTAACGGAAAAAGTATCATCTTCAGTAGCAGGTCAAAAAGAAAGTTTAGACACGCAATTAGAAAATGTAGTATCTAACGTTAGTCATAAAGCAGAAGATGTAATTTCAACTTTAGAGAAAAAATTGAAAGAGTTGAAAGAACAAAATAAAAAATTACAAAAATCTGCCTAATCGATGAGCATATTCGACAATATAAAAAATTCCGCAGATAAAGGAACTGAAGCAAGTAAAGAATATGTCTCCAAAACTATAGAGTATTCAAAGTTAAAGGCATTTCAAGTAACAGCTTTAACCCTAAGTATGATTGTTAAACTTTTTGTAATAGGAAGTTTATCTGTCTTAGGGTTTATATTTTTGGCAATCTCTAGTGCCATTGCTTTGGGAGAACTTCTCGAAAACGCGGCTTTAGGATATTTATTTGTGGGATTATTTTTCTTTGTTATTTCTATAATTATTTATCTTTCGAGAAAATCTTTTGAGAAAAAAGTAATATCTAAAGTATCTAGAATATTTTATGACTAATCATTAATGCCTAAAAAAACGAAAATGAAAATATATCAAAGTTTCGAAGAAATAAATACTGATTTAAGGCAGTTATCATTAGAAAAACAAATTGCTTTAGAAGAACTTAAATTGGTGAAAAGTGATTTTGAAGAAAGTATAAAACCTATGACCCTAATAAGTAACGTTGTTACTGCATTGGGTAAGTTCGGGACCTTAATGTTTATAAAGAAAATATTTAAATAGTAGTTGATTTATAAAGGAGTTACACAACGGATAATAATTTTTTCTTAAATCCGTTTGGAGTAATTCCATACTTTTCTCTAAAAATTTTAGAAAAGTAACTTCTACTACTAAATCCAATACTATAAACAATTTGAGATATATTTAAATCTGTATTCTTTAAAAGGTCTCTTGAAGATTCTAGGCGAATATGTCTTATATATTCTGTAACAGTTCTGTTGTATAAAAACTTAAAACCATCTTGAAGTTTTGCTTGTGTTAAACCAGAAGTTAAAGAAAGATCTTCTAATGTATAGTTTTTAGCAGGATTTTTTACAATTGTTTTACCTAGTTTACGAACAATTTTTAACTCATCCTTGGCAATGGACTTAGGTAAAGGGACACCTTCTAGAAGTCTATTGTGTTGTTGTATGTGTAAAGATAATATTTCATAAACTCTGGCTTCAATTTTAAGAATACGCAACATTCCTTTCCCTTTTACATTTTTTATTTGGGCAATTATATCGGCCATTTTTAAATTAAGCGTACCGTAATTTATAAATCTATGATCATGATCTGTGTCTACGAAAACTTCATATAATTTTTCATTTAATGTAGAAACGTTTGTAGTTCTTTTTTTTAAAAATTTCTTTCTGACAATTTCTATAAGATTAATTTCTACTTTTTCATTCTTAGGTAAATGGATATAATTATAACCATCTGTTTTATTTGTAAAAATTAAGGATTGAAATTGTTCTATTTTGCTTTCTTTATTATCAATACCAAATCGATGTTTAAAAGAACCAAATGAAGGGTACATAAATCGAAGAGGATTAAATTCAGAAACTGCTTGAATTTTAAAAATAAACTCTTTGTGCAGTTTTATATCAAAATCTAACAAGTTTACACCCCAATCAAAAGGTATAAATTTAATTGTTCCAATAGCGTTCTCATTATTAATTGTGAGTATATTTTCGCTCCAGTTACTTGTAACAGAACCTCCTATTTTTATGGCAATTTGCTCTAGTAAATCTTTGTCACTATCAGCAATTATTTCAATCTCAATCATTGTAGCAAAGTATTTTAAAGGAACAATTATTTAATGTTCAGTACAAAAAATAAAAATAGTTTAAATTTTAATAACAAAGTTGACTTTTTTATCAATATTTCAAGTTTTTTTATTCTCGTTAAATTTTCAATGGTAATTTTTAGTAAAGAAGAAAAAATTAAATGAGTTAAGATTTAGAGTATATGCAATCACAATCAAAGTTTAATTGAAATATATTTGTATAACAGTTAGTTAGTTAGTTAGTTAGTTAGTTGAAAAAAAAATAGATAGATGTACATCGTTTGGCATCATTAAATTAAACAAACGTTCATTTAAAATATTAAAATTATGTTACGTTGGACAATCACTTTTATAATAATCGCATTAATAGCAGGTGTTTTAGGATTTGGAGGAATTGCTGGAACTGCAGCAGGAATCGCTAAAATTATTTTTGTAATCTTCATTATTCTTTTCTTAATATCTTTAATTACAGGAAGAAAAAAAGTATAATTATTATTTTTAATCCCAATTAAATATGGGCATATAATACTTGTTAAAAGTAAAAAGCATCCATTTTCGAAAATTTCGAATGGATGCTTTTTTTTATGATTTGATGTGTAAATTCTTAATTATTATTGAATCGTAACCTCTTTTTCGTTTTTTACAATATTTACAGATGCTACTTTTCCTGCCTCTTTTGCTTTCTTTCCAATTTTAGTTTCTTCTTTTATAATTTCTTGAGTATTCGTTTCATCAATAGTTATAGAAGTTATTGTGCTAGATAAATCTGTAGAAGTTTGAGTAGTTTCTATTTTTACTTCTTTTATACTCTTATTATAATCAGAAAGATCTGCACTATTTAAAGCAATACTAGGAGCAATAACTAAAGCTACAACAGACATTAGTTTTAATAGTATGTTTAAAGAAGGTCCAGAAGTATCTTTAAAAGGATCTCCAACAGTATCTCCTACAACCGCTGCTTTGTGAGCATCTGTTCCTTTTTTACCTTGTTCTTCAATTGTTTTTTTAGCGTTATCCCAAGCACCACCAGCATTAGATTGAAAGATTGCCATTAAAACACCACAAGTTGTAACGCCTGCTAATAAACCACCTAGCATTTCTGCACCACCAATAAAACCAACAGCTACAGGAACAACTATTGCTAATAAGCCTGGTAATACCATTTCTCTAATGGATGCTTTTGTAGATATATCAATACATTTTCCATAATCTGCTACACCATCTGCAGCATCAAAAATAGCTCTATCTTCTTTAGATGCTTTTGTCATATCAGAATCGTATTTACGCATCACTTCTAAAGCTGCTTTTAATTTTGGAATATCTCTAAACTGACGACGAACCTCTTCAATCATAGCCATTGCTGCTCTACCCACTGCATTCATAGATAAAGCTGAAAATACAAAAGGTAACATTCCTCCAACAAGTAAACCTGCCATAATTTGAGGTTGAGAAACATCAATAGCAATAACATTGGCTGTTTTCATAAAGGCAGCAAATAAAGCCAAAGCAGTTAAGGCTGCAGAAGCAATTGCAAACCCTTTACCAACCGCAGCAGTTGTGTTACCAACCGCATCTAATTTATCTGTGCGCTCTCTTACTTCATGTGGTAATTCTGCCATTTCAGCAATACCACCTGCATTATCACAAATTGGTCCGTATGCATCTACAGCTAATTGAATTCCTGTATTGGCTAACATACCTACTGCTGCAATAGCAATACCATATAAACCTGCATAATAGTGAGATACTATAATTGCAGCAGCAATTAAAAGAATAGGGATCATGGTAGACATCATTCCCACACCTAAACCAGCAATAATGTTTGTTGCTGCTCCAGTTTCCGATTGTGCTACAATAGACATTACAGGTTTTTTACCTGTAGCAGTATAATATTCTGTTATTTTACCCACACCTAAACCAGCTACTAAACCAGCTATTGTTGCTTTAAAAACACCCATTGCTCCAAATGGTAAACCTTCTATAGATTCAGGAATTAAAGCTGTTATTATAAAGTAAGAAGCTACAACCATTAAACCAGCAGAACCAAATTCTCCAATATTTAAAGCTGTTTGTGGATTTCCACCATCTCTTACTTTTACAAAAAATGTACCTAATATAGACATCAAAATACCTACAGCCCCAAGAACTAATGGTAAATAAACTGCTCCTAGACCATCAAAATTAGGTGTTAAAATAAAAGCACCTAATACCATTGTACCAATAATAGAACCAACATAAGATTCAAATAAATCGGCTCCCATACCAGCAACATCACCTACATTATCACCTACATTATCTGCAATAGTTGCAGGGTTTAAAGGATGATCTTCTGGAATACCAGCTTCTACCTTACCAACTAAATCTGCACCAACATCTGCTGCTTTTGTATATATACCACCACCAACACGTGCAAATAATGCAATTGAAGATGCACCTAATGAAAAACCAGATAATACGTTTAATACTAATGTTAAGTTCTCTGCTCCAGGCCACATTGTTTGGTAAAACATAAATAAGCTACTAAGTCCTAAGATACCTAAACCTACAACTCCTAAGCCCATTACTGCACCTCCCGCAAAAGCTACTTCTAATGCTCTACCTAATGAAGTTTTTGCTGCTTGTGTTGTTCTAACATTTGCTTTTGTTGCTACTTTCATTCCAATAAAACCTGCCAAAGCAGAACAAATTGCTCCAATAATAAAAGAGACAGCAACCATTCCGTTAGAACCTACTTCTGTATTTCCTTTAAAGAAAAGTAAGATGGCTACAGCAATTACAAAAATTGCTAAAACTTTATATTCAGCTTTTAAGAATGCCATTGCTCCATCTGCAATGTTTTTTGCTATTCGAGACATTTTTTCGTCACCAACTGCTTGTTTGGATACCCAACCACTTTTTAGAAAAACGAAGATTAATGCTACCACACCAAATAGTGGTAAAAAATTTACTATTATTTCCATGTTATTTAGTTAATTTAATTCATATTTTTTTTAATTATGTTAAAAATAGTTAAATTAAATTAATAAAAAAAGTATACATAAATTAAAGATTCTATATTTAATTACGGTTTATTTTATATTATTTATACTATGACATATGTCAGATTTATGAATAATTCCAATTGAATTTTAATATTATTATGTTTGTTTTGATAATTATAATCGATATAAGAGGTTTAAATTGAAAACAAAAAAAAACACCTTAAAATTTAAGGTGTTTTATACTTCTGTAATTTGTTATCTACTTATATAGTAAATGTTCTTTTTTTCTTGTGTTCGCTATCATCATAACGTTTAACACATTCATCATAAATTTTAATTGCAGCTGCTGCGTCTCCCCATCCACCTGTATCAACTTTTTTCTTTTCTAAGTCTTTATAAACTTGAAAGAAGTGTTCAATTTCTTTTAATCTGTGAGGATTTAAATCTGCGATATCTTCTTTATTACTCCAAATAGGATCAGAAACAGGAACACAAATTATTTTTTCATCAGGACCTTTTTCGTCAGTCATGTAGAAAACTCCAATTGGTCTAACTTCCATAACAACCATTGGGTAGGTTGGTTGGTGTCCTAAAACTAATACATCTAATGGATCTGCATCTAATGCTAAAGTTTCTGGAATAAACCCGTAATCACCAGGGTACATCATAGATGAAAAAAGCATTCTATCGAATCTGATTTTGTGTAATGTAAAATCATATTCGTATTTATTTCTACTTCCTTTAGGTATTTCTATAAGTACGTCAAAAGTTACTTGTCTTTTTGGTTCTTTACTCATTGCTTTCGGTTCTTTCATTTTTTGGTTTTACACAAAAATAGTTATAAATTAAATTTTATTTTAGTTTTGAGGGCATAAATTTACGCAAAGGATTTCGATTTGGTTCTTAAAATGCTTCAATTTCTTGTTTTAAAAATTAAATATCAATCCTGCTGTCACTCCAAATTTTCTTGCTTCTGAATTATCAAAGTAGTTTCCTCTAAAGTTAAAATCTACTCGTAATACCTTAAAAATATTAGCAACACCAACACTGTATTCATAATACGGATCTTGAGAAGGAGCAGTTAAGGGGATCTCAAAACTATTGCCGGTTGTGTTCAGTGCAACATTTTTGTCAGAGATATCTCCTAAAAAGGTTTTAAAACCTATTACAGTTCTTAATTTTGTCTTTTTTAACAACGGAATTCTAGAAAAAATTCTACCATTAAAATTATGCTCTAAATGAAAAGAAGCATATTTATCTGTTACAAATTCGTAGAAATTTAATAGGTTAAAGGTATTGTTAAACATAAAATAAGTTTGATTTCCTGGAGCAACACTTAATAAGCCTAAAGGGACTTCTCCGAAAGTTTGTCCCATTTCTAAGGAAGTTTTTAACCTTCCTAGACCGCCAATTTCCCATAATTTAAATACAGAAAGCTGTACTTTAGTATAATCAAAATCACTACCAAAAATATCTTTAGTTCCTCTTGTTATTTGGGTAAAGTATTTTGTGTAGTTTGTATTTGCAGGCTCTCGCTGTACTCCAAAACCAGACATTTTTCGTTTAGGATAATAGCCCATAGAAAATACGGTTTCTAATTGCCTTATATTAGAAGATATGCCACCTGAAGCGTTAACATCATTATAATCTAAACTAAAACTATCTGAAGCTGAACTTAATGTTTTATAATTTGCAGAAAGCTTTAATATTAAATTTGGTGCTGGTTCTATTTCTCCTGTTAGCGTAGTAATATTAACGTTTGTTAGTTTATCATTTGTACCAGTGCTTATTAATGATGAAGAACCATCGCTTCTACCTAAAACATCTGTATTTGCAGTTAAAGTAGCTCCAATTTGTTCTATATCATTTTTCTTTCCACCCGTAATTATAAATCTATTTTTTTTGTTTAGAAGCCATTTTGCTTGAAATCCATATTTTAAATTTTCATCTTTTAAGCCATAAGCAGTATAGGCTTCTAGTCTAAATAAGTCATTAGAAGATTTATAAGTTCTTGCCCCAACTCTTACTCGTAATCCTTCTACATCATTATAACCAAAAGTAGAAAAAATAGGGCCATAATCTATGTTTAAGGATTCAATTTCAAAGTATCCAGAATACGAAGTCTGAACAGCTTTGTTTATATTCTTAAACTTTTTAACCGTTTTTAAGGTATCTATTAATTTGTAAATACCTTTTTCATTTTTGTTGAGTTCTTCTAATCTATTATTGTCCCAAAACTCTCTAGATTTACTATATATGGAATCGGTGTTTGGCGTAAAAACTTTTTTATCATAAAAGTGTTCATCCTTTAGTGGTTTATTGAAAACATAATCTTTATATATGGTTGTTTTTTTACCATAGATTCCTCTTGATTTATCTTTTTTACTAAGTGCAAAATCAGATAATAAATAGTCTCTTTTTAAAACAAAAATAGAATCGTTTAACAATTCAAACTCTTGCTCTATATACACATCTTTAACCCAGTTTATATTCGCATTTTTTACTACTTGTAAATTAATTTCTTTAACAGCAAATGTGGAATCATTTACCCAAAAATTACCTTTAAAAGTAAGTTCGTTTTGTCTTCTAGGATAGTAAATAATATTATAACACCATTTTTTACCTATAAAAGAACTGTCTGCTAAAACATAATTATAGTTGTTGATTCCTGTTTTAGACAATGGACTTACAAAGCTTTTATCGAAGATTTTTAAATAATTATCATAAATATCATATTCAGCATATAGGTCATCTACATAATCGATAAGTTGTTGGTCTTTGCTAAAACCAGAGTTTTGGTTTGCAATTAAAACTTCTTTTTCTTTATTTAAAGTATTGTCTCCATATACGTGCGTAAGGTTTTCATTTAAAAAAACAGGTAAAAAAGTTTTTCCGGTTATGCTAGAGGTGTCTACATCTTTAAAAACAAATTCTAATCCTTTAAATATTTTTTTCTCTTTTAATTTTTCATCAATAGTATTTAAATCAAATTCTACCTTTTGGTATTTTTTATAGGTATATTGATTAAAGTGACTTAAACCATTTTTACGTTTTTGAGCCCAAATTTTTCTAAGAATGTCTATTGCAGGATTGTTCTTTTTGGGTTGTTTTCCTGTTGCTATTATAATTTCATCTAAAGCATCTGTTTCTTCTTCAAGTATAATTTTTAAGTTATAGCTAATTCGGTTTTCTAAAGGTACTATTAGTGTTTTATAGCCAATGAAAGATATTTCTATTTCTTTCCAAGTTTCCTTAGATTCAAAATAAAAACCACCATTTTCATCACTCGTAGTTCCTTCTATAGAGCCCTTAAATTGTATACTACAATAAGGAAGAGGTGTGTTGTCTGCGTCTGTTATAATTCCCTTTACTTTTGTTTGAGCTAATAAAGAGATAGAAAATAATAGAGTATAAATTAAAGCGAGTTTTATTTTCATTAGTAAGAATAATTCTTGTTGTTTTTTGTGAATTAGATAACGTAATCGTCAATTAATTATTTCCTAGTCGGTGTGTTATTTACGTCCTTACTAAAAAAAAGATATTTTGATTGAGGTCGTATTTAAAAGTAGAAAATACGTGAGTTTTAGATAGTGTAGAAGTGTTGTTTTTTTGAATTAATCCAAATAAAAAAAAGACTAATAAAATATATATTTATTAGCCTTTTTTAAGAATTTATTGAAGTTCTTTTTATTTTTTATACATCACTTCTTTTACCGCTTTTATAACATCGTTATAATTTGGTATCCATTTCTCAAATAAAACAGGAGAATAAGGAGCAGGAGTATCTGCAGTAGTAATTCTTTTAATAGGAGCATCTAAATAATCAAACGCTTCATCTTGTATTCTATAAGTTATTTCTGTAGAAATACTAGCAAATGGCCAAGATTCTTCTAAAATAACTAATCTATTTGTCTTTTTTACTGATGTTAAAATAGCAGCATGATCCATTGGACGTACTGTTCTTAAATCAATAATTTCACAAGAAATATTTTCTTTTGCTAATTCGTCAGCAGCTTTATAAGCTTCTTTAATAATTTTTCCAAAAGAAACGATTGTTACATCTGTTCCTGCTCTTTTAATGTCTGCAACTCCAATAGGGATAATGTATTCTCCTTCTGGGATTTCCATTTTATCACCATACATTTGTTCAGACTCCATAAAAATAACCGGATCGTCATCTCTAATAGCTGCTTTTAATAAACCCTTTGCATCATAAGGATTAGAAGGTACTATAACCTTTAAACCAGGTGTATTTGCAAACCAGTTTTCAAATGCTTGTGAGTGTGTTGCTCCTAATTGACCAGCAGAACCTGTTGGACCTCTAAAAACAATTGGACAATTGAATTGTCCACCAGACATTTGTCTAATTTTGGCAGCGTTATTTATAATTTGATCAATTCCAACTAAAGAGAAGTTAAAAGTCATATATTCTACAATTGGTCTAAGACCATTCATTGCAGAACCAACAGCAACACCGGCAAAACCAAGTTCTGCAATAGGTGTATCTATAACACGTTTAGCACCAAACTCATCTAACATACCTTTAGATGCTTTGTATGCACCATTATATTCGGCTACTTCTTCACCCATTAAGTAAATGCTTTCATCTCTGCGCATTTCTTCACTCATGGCTTCACATATAGCCTCTCTGAATTGAACTGTTTTCATCTAGTATTAATTGTAATTAGTAATTTCTATTGCAAAAGTAATCATTTATGAGAATAAAATTAGTCAAAAATAAATAAATAATAATATGAATTAATTTCATTTATCAATATTTATTTTTTAATTAAAAATACTAAGACTTTTTGTGTAATCAAAACCTTTTATATTAGATAAATCTAAAAGGGTATGAGGATACATTAATAATAGTTTAAAAGGGACTAAGATTATTTTTTCTAGTTCGGTAAAATTAAAAGCACGAGGTCCTATAGTTAAAAAGAGTACTAGTTTTATAAAAGTCAAAGATCTTACTTGCATTGCTAAAATTGGTATGGTGTTTTTTCCGAAAAAGGATTAGAATTTAAAAATGGGTAAAACTTTATAAAAGTTACACCAAAAGAGAACTCCTACAAGTGCATTTATAATAAATAAAAACTCATTTCCATATTTAAATCTATACATGTCTACTTCTTGCAGAAGGAATAAAGAAAAAATTAAATGAAGTATACCTAAAATAAAAAGAGATATTTTCTCTCCTTTCCAATTATTAAAAAACAAATAGTTTTTAGTGTAGTAACCAAAGGTGTAAAAAATTAAAGAAACGTCTAAACTCCAAAAGAGCTTTATGTTTGTGAATCTAGGAATTAAAAAACCCATAAATACACTAATAATTATGATTAGGAATTTAACTTTTTTGTTTTGGATGATTTTTTTTATCAACCAAAAAATAAGAAAAGTTAAAAAAATGGAGGGTAAAAACCACATTGGAATTCCCCAATTCATATATTCTACGTCTCCTTGAGCATAAAAAACACTCATAAAATTTTTAACTGGAGAAAGTTCTAAAGCTGCTGATTCTCCATATTTTCTGCCTAAAAATAACCAAAAGAGAAAAAACATAAAACTCCATAGAAAATATGGGATTAAAAGTTGTTGAACCCTTTTTTTAACGATCTCGAAATAAGATTTCTTAGGATGAAAAACGCTCGCAATTAAAAAAAAAATAAAGGCATATGAAAACTATAAATATAATTCTCGATTAAAGGGAAATTATGTCCGATAACAACTAGAATGATACCAAAACCTTTAATTTGGTCAATCCAATTTATTCTTTTTTGATTTGAAACTAGAGCGCTGATATTTTTTTTGAAATTTTATTTTACTATTAATTTTGTTTTAACTGTAAAGAGCATACTTTTTTTACATTTTATTAAATAAATGTATCTTCTTAATGAGAAAAAGTTAAATAATTTAAAAAAATACTATGCATGCATAGTATTTTTTTAAAAAATTACGTATTTTCGTTGCAGATAAAAAGTATAAAAATAGAATTTTATGAAAATATTGGTTTGTATTAGTCATGTTCCAGATACCACATCTAAGATTAATTTTACAGAAAACGATACAAAATTTGATACAAATGGTGTACAGTTTGTTATTAACCCTTACGATGAATTTTGTTTAACAAGAGCCATGTGGTTTAAAGAAAAACAAGGTGCTTCTGTTACAATTGTAAATGTTGGTGGTCCAGAAACAGAACCTACATTACGTAAAGCTTTAGCAATTGGAGCCGATAATGCAATACGTGTAAATGTAAACCCAACAGACGGATTTCAAGTAGCAAAAGAATTAGCCGCAGTAGTTAAAAATGGCGAATATGATTTAGTATTGGCAGGAAAAGAATCTGCAGACTATAATGGTCAAATGGTTCCTGGAATGTTAGCTACTTTAACCGATTTTAACTTTATAAATGGTTGTGTTGGTATAGAAGTAGACGGTACTTCTGTTACTGCAACTAGAGAAATAGATGGAGGAAATGAAACCTTATCAACAAGCTTGCCTTTAGTAATTGGTGGACAAAAAGGAGTGGTTGAAGAAAAAGATTTACGCATACCAAACATGCGTGGAATTATGATGGCACGTAAAAAACCATTAGAAGTGGTAGAGCCAGTTAGTAATGAAGCATCAACAAGTATTCAATCTTTTGAAAAACTACCAGCAAAAGGAGCTGTAAAATTAGTAGATGCAGATAATGTAGATGAGTTAATTAGCTTATTGCATAACGAAGCAAAAGTAATATAAAGAGGTGTAATTGGTGAATTGTTGAATCGTGTAATTGTTATAACGATTACCCAACAATTACACAGTTAAATAATTACACATTTTACACAATTTAAAAAAATAAATATATGTCTGTTTTAGTTTTTGCCGATTCATCGGAAGGAAAATTTAAGAAAACTGCTTTAGAAGTAGTTTCATATGGAAAAAAAGTTGCAGAACAATTAGGTACTAATGTTGTTGCAATCACAATAAATGCAAGCGATTCATCAGAATTATATACGTACGGAGCAGAGAAAGTAGTTTCAGTTTCTAATGATGCTTTACAAACTTTTAATGCAAAACAATATGCAGCTGTAATTACAGAAGTTGCAAAAGCACAAAGTGCAACTGTTGTAGTTGTAGATTCTAGTACAGATGGTTTGTATCTAGCGCCAATTGTTGCAGTAAACTTAGAAGCAGGTTGCGTTTCTAACGTAGTAGATGTACCATCAAGTAAGAGTCCGTTTACGGTAAAAAGAAAAACATTTTCTAACAAAGCATTTTCAAATACTGTAATTTCTACAGAGCATAAAGTTATAGGAGTTGCCAAAAATTCTTATGGCGTTCATGAAAATGAAGTTGCAGGAAGCACAGAAACTTTTGAAGCTACAATAGTAGAATCAGGAGTTAAATCAGAAAAAATAGAAAGAGTTACTGGTAAAGTAACTATTGCAGATGCAGAAATTGTTGTCTCTGCAGGTAGAGGATTAAAAGGACCAGAAAACTGGGGCATGGTAGAAGAGTTGGCAGAAGTTTTAGGAGCTGCAACCGCATGTTCTAAACCAGTTTCAGATTTAGGATGGCGTCCACATGCAGAACATGTAGGGCAAACAGGTAAGCCAGTTGCATCTAATTTATATATTGCCATTGGTATTTCTGGAGCAATCCAACATTTAGCAGGTATCAACGCGTCAAAAGTAAAGGTAGTTATAAACACAGACCCAGAAGCGCCGTTTTTTAAAGCAGCAGATTATGGTATTGTTGGTGATGCTTTTGAAGTTGTACCAAAATTAATCGAAAAATTAAAAGCTTTTAAAGCATCTTAATTATTAAAAAGTTAATGAAAGCATTGCTTGGGAGTTTCTTTTAAAATAGGAATCTAATTAAAGAATTTATTCTTTTTGGGCGTGCCAAAATTATTTAAAATGTATTATTAGAAACTTATCAGAAGTAAAATTTTGATAAGTTTTTTTTATAAACATTTACCAGAACCAAATAATTTTGTCAGGCTTTCCGCACTCGCTTTTTTATTTTTAAAAGAAAAATAAAAAGAGCTCAAACAACTGCTACAATCTTTCACGCAAGAGTAAATATCACTTTTTTAAGAAATATCAGCTTTAAGCTATTATTTTTATTAAATTGTGCCCTCTAAAAAGTTTGTGAAAATGACCTCAAAAAAAAATACAAATATTTTTAGTTTTACGTAAATAAATTTATGAGTTTAATACAATTAACTATAAAGGGTATTTCTTACAGTCAAACTCAGAGTGGTGCTTATGCATTGGTTTTGAGTGAGATGGAAGGAACGAGAACTTTACCTATTATTATTGGAGCCTTCGAAGCACAATCTATTGCCATAGCTTTAGAGACAGAAATTAAACCTCCAAGACCACTTACACATGATCTCTTTAAAACATTTTCAGACCGCTTTTCTGTCACAGTAAAAGAGGTAATTATCCATAAATTAGTAGATGGTGTATTTTTTTCTAGCTTAGTTTGCGAAAAAGACGGTGTAGAAGAAATAATAGACGCAAGAACTTCAGACGCAATTGCCATAGCAGTTCGTTTTCAAGCACCAATATATACTTATGAAAATATTTTAGAAAAAGCAGGTATTTTTTTAAAAATAGAAGAAGAATTTGGTATCGAAGATACTTCAGAATCAGACGAAATTTCGTTAGAATTAGAAGACTTAGTTGTTCAAAAAGAAGAACCTTTTTCAGATGTATCTTTAAAAGATCTTCACGATCAATTAAATAATGCAGTTTCCGATGAAAACTATGAGTTGGCTGCAAAAATTAGAGACGAAATAAGTAAACGCTCTTAATATTATACGTACACATTATGAAAAAAATATTTATTGCTGTTTTCTGTTTGTTGTCAATTTCTGTTTTCTCTCAAAGTACAGAAACTGTTTCTGCTATTACAGAAATTGTACCTAGTCAAGGTTTTTCCTTTCAGAGTTTATGGAGAGGTGTTTTAGGTATGTGTTCTTTAATTATAATAGCTTTCTTGTTTAGTGCAAACAAAAAAGCAATTGATTGGAAAAAAGTAGGTATTGGTTTATTCTTACAATTAATAATTGCTATTGGAGTTTTAAAAGTAGAATTTATTCAATCTATTTTCGAATTTGTTGGAGGGATTTTTATAGAAATATTAGCTTATACAAAAGCAGGAAGTGAGTTTTTATTTGCTGGTATTGTAGGCGATATGAATAAGTTTGGTTACATATTTGCTTTTCAGGTATTGCCAACAATTATATTCTTTTCTGCCTTAACATCTCTATTATTCTATTTAGGAATCATTCAAAAAGTAGTAAAAGTTTTAGCTATTGTTTTATCTAAGTTTTTAGGTATTTCTGGTATGGAAAGTCTTTCTGTAGCGGGTAATATCTTCTTAGGACAAACAGAAGCACCACTTTTAATAAAAGCTTATTTAGAGAAAATGAATAAGTCGGAAATGCTATTGGTAATGATTGGTGGTATGGCAACTGTTGCAGGTGCTGTGTTGGCTGCTTACATTGGTTTTTTAGGTGGTGGAGATAAAGAGTTAGAATTGGTGTTTGCTAAACATTTATTAGCAGCTTCTGTAATGGCGGCTCCGGGTGCTATTGTAATCTCAAAAATATTATATCCACAAACAGAAGAAGTAAATTCTGACGTTTCTGTTTCTCAAGAAAAAATAGGTGCTAATATATTAGACGCTATTGCTAATGGAACCACAGAAGGGCTTCGTTTAGCAGTAAATGTAGGAGCAATGCTTCTAGTTTTTGTAGCTATCATTGCGATGTTAAATGGTATTTTAGGAGCTGTTGCATCTTTTGATGGTTTTACAATTGAATATCTAAGTCTAGAATGGAGAATTACTTCTCTAAACGATATTATAGCACAAAACACTCTTTATGATGGTCTTTCTTTAGAGTTTATTTTAGGATATATATTTGCTCCTTTAATGTGGCTTATTGGTGTTGCTCAGGAAGATATGGCGTTAATGGGGCAGTTATTAGGTATTAAATTAGCCGCAAGTGAGTTTGTTGGTTATATACAATTGGCAGATTTAAAAAATGCAACAAGCGCTACACATTTAACTTTTAACAAGTCTATAATTATGGCGACTTATATGTTATGTGGTTTTGCTAACTTTGCTTCTATAGGAATACAAATAGGAGGTATTGGTTCTTTAGCTCCTGGGCAACGTAAAGTATTGTCAGAGTTTGGAATGAAAGCTTTAATAGGAGGTACTATTGCATCTTTAATGTCTGCAACAATTGCAGGTATGATTATAGGATAGTGGCGAATCGCCACAGATAATCATAAAATGTTATCTTCAATCCGTTAATAACTTTTATACAATATTTAAAAAGCATCAAGAAAAATTATTGATGCTTTTTCTATTTTTACAGAAGTTTATTATTGACGTTTACACAAATAAACAATTAAACGCTTACACATTATAATGAAACAATATCACGACTTAGTAAAACACGTTTTAGAAAACGGAAACGAAAAAGGAGATAGAACAGGTACTGGAACAAAAAGTGTCTTTGGATACCAAATGCGTTTTGATTTAAGTGAAGGTTTTCCAATGGTTACTACTAAGAAACTACATTTAAAATCTATTATTTATGAATTGCTTTGGTTTATAAAAGGCGATACAAATATTAAATATTTACAAGAAAACGGCGTAAGAATCTGGAATGATTGGGCTGATGAAAATGGAGATTTAGGTCCTGTTTACGGACATCAATGGCGTAATTGGAATAGTGATGAGGTAGATCAGTTAAAAGATGTTATAACGTCTATAAAGACCAATCCAAACTCAAGAAGAATGTTGGTTTCTGCTTGGAATCCTTCTGTATTACCAGATACTTCTGTGTCTTTTTCAGAAAATGTAGCCAATGGCAAAGCAGCGTTACCTCCTTGCCATGCTTTTTTTCAATTTTATGTAGCAGATGGTAAGTTATCTTGTCAGCTATATCAAAGAAGTGCAGACATCTTTTTAGGAGTACCTTTTAATATTGCATCTTATGCATTATTTACAATGATGATTGCACAAGTTTGTGGTTATGAGGCAGGCGAGTTTATTCATACTTTTGGAGATGCTCATATCTATAATAATCATAAAGAACAATTTGAAGTTCAGTTGGCTAGAGATATTAGACCTTTACCAAAAATGAAAATAAACCCAACAATAAAAAATATTGAAGATTTTACTTTCAAAGATTTTGAGCTGTTAGATTATAATCCTCACCCACATATTAAAGGAAAAGTTGCAGTTTAGAAATTAAACTTACTTGATCATAAAACAGAAAAGAGCTTTCAAAATTAATTGGAAGCTCTTTTTTTTTATATCAATAACGTTTTTATTATAAATTTAATACGCTGTTTTCTGTTCCTGCAAAGTCGTTCCAAGCAAGTCCATCTGCTTCTTGTTCGTTTGTATATGTACCATCTATTAAGTATTTAAACTCATAAGATTTTCCCGATTCTAAATCTAAAGTACCTTTAAAAGAACCATTTTTCAATTTCTTTAAAGGAGCCGATTTTTCATTCCACTCATTAAAGCATCCTACTACCACTACTTTTTTAGCTTCCTCAGCAGGCACAGTAAAAGTTACTTTACAAACTGGTTTGCTTTTCAAAAATTGTTTTTTAATTGCCATAATTATTCTATTCAAAAATTTTAAGTAAAAATATGTAACTACTTGGTTATAAACATCATTATTTAGTAAGAAAATAAAAGAATTATCAGTTATGTAAAATGGCTATATAAATTATTAATAATTCAAAATTAAAGGGAATTAAAATTATTGTTTATATAAAATAAAGCATGTTTGTTTCTGCTTGATTTTCAGTGTTTTCAGTTCGAAAACGTATTCGTAAGTATGCTATATTGATTTAAAGTGCCCTTAAAACGTCAAATCTTGGTAGAAATATTCTAATTTTGTTAAAATTTTAGGATTCTATGATTACAGTTATAGCAGCAATTGCAAAAAATAATGCTTTAGGAAAGGATAATGATTTAATTTGGCATTTACCGGCAGATTTAAAACGGTTTAAAAAGGTTACAACCGGACATCACATTTTAATGGGTAGAAATACTTTTGAGTCTATAGGTAAACCTTTACCTAATAGAACAACTATTATAATTACCCGAAATAAAAATTATTTTAAAGAAGGGTGTTTAATAGCCAATAGTATTGAAGAAGCCATAGAAATGGTAGAAAATAAAGATGATATTTTTATAATTGGTGGTGCACAAATTTATAAAGAATGCATAGAGAAAGACTTGGTAGATAGGTTAGATATTACTCAGGTGCATCATGAATTTGAAGCAGATGTTTTTTTTCCGGAGATAGATTTAAAAATTTGGAAAGAAACAGCAAGAGAAGATTTTTTAGCAGACGAAAAAAATAAATTTGATTTTAGTTTTGTAAGATACTCAAAGAAAACTATCTAATTCTACTAGAAAAACCTCCCCCTAAATTCATTTTATACTTTTGTTGAGCAAATAAAAAGTAATTAAATAATTTGTAGTTTACGTCGTAACCGTAATCTGTAGTAGATTGGTAGTCAACGATATTTTCATAGATATTAGCGTTGAATTGTATAGGGTTTCTAGCTCTATTATTCCATTCTAAAACCCAAGTTTTATTTCTAGCCTCTAGGTAGTTTTGAGAATAATAACCTTCTGGTTTCGCTACGGAAGCTAAAAATGCATTAAAACCAGGGTCTATAATAATTACTTCATACTCTAAACTATCATTGGCAATAATAACAGGTTTTTCTTCTGTAGTTGTATTTTTTTTTATTGGTGATGAACCACAAGCGTACACAAATAATCCAAAAGAAAAAAGGATAAGAAGTTGTTTTAATAGTTTCATAATCAATTGTTTTATTTATAGTAAAGTTCCGAAAAATATTCTAAAATAGATTGGTTTTTAATTGATTTAACATTAATTTTCAACCTTAATAAAAAGGAATGAGACAAAGATGCTTTTGGGTAACAGACAGTGACTTGTATAAAAAATATCATGATGAAGAGTGGGGAACACCCGTCTATGATGATCGTATTTTATTTGAATTTCTAATCTTAGAAACTTTTCAAGCGGGTTTAAGTTGGATTACAATTTTAAATAAAAGAGAAAATTTTAGACTTGCTTTTGATCAATTCGATTATAAAAAAATAGCAACCTACTCTGAAAGTAAATATGAATCTTTGCTAAAAGATTCAGGTATTATTAGAAATAAACTAAAAATTAAAAGTGCCATTACAAATGCGCAATTATTTATAGAAATTCAACAAGAATTTGGTTCTTTTTCTAAATTTATTTGGTCTTACGTTAATAACAAGTCAATTATTAATAAGTTCGATAAAAGAGAGGAAGTTCCGGCAACAACAGCACTATCAGATAAAATTTCTAAAGACTTAAAAAAGAGAGGTTTTAAATTTGTAGGATCTACTGTAGTGTATGCGTATATGCAAGCTATTGGTATGGTAAATGACCACACCACAGATTGTTTTAAATATTTAAAAGAATGAATGTATTTGAAATACCTAAAGATGATTTAAAAAAAATCATTTCTACTTTTAACAGAGAAATTGGTCGCTTTATTTTTTTTGTTTTCGTCTTGTTTTTTGATAGTATTTATTTTGCAGAAAACGTAACAAGCTCGCAGCTATTAATTAATATCTTAATGCTAGCTGGTTTTTTTAAAATGTACTTTAGATCTACTCCAAGAGTAAAAGAACTAATGATTTATGCTGTAATTTTAGGTTTTGCAGGAGAATATCTTTTTTCTAGAGCATTAAGTATGTATACTTATAGGTTAGAGAATGTACCGTTTTATGTACCTATTGGTCATGCCGCTTTGTATGGTAGAATTTTAATGTTTAGTAAGGCATCAGTTGTAAAAAAATACAATAAAGCTATAGAGCAATTTTTTGCAATTGTAATTGCCATTTTTGCAACCACATATCTTGTTTTCTTTTCAGATGTTTTTGGTTTTGTAATGACAATAGGTGTTTTTCTATTACTTTGGAAAAGGCCTAAGGATAGGTTGTTTTTCTATGCGATGTATATTTTAGTAGCAATTCTAGAAATTGGTGGTACTGCGTTTGGATGCTGGAGATGGCCAAGTATTGGGTTTGAGGTTTTTGAGTTTTTACCAAGTAATAATCCCCCAAGTGGTATTAGTTTATTTTACTTTTTATTAGATATTGGTTGCTTTGTAATTTATACTCAAAGACATAATATAACTTGGAGTAGACTTAAAAATATACGAAGTATACGCGCTTAAAATTTGTACCTTTATACATCAATTATAAATTTAATAAAATGAATATAAAACAGATGATTTTTGGTTGTTCAGTTGCCTTATTATTGGCTTCTTGTACTTCGGAACCAAAAAAAGAAACCGAAAAAGAAAGTGAAAAAGTAGCTACTGAATTTAACCATTTTGTAGAGCAATTTGGAGATATTAAAGTATTGCGTTATAAAATTCCAGGATTTGAAGAACTTACTTTAAAAGAAAAAGAACTTGTTTACTACTTAACCCAAGCAGGTTTGTCTGGTAGAGATATTATGTGGGATCAAAACTATCGCTATAATTTAAGTATTAGAAAAGCGTTAGAAAATATCAACCAAAATTATACGGGAGATAGAGAAAATGATAATTTTAAATCGTTTAAAACCTTCTTAAAAAGAGTTTGGTTTTCTAATGGAATTCATCATCATTATTCTAATGATAAATTAAAACCAGCATTTACAAAAGAATATTTTACAGAGGATTTATTAAAAAACTCAAACACAGAATTGTCATCAGAAATAATTGAAATTTTGTTTAATGATGCTGATAATAAAAAAGTAAATAAGAAA
Source organism: Polaribacter sp. HaHaR_3_91 (assembly GCF_019278525.1). Taxonomy (NCBI): domain Bacteria; kingdom Pseudomonadati; phylum Bacteroidota; class Flavobacteriia; order Flavobacteriales; family Flavobacteriaceae; genus Polaribacter; species Polaribacter sp. HaHaR_3_91. Next base: position 967,842 of record NZ_CP058986.1, read on the forward strand.
TCTGGAGTTGACAATATCTTGTCATCAGCAATTAATTTTTATGGACCAGATATTACAGACAAAGATGTTGCTGAATTCTATAAAACAGCTTATAAAGGATCTAAAGAGCAACCAATTGAGGCGGGGTTAAATTCTAAACTAGTAAGAGAAAATGGTAAGTTAGTAGAAAAAGTTTGGAAATCTGGAGGCATGTATGGTGCTGCATTAGACAATGTTATTGGTTGGTTAGAAAAAGCAAAAGGAGTTGCAGAAAACGATAAACAAGCGCATACGTTAGAGTTATTAATAGAATATTACAAAACAGGAAGTTTAGATGTTTGGGATCAGTATTGTGTTGCTTGGTCAACTTCAACAGAAGGAAATATCGATTGGATAAATGGTTTTATAGAAGTATATAACGATCCAAAAGGATATAGAGGTTCTTATGAAACTATTGTTCAGATTAAGGATTTTGACATGTCTCGTAAAATGAAAGTTTTATCTGATAATGCGCAGTGGTTTGAAGATAATGCTCCTTTAGCTCCTTCTCATAAAAAAGAAAATGTAGTTGGGGTTTCTTATAAAACGGTAAATGTTGCTGGTGAGGCTGGAGATGCATCTCCAAGTACGCCAATTGGTGTAAACTTACCGAATAACAACTGGATTCGTGAACAACATGGTTCTAAATCTGTTTCTTTAGGAAACATTATTGGAGCGTATAACAATGTAGGCGGAACTGATCGTTTAAAAGAATTTGCTAATGATGAAGAGGAAGTTCGTTTGGAAGAAAAATACGGTCAGATTGCAGATAAACTACATACTTCTTTACATGAAGTTGTTGGGCATGCCTCTGGTGTTATTAATGAAGGAATAGGGCAACCAAAAGAAACACTTCAAAATTATGCTTCTACAATGGAAGAAGGACGTGCAGATTTAGTTGGTTTGTATTACTTAATGGATGTTAAATTGCAAGAATTAGGGTTGACAGATAATTACAAGGAGTTAGGGATGGCTGCTTATGATGGATATATTAGAAATGGATTAATGACACAATTGGTGAGAATTAATTTAGGAGATGATATTGAAGAAGACCATATGGTAAACAGGCAATGGGTTTCAGCTTGGGCTTTTGAGCAAGGTAAAAAGGACAATGTAATAGAGAAAGTTGTAAGAGATGGTAAAACGTACTTCAATATAAATGATTACGATAAGTTAAGAGAAATATTTGGAAGTTTATTAAAAGAGGCACAACGTATAAAATCTGAAGGTGATTTTGAAGCTGCTAAAGCTTTGGTAGAACGCTATGGTGTTAAAGTGGATCAACAATTACATGCAGAAGTTTTAAAAAGAAACGAGCAATTTAAATCTGCACCTTATAATGGTTTTGTAAACCCTGTTTTGGTTCCGGATGTAGATGAAAGTGGAAAGGTTGTAGATGTACAAGTTACACACCCTAAGGATTTTGAAGAGCAAATGTTATTTTACTCTAAAAATTACAACTTCTTAGAAACGGAAAATTAAAATTAATTATTCCTGATAAGGAATATCTTTAAAATTAATTTATGTAAAAACCGACTCTGTTTAGAGTCGGTTTTTTTATGATTATCAAATTGTGAACTGATTTTATTATTTCTAGGTAAATAATAAACAGACTAAAATTAAAAGGAATATTTTAAAAGTAGCAACGGTTATGAAATAACCAGCGTGTATTTCTTTTTAAATCTAAATCAAAACTAATTATAATTTCATGAGAGCTTAGATTTTCTCCATAATTAGCAAGTCTATTATCATAAGAGTACCCAACTCTATACTTTTTATTGATAACTATAGCAAACAGAGCACTCATAGATTCTTTATAACGGTAAGATAAACCTGCTTCAATTATTTCTTTATAAATAAAATTAGCATTTAGATCTATAGAAACAGGTAGACTAGGCGTGTATTTTATAATCATTGAAGGTTTAAATTTTAATTCTTCAGACATCTCATAGATATATCCTGATGCTAAAAAGAAGTTGTGATTGCTTATTCCAAAGCTTTCATCAAGGTTTTCTAAGGTTTTAAATTGTCTAGATTTTAAAATATTTGGAATGGATAATCCTATAAAAAAATCTTCAGTATAATACAATCCACCAAAACCAATATTGGGGTAACTTCCGTCTGTAGAAGCATATATTTCATTATCTGGTGTTACACCTCCTGCATAGTTATTATTAAAAAAAGTAACGCCACCTTTTAAACCAAAAGAGAGTCTTTCGTAGCGAGATATAGGCAATGTATAAGAGACATCTAAATTTATATTAGTACTATTTGCTAAACCTAACTTATCGTTTATAACCGTTGCACCAAAACCTAAACCAGCTGCTGTTCTTCCGTTTATGGAAAACGTTTTGGTTTCTGGTGCTCCTTCTACACCAACCCATTGCTGGCGGGATAATAACGAGATGCTTAAATCTGCTCTAGAACCAACAAACGCAGGATTTATTACCTGCATATTATACATGTATTGTGTATAATGTGGTGTCTGTTGTGCGTAATTAAATGTGCTAAAGAAAAGAAAAATTAAGACACATGTAAAAAGCGTTTTATCTGTGATTTTTAAATTGTTTTGGGGGCTTTTTTGTATCATCTTATTAATTGGATAAAGCTTTTCTTAGGTTTTGTAACACCATCGTTATAATCTAAAGAGTAATAATAAATGCCTTCTGTAACTGGTTTTCCGTTGTTGGTACCGTCCCACCAAAGTGGATTTGCATTACCGTTGTTTTTATAATCAAATACTTGACCTCCCCAACGGTCAAGTATCGTTATTCTAAAGTTTGGATACTCTTCAATTCCAGAGATTTCAAATACATCACTTTTTCCATCATCATTTGGCGAAAAAAGGTTTGGGTAATCATTGTCCTTTATGGTTCCAACACCATAAATTGTTGAAGAGTAGTTAGAAACACCTGTAGTTGTAATTTCTACCTCTAATAGCATTGTTTCTGTATCTTCGTTTATAGTATCATCTATGGTTTTTACATCTTGAGTAATAGATGTTTCAAATGCAGGTATATAAGCGATGGTAAATTCCGGATTATAGTCTTCTAAATCACTTGCTGTTTCATTAACCGTTTCTAAATTGAAGTTGATCGGTAAATAATTCTGCATTGGTTCATCCGTATCTGGATTTACCAATGAGACTGTAAAAGTTAAAGTACGCCCTTCAATAACAGTAACATTATCTATTATAACTTTAGGATCTGGGTTTATGTCTAAAATAGTACCTGTTTTAGTTAAATCTTGAGCGCCAATATGAGCAGAAGCTACAACACCAAAAACGTTTATAAATTCATCTGATTCGTTTATATTGTCTATAAAAGTAGGAATGTTAAAAGAACTTTCTGTATTTGCATTATTAGGGTCTGTGGTTCCATTAATGGTTAAAGATTTATAAAAACTTTGGTAATCTTCTGGGCTAATTGCAGTGTCGTCTGTTGTATGAATGTCTATGTAAATTGGTCGTGAAGATGGACGGCTTAAAATAACTTTATGTTCTAAATCATCTCCTTCATTACTTATAGAGTTATTCATGGTAATAGACGGTGCATCTTCATCATCTAAAAGAGTACCAATCCCATTTATTTCTGTATTAATGGTGTTGTTAGAAGTTATGTTACCTTTTAAAGTAAATAATTCATCTAGCTCATCAATATTGTCATCAAAAGAATTTACGGTAAACGTATTTGTATCTATAAAAGGATCTATTGTTAAAGTTTTAGAGTTTACTTGTTTATAATCATAAGGAGCAATTGCTATATTGTATGTGTCTGTAGTTTCGGTACCATCTATTGTTGAAAAGCTAATGTTAATCGGTGATGCACTTTGAATTAATTTTGAGTGATCCGTCTTTTTAACTAACAAGATTGTGAATTCTAAATCTTCTCCTTCTAATACAGATACATTATCAACAAGTACAACAATGGCTATAATCTCTCTCCAGTCTCTTTCTGATGTGTCAGGATCATCGTTGTTTGGGAAATCGGTAGGAACTTGACTATTTGTTGGGTTTACCAATGCAGTATTATTGTCATAAGCATCATCTAAACCATCATTATCACTGTCTATATTTAGTAGAGTAGTTTCTGCAATTCCATCATTATCTAAATCCCAAGCTTCAATAGTATCATCACGAATGTCATTATCAGAATTTAAATCAATATAATCAGGTTTACCATCAAGATCTGTGTCTGTTGGAGTAATTCCGTTTGGATATGCAGTATCTATACCTAAAGCATTAATAACACCATTTGGTGCTTTGTAATTAGCAGTAGTTTGTCCTTCAATATTATCTACAATACCATCTCCATCAGCATCAATATCTATAAAGTCTTGATTGCCATTGGTGTCTGTATTCGGAATAGTGTAATTAATTGAGGCATTGCTATTATCATTATTTTCTTTAGTGTTATCAAGTCCATTTTTACCGACTGGTTTATTGGTACGACCATTACGGTTTGTATCTACAGACTTATTTCCTGCTTCTACAATATCTAAAATTCCATCATTATCACTATCTAAATCTAAGTGATTAGGAGCCCCATCATTATCAAAATCAAAAAGATCGACAATACCATCGTTATTCGCATCAGCACCAAAATCGGTATCTCTGTAATTAGGTATAAAATCTTTGTCATGGTCATCTAAAGGATTTAATCCATTGTATTCATCAACATCTAGGATGGTGTCGTTATCATCATCAATATCAACAGCGTTAGAAATACCATCATTATCAGAATCTGTCGTGGCATTAACAGCTACAAAATCAGATGAGCTTATAATTTTATTTAATGGATCTGTTGCGGTAAATTTAGAAGTGTTATTGCCAATACAGTCTTCATAAAAAACCACTGTAAACTGAACAGTAATTGTTTCTCCTCGCATTAATATACCAGAAGTACCATCAAAAAAATTAATATCTGAAGTACCGTTGTAATTAGGGTTTAAAATTGGGTCTTTTGTTGCTGTTGAGTTCTCTATAAAAGGAGTTGTCACAGAAACAATGTTACCAGAACAAATTTTATTTAAGTCGTCTTGTAGATTTAAGTTTTCTAACTGTACAATGTTACTATTGTTTTTGATGGTAAGTTGAAAGGTAACCTCATCATGTTCTAAAATACCATTAGGAATTTTATTAACTTCTGAAATTGCTTTCTCATTATTATTGGCAGATCTAAATAATAATACCATATTAGAAGAAGCGCAACTGCATTGCATTGCAGATGTTACTGGTGCTGTAGACGAATTTGTTGGGTAATATCTATCTAAATGATTTCCTAAGCCATCAGACCAATTAACAAAAGAGAATTTTTTGTTGTTAGATGAAGTAGACTCATCTAGTCCGTCTAAATCTCCTTGGGTTTGTGAAAGGTTTAATTGATAAAAATTGTTAATTCCAGTGGAGGAGAAAGGTTCTGTTAAATAATAAACTTCTAAAATTACAGTTTCTCCAGGTTCAAGAGAATTATTTGGCATTAGTAATTTTGTGTTTGTTCCTCCGTTATAAGAATTGTTAACAGTTACATTAGGCCCTGAAACTTGAGTAACTTTAAGCTCTCTAAAAGCAATACCATTGCTTAAGAAATCGCCTAAACCCATGTTATAGTTAATATTATTAGCTGTAGCAGTACCTTCATTTGTTAAGATAACTCTGTTATTATAATCAAAAGTTCCGTCTGGATTTACATTAGGTCTTGAATCTGGTACATATAATCCTCCAGCCAAAATAGCTTCTGTAGTATGAAAATCTTCAAGTAAAATACTGTTAGCGTCGTTTCCTATTGTAGAAGTTACCTCTGCTACATGATTAAAATCGATTCCAGAACCAGAAGGAGTAGGGGTAGGTCTACCACCACAAAAAGGATTTACCGTTACGCAAAATTCAATATTTATAGATTGCCTTGGGTATAAAATAAAATTATCTATAGCATCTTTGTTAAAAAGAGAGTTTGATGTAGCGTTTAAAAAATCATTATTTACAGCATCTGTATTAAATTCGGTAGGGTACGGGTTGTCTACAAAATCTTGAACAGCAGTAGTATTAACCGTAACACCTTCTATTTGTTCTACACATCCATTGCCATAAATAGAGTTTAAGTCATTTGTTAAATCTATGTTTTTTATAAGGTTTTCTGCATGGTAATCTCTTGCAGTACTTTTATTTTTAAGCGTTAAACTATATTTTATCTTATATACTCCATCTACGGTGTAGCCTTGGTTACAGCTAGATATAGAGCTTATTTCTAATAAGTCGGTTATGTGTTCTACTGTTAAATATAAATTAGCTGAATCTGTAAAAGTTCCGTCAGAAATAATATATTTAATTACAGGAATATTCCCTGTATAGTTTTTAGTGGGGGTAAAAGTATAGCTACCATTTGGTTTAAAAGAGATACTACCACCTGCAAAAATAGCTTTTTGATCTGTGGTGTAAGTTGTTCCGTTTATGATAAAATTGATAATCGATAATGAGTTGTTATCTTGATCACTGTCATTTATGAGTACACCAGGAGTATCTACATTTAAAGTAGTGTTTATGTTTGCTGTATCATAATCATCCTTAGCATCTGGCGGGTATAAGTTAATAATTTTTACAGTTAAGTTAGCGGTACTTGTAAAACCTCCGTCTGAAACGGTATAGCTAATTGTAGGAATTTTGTTGTTATAATTAGCGGCAGGTATAAAAGAAAAACTACCATCTTCATTTATGGTAATAGATCCTTCAGTAAAATTTGCTTTTTCACCTGCATTATAACTTATAGTATCTATTTTAAATTCTGTAATGGATAAAAAACTGTCGTCTTTATCTGTGTCATTACTTAATATACCAGGCGCATCAATATTAAGAGTTGCGTTTGTTTCTGTTGAGTAATTGTCATTTTTAGGGTCGGGCGCATATAGATTGTTAACTTTAATGCTCAGGTTAGCAGAAGCAGTATACGTGCCATCAGAAATTACATAGTTAATAGCAAGAGTAATATCATTATAATTAGTAGTAGGTGTAAAAAGAAAACTACCATTTGCATTTATAGTAATTGCTCCATCGGTTAAGTTAGCTGTGTCTCCTGCAGCATATGTGATACTATCTAATGTAAACGACGTAACCTCTAGATCATCGTCATCTATATCAGTGTCGTTACTTAATAAACCGGGAGTATCAATCCTTAATTCTGTATTAGATGTAGTGGTATAACTATCATCTTTTGCTACAGGTGCTGTTTGTGCAGAAGTAAATTGATAGAAGAATAAAAAGAATATAAGTATTTTATACGTATTGTATTTAGGGGGTATCATTTTTTGGGGGATTAAATGATTTTAATAAAAAAGTTTAAATATTGTTAGATAGTTATGCGGTTTTGAGTGAGGAATAATTTATACCTAAATCTGTTATATTAACATATAAGCTCAAAGATTTTATCTTTAAGGTAGTATTATTTTGGGCAGAAGTATTATCCTTATTTGATTCAGGGCCTGCTAGAGCAAACTGATTGAATAAGAAATAAAATAATATAAATAGTAGTAAAAGGGATACTACATATAATATAAATGTACTGTATTTGTTTTTTTTAGTAGATATCATTTTTGGGGGAATTAAATGATTATAATATTTCTATTAATTATTAGTATAAGTGTTTGTTGGATTATAACAAATAGGGTAACTCGAATAAAAACTAGTAAACAATTGAGGATTTTCATTTGGACCTATGTGATTAATAAGGATGTCTAGCTTGTTAATTTTTAATGTAGCGATTGTTTTAATGACGTAATTAACTGCTGTGCCTACAGAAGTTGCAGTAGCAAACTGATAAGGAAACATGAGGAATACAAGTAGCTTGTATTTGTTTGTATTTAAGGGTATCATTTTTTTGGGGGATTAAATGATTATGTATTTCTAATAATATATTGATAAATGTAGCTAAAAATATTTTAAACACAAGCTACTTTTAATTTTTAATTTTGCAAAATTATAAAATTATTATGAATAACAACCTTTAATTTTGATTTAAAAGATAGTTAAGCGCTTGTAAATTAGCTTATTGACCCCATAGTATTCTGATGGCTACAAAAACAGCAATAACAATTGCGCCGTAAATAAGTACTTTTTTACCCGTTCCTTTATAATAACGTTCGTGGTTTTTTATGTCTTTTCTATAACTGTAAATCATTAGAGCTACAAAAGAAATGAAAAATAAAGTCATAAAAATAATTCTTCCTGTTGTAAAATAAGCACTTAAAAACATAATTTGTATTCTTTAAAAGTTGTGGATTAATGGTAAACAAGAAGCTTTTATTTTATCAGAAAGTTTATATATATTGTCTAACTAAAATTAATAAAATTCTATTCTGCAAAATTACAAATTAAATGAAGAATGTCCTCGTTTTTGGTATAACTTCTAAAATTGAATCTTATTAACTAAATAAAAAAACAATAATTTAAATAAAACAGAATATATAATGAAAAATAAAATAGCAGCAGTAACTGAATTCCACACCGCTTTTAAATTAAATATGAATCAAAAGCCAATTGCAAATATTGGTAAAGATAGAAACACACTTCGTTTTAATTTAATGAAAGAAGAAAATGAAGAATATTTAGAGGCAGCAGAAAATAATGATTTGGTTGAGGTTGCAGATGCTTTAGGTGATATGCTGTATATTTTATGTGGCACAATTATAGAACACGGAATGCAAGATAAAATTGAAGAGGTTTTTAATGAAATTCAGCGTAGTAATATGAGTAAATTAGGAGCAGACGGTAAACCTATTTACAGAGAAGATGGTAAAGTTTTAAAAGGACCTAATTACTTTAAACCAAATATTGGCGATATTTTAGATTAATAGGCAATTATAATAAGTGAAATTTGTATCGAGAACCAATGGTAGTTTCTTAATTTGTTCTCGATACAAGTTTTTAATAAAAAGAACTTGTATCGCATTATAAGAGTGATTTAAACTCTATAATGTAGACAAGATAAATTGCTATAAATATCTATTGTACCAGCTTTCTTCAAGAGGAATTTCCCAATTGTTATCAAAGTCCACTTTTGTAGTTATTAAATTATCAAAAATGATGCTTTTTGCTGTTACAGCTTTATTTTTAAGTAGTTTTTTAAAGTCTTTTAAATCTTTATATTGTACATACTCTCCTTGTTTAAAACAAGCATTCATTTTGTCTAACAATTCTACTTCATATTCTTGTTGTAGTCCTAAGATAAAAGAAACAGAAGTATCTATGTCTGAGTTTGTTAACGTTGAATTTTCATCATCTGCAAATAGCACAATAAAACGATTGTATAAAAATTGGTAGGAAGCTTTAAAGTTTTCATCGTCAGATTTCCAGTTTTCTAGAAAGTCTTTTACTTTACTTTCAATTCCTTCAATTTCATTCGGGTAAAATTTTCTACTAGAAGGGTACACCCAAACTTTTGCTTCTTCGGTAATTGTGGAATAATCTACAAACATTTATATATAATTTTCGGTGCAAATATACAGAAAAGAAAAACCGTAAATCAATTTATTAATTTACGGTTTTAAATTTATTTTTTATTTTATTTATACTTCTTTTGCAAGTGTATTTGTAAAAAGTTGTATAAAATCGTCTTGTATGTTTTGTCCCTTGTTTTTGTTATACCAAACCTGTAAATTTTCTTTAAATTGTGCATCTATTACACCATGTTTGGCTTTATAATCTGCAACCATTTTTGTAGCTTCACTAGGTCTAGGTCCCCAAGTGTTAATTACATTATTGTCTTTATCTAGAGCAACTAATTTAGGGATTGATTTTCCTCCATTTGTTAAAAATAGGTTCATTAAATCTTCATGCTCATCTCTTAAAACTAATTTAAGATTAATAAGACTATTTGTTGCTGCAATTTTATTTATAACAGGTAAGTTTTGAGCAGCATCTCCACACCAACCTTCTGTAATAAGCAGCCAAGTTTGAGGTTCAGTAATTTCTTGCATTTTTGTAATGGTAGCTTCAGAAATTTTTATGGTTTTATCTAAACGCTTCATTCTTCTGTCGTTTAACATACTGTAATTTGTTAAATCTTCAGATTGTTGAGTTCCTGTCGCTTTTCCTTCAGCTAATAAACTACTTACTAAATCTCTATATTCTTTATAAGATAATGTGTCTTGTAAACTTTTTTCAATAATTTTTTTCATCTCCTAATATTTTATACAAAGGTATTTTTAATGATTAAAAAAAAATGTAACCTTTGTTACAAACTTCTTGTTTTTTATTAATAGTGTAGACGAAATAAAATGGATAGCTTACATTTTAATTTTATGGTTAAAAAAAAAGACTTTTGTTACAATTTCCTTAAATAAATAAGAGATGTTTTTAAAATGCTTATTTTTACCACTTATTATAAAAAATCGTGAAACAAATTATTTACTTATTGCTGTCTGTTATTTTATTTTCTTGTGGTAATAATAAGAAAGAAACTGTTAGTGCGCTTCAAGAAACACCAAAATTAAGTACTCCCGTAAAGCATATTTCTGTAGAAGGTGTTAAAGCTATTTATGAGCCAGAAATAGAAAATTGGCAAGAACTAAAAACGGTAAATTCTTTTCTAAAGAAATTTGAAAAAGTATCGCCAAACGAAGCTTTAAGTAATGCGTTAGAATTAAGAGATTTGGTTATCAGTTTAAAAGACAGTGTAAAGCCAGAAATTTTCGACACTCCTCCTTTTGAAACAAGAATTAACGTTTTGCACAATGAGGTATTGCGTTTGGCAGATCTTACTTTTATACCCGCAATTACCTCCGAAGAAGTTAATTTGCAGGTAGATAAAACAATAGCCGCTTTTTCTACTGTAAACTCTAAGATAAATAGCATACTTGCTAAAAAGCGTTTTGAAGAAGAAATAAATATCGACTTCGATTTCATAGGTATAGATTCTACCCAAATGGATAGTATTTCTAAGAAATCTATTAATTTAAAAAAATTGGAACAAGATTCAATAAGTAAAGAAAGGAATGCAGTACAAAGAAAAGAATTTAACGAGATTTCTCCAGAAAATCAAGTTTTTTTAAAGAAAGAATAGGCAATGAAAAATGTTTTTTTAATCTTAGTGGTAGTTATTTCATTTTTTAATTGTAACGTTAAAAAAGATATTGAAAATACTCCTACAATTGTATCGATAAAAACCAATGCGAATACTTTGCTAGATGAGTGGCACCAAGCGGCTTCAGAAGCAAATTATGAAGGTTATTTTGCTAAGATGGACAGTCTTTCGGTTTTTATTGGCACAGATGCAACTGAAAACTGGAGTAAAACACAATTTCAAAAATTTAGCAAACCTTTTTTTGATAAAGGCAAAGCGTGGTCTTTTAAACCTTTAGAAAGAAATGTTTATGTAAACGAAGCTAAAGATTTTGTTTGGTTCGATGAGTTATTAACTACTTGGATGGGAACTTGTAGAGGTTCTGGAGTCTTAGAGAAGAGGCAAAACGTTTGGAAAATTAAACACTATGTATTGTCTGTAGAAATACCAAATAACGATATACAAGCCGTTATTTTAGCAAAGAAAAAAAGTGATTCTATCTTTTTAAGTACAATTAACAGGTAGTATTAGAAGCTATTTCCTGCTTTACTCTATATCTTTTTGCCGAAAAAGCAAAAAGGATGCCGTTTCAATCAGGGCTAAAATTGTTTGTAAGCAGTTAGCTATTAATAGGTTTTGCAGTGCTGTTTTATTCTTTACAATGCTATTCTATCTGTAGCGCATATAAACCTCTAAGCAACTACTTCGGCAACAACTTTATAAATCAACTCGCTTTCAAAACCTTTTCGCATTAAAAAGCCAATTAATTTTTGTTTTCGTTTATAAATATCAGATTCAGAAATTACTTCATTTCTGTTTTCTGTAATTCTATAAATAGTTTGTACGTACTCTTTTTCATCAATTTCTTTTAAAGCTGTTTTAATGTTGTAAGTAGAAATATCTCTAAATTTTAATTCTCTAACAATACGTTGTTTTCCCCAAGATTTAATTTTGAATTTTCCGCGTGCAAAACTTTTAGCAAAACGTTCTTCATTTAAAAAGTTATCTTTCATCAAACTTAATAAGATCATTTCTCTAGCTTCAGGAATCAGCTTGTATTCATGCATTTTTTGCTCTACTTCTTTGTGGCATCTATCTTGGTAAACGCAGTAGTTTTCTAACTTACGTTTTAATTCATCAACCGTAAAAGACTTCTTTTTTATCATTGGTTCGAAAATACAAAAAGAGATGAAATTATATGAATTTCATCTCTTTTTTATAAAAAAAATATGTTTAAAATTTAGATTTGATTTTTTTCATCAATTCTTTTATTTTCAATAATCACTTCTTGAGAAACCATTTCGTTTGAGGTTGTTTTGGTTCTAATCCACATTTTAAATAAGGTTACTAAGTAGAATAAAACAGGCACCACAATTAGTGTTAAAAAGGTTGCTATTAATAAACCATAAATAACGGTCCAAGCTAAAGGTCCCCAGAAAACAACGTTATCTCCACCCATATAAATATGTGGATTGTATTCTGTAAACAAACTAAAGAAGTTTATATTTAATCCAATTGCTAAAGGAATTAATCCTAAAATGGTGGTAATTGCTGTTAATAAAACAGGTCTTAAACGCGCTCTACCAGCATTTACAATTGCTTCGAATAACATTTGTTTGTCTAAATAATCTTCGTGGTCTATTTCTAATTCACCTTTCTTTCTATCAATTAACAATTGTGCATAATCTAATAGTACAACTCCATTGTTTACTACAATACCGGCTAAAGAGATAATTCCCATCATGGTCATCATAATAACAAAAGAACTACCAGAAATAACGATTCCTCCAAAAACTCCAATAAAGCTTAAGAAAATTGCCAACATGATAATTCCTGGTTTAGAAACCGAGTTGAATTGGAAAATTAAAATGAAGAAAATTAGAGCCAATCCAGTAAAGAAAGCACCCACTAAGAATAACATTTGTTTGTTTTGTTCTTCTAACTGACCAGTATAATCAATCTTTATTCCTTTAGGTAAATCTTTAAAGTTTTTCATTTCTTCTCTAATTTTACCAACCACGGCTCCAGCATCAGTTTCTCCAGGAGACAATGCAGAATAAACGGTAACAAGTCTTTTTATATCTTTGTGCTTAATAGCACTAAAACCAGAATTGTTAGATTGTGTTGCTACAGTAGAAACCGGAATCTCCTTTATTTTACCAGAAGCCATATCTCTAAAGATAATATTCTGATTAAAAATAGCACTCTTATTATATCTGTCTTCTTTGTTAAAACGAACGTAGATATCATAATCGTCTCCATCTTCTTTGTAAACACCTGCTTTGTTTCCAAAAATAGAAGCTCTTAATTGTTGCCCAACCTGTCCTGTAGAAACACCTAATTCACCCGCTTTTTTACGGTCTACGATAACCTCCATTCCTGGTTTGTCTCGGTTTACATCAATCTTTAATTCATCTATACCAGAAATACTTTTTGTGTTGATAAAATCTCGCATTCTTTGTGCTACATGAATTAATTCTGCATAATCATCACCTTCAATTTCAATATTAATTGGAGATCCTGCAGGTGGTCCGTTAGCATCTTTTTCAACAGAAATTAAAACTCCAGGATAAATACCAACCAATGCAGTTTGTACTTTCTGACGCATTAACTCACTATCTAAGCCTCTTCTATATTTGTATTCTCTCATAGAAGCGGTTACTTTTCCTTTGTGAGGCATTTCTGCAGCAGAACCACCATCTGTCTGTGGGTTTCCTGCACCTTCACCAACTTGAGAAATTAAACTTTCTACCATAAAATTGTAGTCGCCATCCATATACTCATCAGCATATAAAACGCCTTCTACCTTCTCTTCAATTTGTTTTGTAATAGCATTTGTTTTTTGAATATCTGTTCCTTCTGGATATTCTATATAAACAATTATTTGATTTGGCTTATTGTCAGGAAAAAATTCAACCTTAGTTCTTTGAGTACCTAAAGACCAACCAAAAGCAATAAATGAAGCAAATAAAAGAATAGTGGTACCAATTACTAAAAAGTAAGGAGTTTTACCTCTTAAAGAAAAACGCAAACTACTTTCGTACCATCTCTCTAAAACTGGCAGTACTTTGGTTTGAAAACTATTAGCCCATCCTCTTAAGAATAAACGATACACCCAAAGCATTACTGCTACAAAAATCATTAATGCACCAATGGCACTGTAAGTTCCGCCTGCAATTAAAATTAAGATACCTATTACTGCCATAACACCTGTTACGATTGCAATCTTTTTAATAGGCATGTCTACATCTTCAACACTCATAAATTGAGAGACCAATACAGAGTTAAAGAATATTGCTACTAATAATGATGAACCTAAAACGGTAGATAATGTAATTGGTAATAAAACCATAAAATCACCCATTACACCAGGCCAAAGACCTAAGGGTATAAATGCGGCAACGGTTGTTGCAGTAGAAATGATAATAGGAAATGCAATTTCGCTAATTCCTTTTTTAGCCGCATCAATTCTATTCATGCCTTCTTCGTCCATTAAACGATATACGTTTTCGACGACGACAATTCCGTTATCTACCAGCATTCCCAGTCCCATAATTAATCCGAAAAGAATCATGGTGTTCATGGTGTAACCTAACAAGTTTAAAATCATTAAAGACATAAACATAGACATTGGTATGGCAAAACCAACAAATACTGCATTTTTAAATCCTAAGAAAAACATTAAAACAGTCACTACTAAAATAACCCCGAAAATAATGTTGTTTACTAAATCGTCTACCTGACCGATGGTTTTATTAGATTGATCGTTGGTAATGGTAACACTTAAATCACGAGGGAAATAATTATCAATAGCATCGCTTACAATTACTTGTATTTGCTCTGAAGCTGCAACCATATTTTCTCCAGCACGTTTTTTAACATCTAACATTACAACCTCTTGTCCTCTTTCTCTGGCAAATGTTGTTTTGTCTTTGTCTTTAAAAGAAACGGTTGCTACGTCTTTTAAATATATAGGATTGTCGAATTCAGATTTTATTACAAAATTCTCTAAATCATTTGGTTCGTCAATTTCACCAATAATTCTTACCGTTCTTCTTTGTCCAGAGGTAATAAAATTACCAGCAGACATGGTTACGTTTCCATTGCTAATTGCAGAAGTTATGTCGTTAAAACTAACTTTTGCAGCCATCATTTTATATATATCTACAGCAACTTCTACTTCTTTTTCTTGAGCACCTCTAATATCAGCTTTTTTAATTTCAGCTAAATCCTCAATATCATCTTGTAAATATTCTGCAAATTCTTTTAATTTATGAACAGGGTAGTCTCCAGAAATATTAATATTTAAGATGGCTATTTCTTCAGACATACTTAAATTGAATACATTAGGCTCTACTTTAGCATCATTAAAAGTAGGCCAATCTTCACTAGATGTTTCTGTAGAAAGCTCGTCTTTAACCTTTTGTTTAGCTAGTTCTACGGTAATGTTTTCATCAAACTCAACAATTACCATAGAGTAATCTTCTTGAGAGGTTGAGGTAACTTCTACCACATTACTAATGGTTTTTACTTTATCTTCTATCGGGTCTGTAATTAGTTTCTCTATATCTTCTGCAGTGTTACCAGGGTAAGCAGTACTAATATATATCTTGGTTTCTTTAACTTCAGGGAAATTCTCTCGGGCCATACTTAAGTAAGCAGAAATACCGTAGAAAAATAAAACTCCCATTAGCACGTAAACAGTAGTTTTATTGTGAATTGCCCAAGCGGATAACTTAAACTCTTTATCGACTTGTTTTTTTTGTTTTGTCATCGTTATTTTTTTTATTTATTGATAACTTTAACTACTTGTCCATTATTTACACTTCTCGCACCTTCATCAATAATTTCTGTGCCTGCAGGTAAGTTTTCTAAAACTTCGATGAAATTTCCTTGTGTTTTACCTGTTTTTATAATAACTCTTTCTGCAGTTGCTTCGTTATTGGATTTTTTATTTTTAATGGTATATATAAATTGTTCTCCATTTGCGTTTTCAGAAATAATACTTTGCGGAATTAAAATAGCATTTTCATCTGTATAATCATTAACTTGAAGTTTTGCTGTTAAATTCGGTTTTACATTTCCGCTTTTATTTTCAACAGGAACTTCAATTCTAAAAGACCTATTATTTGGGTTGATAAAACTACCAACTTGTCTTACTTTACTGTCTACACTTGCACCAAGTACAGGGAATTCTATTTTTACTTCTTTATTTTTTTGAATACTTGTTATGTATCTTTCTGGCACTTCTGCTTCTACATACATATTATCTAAGTTTACAATTCTAAAAATTTCTGAACCTTGCCCAGGAGCAATTACGGTTCCAGCTTCTTTCATAACATCATCTATAACTCCAGAAAATGGCGCTCTAATAGATGCTTTGTTTTGTTGACTTTTTAGCTGCTTTAAAGAGTTTCTTTGAGACTCATAATTCGTTTTAGTTTGTAAAAACTGAATTTCCGACCCTATTTTTTGTTCCCATAAACGTTTTTGACGTTCAAATGTAGTTTTTGCTAATTGTGTAGTTGCTTCTAATTGTGCAACCTGATTGCCTATACCACCATCATCTATAGTTGCTAATAATTGTCCTTTAGAAACTTTCTGACCTTCTTTAACATAAACTTTTTGTAGAATTCCAGGCATTTCTGGGTAAACTAAAATGTTTTGTTTGGTCTTTACACTTCCTTGTATTTCTAAATAATGTTTAAAAACGGCCTCTTTTGCTGTAAAAGTGGTAATTAAAGGAAGTTTCTTAAGCGTGTCTTTTTTAGCAATTGCATTATTTATAGCTTCTAAATCTGCATTTATAGTTTCTAAATTTGCTGTAATTTCTTTCTTTTTAGCGGTTAATTCTTTTAAATCTCCAACAGAAATGATGGCTGCAACTGATGTTGGTTTTTTTTCTCCACAAGATATTAAAACAAGTGTAAATGCTAATAATGTATATATTTTTCTCATGCCTATTTATTGTTTAATTGGGGTGTTTAGTGCGTTTTCTAATGCTGCTTTACTAGCAATTACATCTAACATAGATTGTATGTACGATTGTTGTTGTGAGTATAGTTGGTTTTGTGCTTGTAGTAAATCGAAACTAGTAGAAATTCCTTCAAAAAATTTAATTCTTTGTTTCTTTTCTATTCTTTCTGCTAAACCAACATTCTTTTTAGCAGTATTATAGTTTTCAATACTTAGTTGATACTCGCTTTTTGCTTTTTCAGCTAATAATTCTAAACGTTGTTTGGTTTCTTCTAGCTTAATATCTGCTGTTTCTAAAGCAATTTTTGCTTGCTTTGTTTTAGAACTTCTTCCTAAACTACTAAAAATAGGTATGTTTAAGCTGACTCCTAAAAGAGAAGATTCAAACCATTTCTGATCATTATCAAAGAAAGTAAAATTGTTTGAGTAACCAGAATATCCGTAGTTTACAAAAGCTGATAAGCTAGGTAGTGCTTTACTTTGTTCTAAGCGAACTAATAAACGTTTAGATTCTCTATCGTTCTCTGCTATTTTAAAATCGATATGATTAGAGAAGCTAAAATCTTCTGAAACTAAACTTAAGTTAATGTTGCTTTCAGTTAATGAATCTAAAGAATCTGTTAACGTAAGTTCTGTTTCAATTGGAGCTCCTAAAGAAAGGTTTAGCATTTTATAAGCTATAACTTTCATTCGTTTAACACTGTTTAGTTGACTTTTTAAGTTTCCTAAAGTAATTTCTAGTTGTTCTATGTCTTCTTCTTCATTAAATCCGTTTTCATAGATTTGTTTTGCATCACTTAAATTTTTTTCAAGAATTTTAATGTTTCCTTCTAAAATTGTAATACTATTTTCTGCGACTAATACGTTTCCGTATGCATTTATAACAGTTTCTCTAGTTAAAAGTTCTGTTTTTTCGTTTGCTTGTTTAGAAATTTTTAAATAGGTCTTAGAGGCCTGTAACCCTACTAAATAAGAACCATCGAAAATTAATTGATTTAGAGTTACAAAACCGGTTAAACTTTGTTTTGTTCCAAAAACCAATTCATCCTCAGTTCCGTCTCCATCAATATCAATTAAACTTACTTGTTGTTTTATCCAATTTTGATAATCTACTGTGGCGCTAATTTGAGGTAAACCCGTTGCGGTTGTTTCCCATACTTTTTCATTTGCAGATTTAATATCATTTTTAGAAGCCTTTGTATTGTAACTATTGTCAATAGCAAAATCTATAGCATCTTTTAATGATAAGGTCATTGTTTTTTCTTGTGCATTGGCAATAAAGAAAAAACAGGTACTTATGCATACCAGAATTATTTTTTTCATGTGGTTTTTATTTCTGTTTTAATTGGTTTTCTAATTGATGTATTCCTTTAATTGTACAAATTCCTCGTAAATGGTATTCTAAAAAATAATTCATTAAAGTGTTCATAGAATAATCTGTTAATGGAAATAAATCTTTATCCTTTAAGCCTATTATTCCGTTAAAATATATTCTAGATACAAACTCTAAGTTTATAGATTCTCTGTATAAGCCAATTTCTATACCTTTTTTTAAATTGGCAATAACGCAATCTTGCATTACATGAAATTGCTTTTGCTTTAAAGAAGCATAAATTTTAGGGTAGTATTTTTGAAGTTGATATATAGGTGAAGATTTTTCATCTTTTAAATTGTTTAAAACTACTCTTTTTATCGAGAAAAGTTCATCAATCGGGTTTAGATTTAATTCACATATACCATTTATTCCAGAACAGATAACGTTAAACATATGGTGTGTAACAGCGTTTATAAGTTCTGTTTTGTTTTTAAAATACTTATAGATCGTCTTTTTAGAGACGCCTAAAGCACTGGCAATTTCGTCCATAGTAACACTCTTAAAGCCTAGGTTTAAGAAGAGTTCATTTGATTTTTCTAATATTTTATCTCTCATAATTCGGGTGCAAATGTACGAATGGAAACTATAGAAACAAAAGAAGTTTCCAAAGTTTTGTTTATTTTTTAACATTGGAATTGTGAAGTGAAATTACTTTACGTTATTTTTACAAAAAAATAACAGATTTGGAGATTTTACATTATCAGAAAGATTTTATCAATTATTTAGAATCTAAAAAGTGGGTTAGTGAACCTAGGAATTTATATGAACCTATAGATTATATCCTAAAATTAGGAGGTAAAAGAATGCGCCCAATTTTAACATTAATGGCTGCAGATATTTTTTCAGGAGGATATGAAAAAGCTATGCCAGCAGCATTGGCTGTTGAAGTTTTTCATAATTTTACTTTAATTCATGATGATATAATGGATGATGCTCCTCTTAGAAGAGGGAAAGCTACGGTTCATGAAAAGTGGGATTTGAATACAGGTATTCTTTCTGGAGATGCTATGCTAATATTAGCTTATCAGTATTTTGAGAATTATGAGCCTGTTGTTTTTCAGAAATTAGCAAAATTATTTAGTAAAACTGCTTTAGAAGTTTGTGATGGACAGCAATTAGATGTCGATTTTGAAACTAGAAATGATGTAACTATTGATGAATATATAAATATGATTCGGTTAAAAACATCTGTTTTGGTAGCAGCCGCATTAAAGATGGGGGCAATTGTTGTTGAAACAAATGAAGAAAATGCAGACTTAATATATGACTTTGGTTTAAATTTAGGTTTGGCCTTTCAGTTACAAGATGATTACTTAGATACTTTTGGAGATCCTAAAACATTTGGGAAACAAATAGGAGGGGACATTATAGAAAATAAGAAGACTTTCTTATATTTAAAATCATTAGAGATTGCATCTCAGGAAGATAAAAATAAATTAAGTGTTTTTTACAATCAAAATTTAACAGAGAATTCTTTAAAAATTAAAGAAGTAACTCAGATTTTTGATAAAAATGATATCCCTGCTTTAGTAAAAGAACAGATTAAGAATTATACAGAGAAGGCGTTTGATACTTTAAACACTATGGATGTGTCAGAAAAAAACAAGAAAAGTTTAAAGAATTTTGGACTTTGGCTAATGAATAGAACGGTTTAGAAAAAAAAACTAATATTTTATTTAATAATGTAATAAAAAGTATTACATTTGCAGCCAATTATTTGGTCCCATAGCTCAGCTGGTTAGAGCATCTGACTCATAATCAGAGGGTCCTTGGTTCGAGCCCAAGTGGGACCACCCTGAAACCTCTTAATCCTTTGATTAAGAGGTTTTTATTTTTTAAAGGGGGTTTGTTAGGGGGCTGTGATTTTAGCTTGTAAAATAAACTTCACATGGATATGGCTCAAGAGGTTGCTCGTTTGAGTCCAGTCATGGTTGCTGATAAAGCCAATATTTTCCAATTGTTTCGAAATTAAAGTTTTTTTTAACAGCTTTATATGATTGTCTTGTGCCTGTCAATTTAGGTCTAATTCCAGCTAAGATAAAAGTTTCTCCAATTTCTCTTTTGAATCTCTCCATTTAGGGAGTTTTTTAGTTAAAAGACTGTAAAATTTATTACTATGGTTATGATGCGCTAAATGACATATCTCGTGAACGATTACATAGTCTATACATTCTTTTGGAGACTTAATTAAATCTAAATTTAAACTAATAGTTCCATCTTTAAAGCAACTTCCCCATCGGTTATTAAACCATTTATAGTTTAATGAAGTATCTTTTTCTGATAGTTCTTTAGCTAGTCCTAATCTATTTTCAAAAAGATTTTGAAAATGTATAATAGCTTTAGATTTGTACCACTTTTTCAGTTCCTTTTCAATAGCATTTTTATTATGCTTATCTTTTATATCAATTAATATATAGCCCCCTTTTAATTTGACTGAATTTGTATTTGACTCTGTAATTTTTAATCTATAATTTTTCCCCAGATACAAATGGCTTTCACCACTTTCGTAAAGCTTTTCTTTTGTTCGTGGTTCAAAGAGCATAAAGAAGTCTTTTTGCTTATTTATCCATTGCGCTTTAGACTTTACTTTCACAGCTATTTTATCATAAGGTGTTTCTATAGGGGCTGTTACAACCGTAGAGCCGTTAGGATATACCTTAATACCTAGCATCTTCCTTTCATTTCGCTTTAAACAAAAATCAATTCTTGAATTACCATATGGAATACTCTTTAACTCCATAAGTTACTTGTATTTAAGTATTGCAATTTTCAAGCACTCACTAATGAGGTAATCTATTTTATCCCAGTCTGTGTCAATGTCAAATTTCTGATGTAAATCATAAATTACGTCTCCTAATTCGATATTTATTTTCCCTGTGATATCTTCATTTTTATGCCAATCAATAATCTTTTTCTCGTTTAAGTAAATATGTTCCTTTACAGTTTTATCAATCGCTAAACTTACTTCAATATGAAATGGTGTATTTAATAACTCCACATTTTCAAATATTGACCTACTAAAGTTGTAAAACGCTAATGCAACTGTATTGTCTGCCAACTCATCTGGTGCATCTTTTGAGCGACCATTAAAGAATTTATCTTCGTTTTCCTTAGCTTTTTTTAAATATTCTGCTTCGTCTATACGTTTTTGATGATAAGCTGCAATAGTCTCTTTTATAAGGTCTGCAAGTTTTCTATAATAAATAGGATCTTCTTGCATTTTTAAATTAATAGCCTTAACCGTTCTGCTAGCGATATGGTCTGCTTGAGCAGCTTTTCCCTTAATGTTTTCTACCTGTGCATCACGTTCCTCTTTGTTAAATATATCAACTAACTCAGTAATTTTCATTATTTCGCCATCAGTTGTAATATGCTTATTAATAAGTTTCTGAATTTGTGGTTCAAACTCTTTATATGCAATATCATCATTGTAACGTCTAGTAACATCTACACGTAATTTTAGAAAGAACTTTGCATCTTGCTTGTAGTTATCTATCTTCTTTATATCTGTATTGGTAACAAAATCCACCGAAGAAAGTGCTAGTTTTAAAAGTCTTGCGAACTGAGACACTTTAGTGTAAAAATTGTTTCTCACATCTTCAGGCGACAAGTGTTCTTCATATGCAGTTGTTTCTAAATGTTTTCCTTTTAAAGTTTTAAAAATATCCCACAATTCTGAGTGTGCTTGCGGTAGTTTGGCAATCTCATCTTTAATATTGGTTAGTGTGCCTTCTAAGTCTTCTTCTTCAAATCCATCTAAATTTGAATAGGTACTTAAAGCAGTATCCAAATTTTCAAGATTACCATAATAATCTACAATATAACCATAATCTTTACCGGGATAAACACGATTTACACGTGCTATGGCTTGCAATAATGTGTGTTCTTTAAGCGAACGGCATAAATATAAAACGGTATTGTTTGGTGCATCAAAACCAGTTAAAAGCTTTGCAACAACTATTAGTATTTCTGGTTTATCACGTTTTTTAAACTGATTGATGATACTTTTTTCGTATTTCTTTAGATCACCATACTTATCTATCATCGCATTGAGATAGGTGTCTTCTCTTCTTTTGTCTTCGTTTTCATTAAAATAACCATCTTCTGTTCCTTCTCTTTGGTCAGATTGCGTTACTACAACCTCAGAATCCACCATTCCGATTTCATCTAAAAATTCTTTGTATTTTAAAGCTGCTTTTATGGTAGGTGCTACTAATTGTGCTTTTGGTTTATAATTGTCATTATGTGTTTGAAAAAATGCTGTATAATGCTCGCTAATGTCTAATGCTCTGCACATAATAACTTCATCTGCTTTATTCAATTCATTTACAGTATTGAATTTTTGTTTCAACTTTGCACGCCCACGTTCTGAAAGATTATTACGCTCTACTAGTTTTTCAAAGTAGGTGTTTAAAGGAGCTTCATTTAACATTATATGTGTATGCCTTCCTTCATATAATAATGGTACTACAGCACCATCTTCAACAGCATCTTTTACAGTGTATGCTTTACCAATATAACCACCAAATTTACTAGCAGTACTTTTTTCCTTTTTCATTAAAGGTGTTCCTGTAAAGGCTAGAAAACAAGCATTAGGAAATACACGCTGCATACTTACATTAAATGTTCCGTATTGCGTTCTGTGACCTTCATCTATTAACACAAAAATATCTGATGAAGTAAACGGTTTCTTGTTGTTTTTTACAGCTGCTTCAAACTTGTTAATAATGGTTGTTATAATAGCATCACTATTATCTTCGAGTAGTTCCGTGAGATGCGAACCTGTTTTAGCTTGACGAACTTCTTTTTTACACTTTTTAAAGGTGTCTGAAATTTGGTCGTCAAGGTCTACACGGTCTGTAACTAAAATTATTTTTGGATTTGAAATATGTGGATTAGACGCCAACATTTGTGCAAGCATCACCATAGTTAATGATTTACCACTTCCTTGTGTATGCCAAATAACACCTCCTTTACGCTTTCCTGTATTGTCAAATTTAGTGACACGATTAATAGTGTTGTTAACCGCAAAATATTGTTGATATCTCGCTATCTTCTTTATACCATCATCATAAAGAGTGAAGTTTAAAATCAAGTCCAGTAATCGTTCTGGACGACACAAGTTATATAGTAATTTGTCTTGCTCTGTAAGTAATCTATCTTCAGTATCAATGCCATCAAAGTTTTTACGCACATACTCCGCTCTTTCTTCAAAAACCATATTTTTTTGGTCTTCTTCTAACCTTTTATTTTTGAGTTTATTGAGTGCTGTCCAATACTTTTTTTCTGTTTCGCTTGAGGCAAATTGCTCTGTCCATTTTGCCCAAAACTCTTTACTTGTTCCAGTAGTTGCATAACTACCTTTATTAGTAGCTATACTTAAGAGTAAATTAGAATAGACATATAATGACCTGATTCCATCTTTACTAAAATTTCTTGTATGTTGTTCTATAGCTAGAGTTACTGGTGGTTTTGTGCCGTTTAATGAGGGACTTTTGCATTCTATAATTACCGTTGGGATACCGTTTACGAATAATACCAAATCTGGTCTATAAGTATCTGTTCTGCCTGTTCTAAGTACAGGAAATTCTTCTGTAACGTGATATACGTTATTTTTAGGGTTTACCCAATCTATGTACTTTATAGTATGACTTTTTTTATCGCCATCAATACTTTGTTCAAAGGCTTTACCTAGCGTAATTAAATCATAAAATGCTTTGTTTGCATTTATAAAACCATCTTGTATAGGTAAGTCTTTTGCGGCTATAACAGCCGAATTTATATTAGCATCTGAAAAAGCATACTCCTTACCACGACGATGAATAGTGTTAATTTTAGCTAGCTGAGTACGTAATATTTCTGTAAACAATACTTGCGATTTCCCGCCTCTCCATTGTTCTGCTTTTTTAGGACTTACATAGGTATAGCCCATATTGATGAGCAATTGCAACGCAGGTATTTGAGATACATTGTCTTCTAAATATGATGGTGTACTCATAGTGTGTTTTTTAATATAATTGTTAATAACTTTGTTTATAATGCAAATTTGTGTAATTTTGCAATGTCATTACCCAAAGGGTAAAGGACTTGGCTTAGCACTTGTTGCATCAGTCGTATTGCCTTAAGATACGTACCTCGCTTACGAAGTGAGGTTTTTTTTTGCCTTTATTTTTGGTAATCATTATACCAATTGTTAAACCTAGGTTTTTCTAAATTATCTACTTTAAACGCTGTAACTAATTGCAATTTTTCGGTTACCTCTCTAATAATTACCACATAATCTTTTTCGTGTAACCAATAATATTGTTGGTTTTTACCATTGTGATGTTCACGTTCAAAATAACGAACTCTCGTATCTTCTTTAAAATGAACTACAGGCTTTATCCAGTGAATTTTATTAGTTCTCTCAGGGTCAAAATATCGTTTTTTGGAATGCTTACTTTCCCGTGTGCAGATATGTTCAAAACCTACAGGTTTTCCTTTAAATAGGTAATGTCTAGATTTTTTTTTATCATAGACCACTTGTACGTTATTGATGAAAATAGGCTCATCAATCATATCTTTTTTAAATACACCGTAAAGCTGATACATTTGTTCTTTATCTGGACCGTCTAAATCTAAATATTCAAACAGATCGTCTACAATATCTAATTCGTGTTCTTCCTCAAAATAATTCATTATTGCTTGTTTTGAGTTTGAATTTGAAAATCGAAAATATTAAACTTTTCTTCAAAAGGTGCAGTGCCGTCATCTAATTGATAGCCTGATTTTTGTTCTAAATAGGCTACCACTTCTTTTTTAACTTGCGATGATTTTTCTAGCAAATGCAGACCTCTTGCTTTGTAAGTAATAGCACCTATAAAAAAATCTGCTAGTTGTAAAAACTCACTCTCGTCTGAACGGATGTGTTGAAAAAAATTAAAAGGAGAATCTCTATTGTATTTTTGCTTGTATTCTTCATTTAAACGAGTATCTAATTTGGTTAAACGCTCCTTACCACGTGTATCTTTAATGTCCAAAATAACTTTATGTGGATTTTCTAGATAATTTACCCAAGGGTTTCTAAGTAATAAAAATACCAGTGTATAATAAAAAGAATTATGATCTCCTCTGTTAAACTTAGTATGGTCTAACTGGGCTTTGTTTTTGACTAAAATGGCTCTAAATTCAATATTGCTATCAAAAAAGAAATCTATAATGGCTTTGTAAAAGGGCAAGCGGTTATTAGAAAGCTTATTCCACTTTAGTTCTGTAGGTGTTTTATGTGTAAGCTTGATTTTTTTTAACTCATTTTTATACAGCTCATAATCTTTAGCTGCTATTTTTGTATAACCAATACACATTAATGGGTGTATGTCGTTTTCTAAATGGCAACTTTCATCTATATAAATATTATGCTGGTATATTTCTGCCATATTAATCTATTGTTACACGCTTTTTACCCGTTAATAATTGCTGCATTAAACCTTTTTTCTGTTCTTCTTGTGTTCTCAACAAATTATTATACTCATCTATCTCACTCTGTAAAGTATTGATGAAATTAATTATAGCTCTTTGCTCTTCTATTTTTGGTAGAGGAATCCTCAACTTTTCGAGTTTACCGAAATACATATAAGTTCTAGAACCACCTTGCTTTTGTTTCAAGGCGTACCTTTTGAACTCTTCACCTTCATTCAATACATTTAATAGGTACTCTTTTTCTAAAGTTTCCTTAGTTGTAAATACAGGATAAAGTGTACTTACTATTCCTTTATCGCATAATGTGTTGATGTTGAACTTAAAAATCAGATCATCACTCATATGTCGATATGTAAAATAACCACGAGGCACGACGTTGTAACCAGTATTGTCTTTACTTGCAACCTCTCTTGTATAATAATCTGTTTGAAAAAATATACCTCTTCTGGAAGAAGTTAAAACGGGGTATTGACTTGATTCTGTACTAACTTCTGAATGTTTAATTAAGTGAGTTTTTAGTTCTGTTAATTCCCACTCCTCACTAAATCCAGGTAAACGTTTTTTACCAGATAACAACTCTTGCATTAAACCTTTTTTACGTACTTGTAATTTTTCAATAAGGTTTTGTGTGGTTTCTATGGCTTCATCCCATTGTGAGAGGATTTCGGCTATTTTTTTTTGCTCTTTTAGTGGTGGTAATGGTATTACGTAATTAAATAACTCTTTTAACGTAATACTAACCTGATTAGCATTTCCCCTAACTATTGTTTCAATAAAGTTTAAATATTTCTTTAACTTAAAATTATGGTATAAATAGTGTTGATTTACTTTGGATTTCAGTCCTCTTAGGATGACCGCATTTTGATTCAATAAAGCTCCCTCTTGTTTCTTATGCACTTTTATAACTTTTCCTACCATAGAATCGTACATAGGTGGCTTAGACCCAACAGTGGTGAAAACAAGGTCATTCTCTATTAATTTCCACTTATCATATTGTCCATCTTCATTGCTAATGAAAATAGGATTTTCTTCTTTTATCGAATGTGCATTTGTATCTGAAATTCTAATTACTCTTGTGCCTTCACTTATATAATTAATTGATTTAAAAGCATACCCTTTGGTGTAGGTTGTTATCTCACCAAGTTTTATTAGTTCCCAAGTATCTGGAATAGTAGAATTAATATTGTCCATCTTAATAACCCATTTCTTTAAGATAAACCTCCATCTGAGATTCCACCTCGATTAATTTCGCTTTCAGCTCAACTATCTCTTTTTGAGTTTCTACAATATCAACAGGCTCTTCTTCTACAAACGTATCAACATATCTAGGGATATTAAGGTTGTAATCGTTCTCTTGTATTTCTTCTAATTTGGCAATATGACTGTATTTATCAACTGTTTTCCATTGAGAAAAGGTGTTGTAAATTTTGTCAACATCTTCATCACGTAATCGGTTTTGGTTTTTACCATTCTCAAACTCATTACTGGCATCAATAAAAAGTATCTCTGTATTGTCTCCTTTATTTTTGTCAAAAATTAAAATAGAGGCAGGAATACCTGTACCATAAAATAAATTTGCGGGCAAACCAACCACAGCTTTTAATAAATTTTCATCAATAAGTTGCTTACGTATTTTACCTTCGCTACTACCACGAAAAAGAACTCCGTGAGGTAAAATAACGCCCGCTTTTCCGTGTTCGTTTAAGGTTTCTATCATATGCGTAATAAATGCATAATCGCCTTTGCTTTTAGGTGGAACACCTCTATGAAAACGACTGTATCTATCTGACGGTGCATCTTCTGCTCCCCATTTATCTAAAGAAAACGGTGGATTGGCTACGACAATATCAAATTTCATTAAAGCATCATTATCTACCAATTTAGGAGAGTTTAGTGTATCTCCCCATTCAATAGTAGCATTGTCCATTTCGTGTAAGAACATATTCATACGTGCCAATGCATAGGTAGAACCATTTACTTCTTGTCCATTTAAAGATACATTATTACTGCCCACTTCTTTGGCTACTTTAAGTAATAACGAGCCAGAACCACAGGTTGGGTCGCAAATACGATCTCCTGCTTTTGGTTCTACTAATTTTGCCAATAATTGCGATACTTGTGAAGCTGTATAGAATTCACCAGCCTTTTTACCTGCGCCAGCAGCAAAGTTCCCTATTAAATACTCGTAAGCATCACCAATAACATCGTTATTATTTAGATTAGAAGGTCTTAAGTCTAAAGCTTTAAAATCATTTAGAAGATGCTGTAAACGTCTGTTTCTATCTGTTGTTTCTCCAAGATTAGCTTCACTATTATAATCGATGTTTCTAAATACCTTTTCCAGTTTGCTTCTATTGGCTTCTTCTAAGGCTTCTAGTCCAATATTAATAATGTCACCTAAATTGCTTTCGTTACGTTTTTCATATAGATAATCAAAAGACGACTTTTCAGGCAACGAAAAACGTTCGTGTTTTAAAGCTCTTTCTATACGCATTTTATCTCCATTATACTTTTTCTCGTATTCGGCTTTCTTCTCTTTATTTACATCGCTTATGTATTTAATAAAAAGCATTGTAAGTATGTAGTCTTTATATTGCCCTGCATCTACTGTACCTCTAAAGGTATCGCAGGCTTTCCATACTTTATTATTTATATCACTTTGTGTTAGTTTACTCATTTTTTATTTTTTTAAAGGAGCGATAACTTAGTATCGCTCCTGTTTAGTTAATTATCCTTTTGGCGGAAATTTGTCATTTCCGTGAGAATCTTTTCTTTGAATTTTACCATCCTTTTTATGAATGACTAATTCTGTTTTTTGTTTTTTAGACAATTCTCTACTATAATCTACTGCATCTTGTTTCTTATCAAAATGTTTTGAAGCTCTTTCAGAACCTCCTTTTTTAGAGTCCCAACCACCATCTGGATTTGGAACTACGTGTCTAGTGTTACTCATTTTACTTTAATTTTAAATACACTCAATATCTCGGCGTAGAGTGTGTGAATCCGAGTCTGTGCACATCGTAATTAGGATATGTCATAAGATTGGTATATTTTTGTTTTTCCAAGAACATTGTTTTTATCAGTTCGGTGACAAGCCACTGAGTGCAAACAATACCAATCTAAAGTCTTCAAGGCGACCAGCTTTAAAGGCTTTTTTTATGTCTTACAGTTTAATTTTATTTGTTATTAATTCGTTTAAAATTCCTTTTTTCAGCGCTTTTTTCTTTTCTAATAGTTGATTTGTTAATGCTATTTCTTCTTCAAGAAGATCTAGTACATCAATAACTTTTTGTTGTTCTTCTAAACTCGGTAATGGTATTTCAAAATCTAAAACATCGTTTTTGGCAATAGATGTTATAGAAGATCCCACACCAAGTAATTCTAACTCGTATCTTTTTCGTTCAGAATTAAGTACAGCAGCCAAATAGCGACTGTCAATCAATGTTGCATCTGCTCTAATAATGTAAAATAATGAGCTAGGAACAACTTTGCCAAATGACTCATTGTAACTCCAAGCAAAAATTCGTTGTCCTTTTCCAGTAAGAATCACATCATTAGGTTGTAGTAAAAATTTTGTATCTTTACCTGTAATTTTGATGAAACTATCATCAAATAGCGTTGGATTTAAGAAATTATCAAAATGGCCAGTAGTAAGATATTTGGTATCTCCATCCTTGCTTTTTTTCTTATAAAGTCCAAATTGAACTTCTGCTATTTGATTAATGTTTGTCATAAAATTTCTTTGTAATCGTTTTCTAATTTGATACAAAGATAGTGATATTTACAGTTAAAAAACAAGTATTTTTCTTTGTAATTGATTTCTAATTTATGTAAAAAATATAATTCACTGATTTTAAGCAAGTTATGTTGTGTTTTTTTTAGTGTAATTCAATAATAAAATATTTATCTTTTAGATACATCTAGAGAATTAGTTTTTCCGTTTTAAAAATCAGTTGATTTTTATTTAATTTAACTAGCAAAAATCAACTGATTTTTAAAATGAGCCTAAGCGGCAGGCGTCACGTACTGTTTATCTTTTTATATAAAAGTATAAAAGTGCATTTATATAAAAAAGAAAGTTCTAAGTATATAAAACTACAAAAGTATAAAGCTATAAATAGATATTTATAGCTTTATACATTGTTCTATGTTTTAATCAAAAATTCACATTTTAAAACCCCTGTTTTTTTTATTCATTCGTTTTTCTTGTTGTTCGTAAGATAAAAGTTTCTCAATACCTCTTAAAGATAGTTTTCTATCTATTTCAGAGCCTTTTTTTCTTACTCCTTTAGCATCTGTAAAAGAAATACCACGACCTATTTTAGTTTGTATATTTTTATTTTTAAGGATAAAAACAACATCTTCAATACTATCTGAAATATCTATTGCAGAAAAAATAGCTTCCTTAAGGTCTGTAGTATGTTTGTTATTAGGAATAAACTCTTGATTCATTTTTAATGCTTCAAGCTTTCTACCAACTTTTCGTAAGTTATATTCTTTTTCTATTACTCTAGAAAAATCTTGACTTTTATAATGTGTATAGCTATTTGAGATCGCTAAATTATTATCCCCAATCCTTGTACTCACTATATGAATATGTTCTTTATCTGTGTTTTTTTCATGTAGATAAACTGCAAACATATTGTCTTGAAAACCTATTTTTAAAGCATATCTATTGGCAATATCAATCCAATCTTGATTGTTTAACTTGCCTTTATCTTCTGGAGCTGCTCTAATTTTTATATGAAACGTTTTATTAGTACATCTATCATTCTGTGTTTCTTTTTCTTTCATTTGATTATAAATATCATTTGCATTACCAAAACATTTATTGGTAGTTAAAACTTCTCCACCTTTTTCACAGTACAATAAAGCGTTTTTGGTAAAAGAAATACTTTGTAGCTTTGTTATCATCTTCCTTTTTCTAAGTTCTCTAATTGTTTTTCTAAAGCTTCTTTTTTTAGTTGAGTATTGTATTGTTTACTTAGTTTATGCACATACCGTAATAATACCGTGTCTTTTTGCTGAATATCATTTAGTATTGAAGCAATGTTTTTAGATGTTTTATTATTTTTAGAATAAGCATCTAAAAAAAAATACTCGTAGAACAACTTATATTCGTCTCTTTCGGTTTTAAGTTCACTGTTTTCATTTAGATAACTTGGTATGTACTTAAACCCAGAAAAAGCTATTAAAATAAAAGTGATAATTGAAAGCAAAAGTTTAGATGTAAACGGAGAGTCTTTACCAAACAGATAATATTCTTTTTTTTGATTAATTATGTTTGGTTCATTACTTAATGATTTTATAGATTCTTCTATTTTTATGATACTAAGAAATGCACTTGTTTGATTTATATTTAACTTATGTTGCTTCATAAGTATTTGTTTTTGTGATTCTATGAATTCTCCAAAAATTTTGTTGTCAATTTTATCTTCTCTTATAGTGTTAATATTACTTTCTAGAGTATCTAATTTGTCACATACGTTTTGCATTAAATACAATACTTTTTTACTTTCTTCCATGTTAGTTAAGTTTCGATTTTATATCAATAATGTGTTTTTTTAACTCTTCAATATCACTTATTATTAAATCTTCATCTGTTAATTTTAACTTGATTCCAGAATTTAATTTACGAGAGATTTGATTTAAATTATTACCTATTTTAAAAAGTTGTAATATGTAATTTTTGGTTTCTAATTGTTTTTGTTTTACTTCTAAAATTGGTTTCCCTAGTTTCTCAAGTACACATTGTCGGATGTAGAAAGAGGCTTTCACTTGTAATAATTCACATTGATTATTTAGTAGAATTTTATCATTAAAATCTAAATAGAATACCATTCTAGTCTTATTTTGATTATTCATTATTTTATATTTTTTTAGTTTGTTTTTTTTCTATGAGCATTTTTATGCGAATAGCAAGGTTTGGTTAATGTGCACTTTTCGTGAACATTAGCCACACCTTGCAAATAACTGACCGCATTAATTTCGATTCACTAAATAGTGATTTAAGTCATTGTAATTTTTATATTGGATTCTGCTGTCTATAATTTTACCATTTGCATTTTCTATTAAAAAATCGGTAGCTTTATTTCCTGCCTCATCGTTATCCATAAATAATTTTATTACAGAATATTTATTTAATAAACCCATTGTTTTCTTTACTAAAGAAGTAGAGTTAAGTATGATAAAGTTTTCTTTCGGAATTTCATTTTTTATAGAAAAATATGAGAGCAGATCAGACCAAGATTCAAATATTGAAACAACGTTAGAATTATTATTTATGGTTGTAATTTCTTTTTTACCTAAGCAACCTTTAAAAAATTCATTTCTAATTTCTAATCCACCAACATTATTCATAAATCCAATTCCGTAGTTTTCTTTTCCATTAGAAAAAGAGTAATGAACTTGAAAACAAAATTGTTTTGCAAATTGTAAATTGATTTTCCTGCTGCTTAAATAATCCAATAAATTTTGATTCGTTAATTCGGTTACTTTTTTAATAGAGTAGGTTGGTTCTGGTTCAATGATAATTTGTTTTTTTTGCTGGTGAAAAGAAAAAGAACCTTCGGATAAAATAACTAAGGCTTCTCTGATTGAACAATTATTGTAATTTGTTACAAAATCAATGATGGTTCCTCCAATACCAGAACTATGGTCAAAGAATATGTTCTTAGTAGTATTAACTTTAAAAGATGGTGTTTTCTCTTCTTTAAAAGGAGAATAAAACCAAACATCTTTTGTATTGGTTTTGCCTGTTCTAAATCCTTGTTTTTTTAGGTAAGAAACTAGGTCTATTTGTTTTGCTTTTTTACAATTCATTTTTGTTTGTATTATGCGTATGAAGAATATCTAAAAGTTGATGATTTGATGACGATACTCTTGAATCTCTTTACAGTAAAGGGAAAGTTGCGTCATCAACTTGTCATCAGGTCATCAGATTTTTTTTAAACATGTCATCATTTTTTTTATTGATGACGCTTTGATGACGGTTTTGATGACGGCTTAGTCCCTTATTATTATTGATCTAAGAGTATATATAGGCTAGTCCGTCATCAAATCATCAAAGTTTTTACCTAAAAAACTTTTTTTGATGGTGAAATACCTTCCTTTTGTGTCTACAAGTATGATTTCTCCATCACTAAGAATAACAAATTTTTGATAGTTAAAAGAGTTGTTTTTTCGCTCAATTTTCCACTCTTTTTTTAATAACGCACGAAGTTGTGTTAAATCCGTTTTAACTCTTGTTTTTGTAAGCGCATTTAATAAATCCATCAAACTAAAGTGTACTTCTTCTAACTCAAATTTCTCCATAACACTTAAAAGAAGGTGTGCTATTTCTTTTTCCGCTCTATTTCTATTATTGTTTACTAGTTTTTTAAGCGCAGGAGTATAAATTTGTTGTGCAGTAAACCACATTCTAGTTTTTCTTTCACTAGCAAATTTTCTATTTTTAATAAAATGTAGAAAGGCTGGAATTTCATCAATTAACTTATCTAGAAAATTAACATCTTCTTGTTTGATTACAGGAACTTTAATTACCCAAAATCTAATCTCATCAGAATCAATTTTAATGAATGAATTTTCTTTGTTGCTACACATAATAAACTTACCAAAAAAGTCTACTTCAAATCGTTCTTTACCCTTAGCCTCAATCTTATTTTTATTTGATGTGGAGAGATATTTTATTTTTTCCGTTATTTCCTCTTTTTGAAGAAAAGCTTCGTCTAAACCAAGTAGTAGTTTGTTTCCCCAATCCAAGTTGAAATTGCTGTTTAAGGAGTGACTATCCAAGTAACTCATATTCTGTCCAAATACTTCTTTTAAATATTTTAAAAATGAACTTTTACCTGTAGAACGTTCTTTACTAACCAAACATAGAACAGGGAGTATTTGTGTTGGAACCTCATATAAAAGCTTAAAATAATCTAGCCCAAGTTCAAACTGTGAACCAAAAATGTGATTAAAAAACTTAATAGTGTTTTTAACACCACCTTCTTTTGGTGTATGGTTTAACGGAGAATAGGTATTGTAAAACCCATAAAATTCTTTAGAAAAATCAAAATGATCAGGGAAACATATTTTACCATGATATTTAGGAATATCATCTAAATACTTCCTGCCATGGTCTTGTATGATTGTAGAAACATCCCATTTTATTAAAGCTTCATTGAACTGATTGTTTATTGTTGGTACTTGAACGATTTTATAATAGGATGTACCAATCCTTAAATATGGTATATCTGACATATTTATTGAGTTTATACGTATATTTGTACTATACGTTATTAATAATGTAATAGAAAAAACATAAAAAAGCAATGAGTTTGTACCTCGTTGCTTTTTTTATTTGTTAGAAATAAGTTTGTGGTTTTTTGAAGCAAATAAGATTAGTTGTTTCCTAGAGTATATAGGATAATCACCTAACCTAAAATAGGGTATTTTGTTTAGCTTTGTCCAAGAGCAGATTGTTTGTATAGATTTTCCAAACATTGTTGCGACATCTTTTTGACGCATTTGGTCGTCTTGAGGTGGGAAATACAAAGGAGATAAAATTTCTTTTTCTGTTTTAGCTGTATTCTCTACTACTGTTGTTTCTTTTAATTCTTTCGAATCGTCTTTAATAAATTTAGGCATATTTTTATGTTTTTTAATTTGCTGCAATTTATTTTAATAAAACAGAATATGCTTTGACCAAGTATAACCAGTGTTGATTGTCAGTGCGTTATGTTTAGTTCTTTTTCTATGAAATCATTAATTTCTTTTTGAAATCCAATAACAGGATTTTTTTCGGTATTGAAAAAATACCTCTTAATTGTTCCTTCTTTTAGATTTTCTAAACCACCTAGGTAGTGGTTTAGGAGTTTCGGGAACTTATTTACCCACCCATTAATTCTATCTGCTTCTTTCTCTACATATAGAAAAGTAAAAAATAGCTTCTTAAATTCTGAATCATTTGCAAACATTTTTTTAAGAATTTCTCTGGTTCTTATTAAAATATCGTCGGGATATTTAGAATAAGGTTGTGTAATGTTTTCAATAAATACTTTACCTAAATCAAATTTTAATTTTTGATTATAATTTTTAGAGTAAAAATATTCAAACAAAGCTGATAGGATTTTTGTAAAATCTACCATATTATCAAAATCAGTATTTGGGTTTATTAATTTGGTAGTATCGTAGTTTATTAGAGGGATATTTATATTGAAAAAATCATCTTTATCTATTATAGCAGATATATCAGGTTTGGTTATAGAATTACTTTTTTTTCCTAATTTAAAATCATGCTTCTCAGGTATGTTCTCTATATAAGGAATATAATCAAGATCTAATCTGTTAAAAAACCGATCTACAGTAACAAAGTACTCATATTGAAAATCTGAATTATTCTTATAATCTAGGTCTTTTCGAATAATATTTTTAAACTTATTGATAGCTTCTTTTTTAGGAGAAATAAGAAATACATAAATTGCTTTAGAAATAGGTAAGTATGATTGATGGTTTATTTCTTGTTTTAAAAGTGGGATATTCTGTTTTAAAGAAATAATTATTTCATCCAAAATTAAATTAATAGCAGGGACTATTATTTCTGAATTTATTTTTTTGTAATAAGAATGTTGATTTAATAAGAATGCAACTAAATCACCTGTACTTAAACTATCTTTAGAATCATTATGAAGTTTTAAAAAGTCATCTTCTATTCTTGTTTTAAAACCGTATCTATAATTTTTCAGAGTATCATTATAAATAGATAAATTTTCAGAGGCTTTAATTAGCTCCTTATATTTAGTTTTATCACTGTATTTAATGGTTGTTATAATTTCATCAAACTCTTCATATTTGATAACTTTCAATATTGTAATTAATGTATTTTTATAATCAATATTGTCTTCTTTTAAGATAAAGTCAACAGTTTGTATAATGTAGTTGTTTAGTACAATACATTTAGGTTGTTCATTTACTTTTTGATTATTTGTTTTCATCTTTCTTAAAAAACTGAATTCCATCTTTCTAATTCTTTTTGTTTGTGAATTTCAGAAATATTTATATACTTTCTAAAACTTTTTTCATCTTTATGATTTGATATGCTTCTTACCACTCTTTCTGGGATTCGTAAAATTAAACTATTGGTTATAAATGTTTTACGTCCAGCGTGTGAGGTGATTAAATCGCACTTTCTAAAGCTTTGTGAAATTTCTCTTGCTCCTATATATCGAGTTAAAATCATTTCTTGTGTTAATTCAATTTCTTCACAGCATTCTTGTATTTTTTCATTTAGTTTTTGAGAAGTAATTCTAGGAATGGGGAAATACATAGTATCTTTATATTTATCAATAAGCTCCTTAGCTTGTTTAATTAAATAAACGTGATGGTCTACAGTTTTAGTTTTTTGAACAGTAAAGTTTAAATACTCGCCTTCAACATTTGCATTTTTAAGCCTGTATATATCTATATGCCTTTGACCTGTAAATGCTAGGAAGCAGAACATATCTCGTGCCCTATCCATTGAAGCATTTTTAAACTTATGTTTGTAAAGTTTTGTCAGCTCGTCCATTGTAAGGTAAATTACTTCTATATCATCCTCTTTGCATTTTATTTTTTTGAATTCTAAAGAATTATGATAACCTCTTTCATAACACCAATTTAAAAAAGCCTTTAAAGTCTTAATTATTTTTGCGTAATAATTATTTAGTGTTTTTCTCGTGTTAAAACAATAATCCATAAAAGATTCTTCGAACCGAAAATCTATATTATCTAACCTTAAATTAAATGAAGACTCTTCTTTAAAAGCGGTAACAAAGTTTCTTACAGATTTAATTTTTGTAATAGTTGAGTTTGTTTTGGTAAGTTTTGATATTTCAATATATTCTTTAAACGCATCAAAAAAATCAATTGTAACTTTTACTTCTGATTTTTCAAACTTTTCTAAGAATGTGTTTTTTGAAAATGGAATTTCGTTATACTCAAAAAACTTAAAAATTTTGTCTACTTTTTCTTTTATAGAGCCAATTGATTTATTGTAGCTCTCAATCTTAGTATAGAATTCTTGCTCTTTTACGTTTTTAATATAGTAATTGTTATTATCCCAATCATTAACTCTTGTTTTTGCACCAATACTTTTTCTAATTCTTATTGTTTTATCAGATACAATTAATCTAATAGGAACAAAACCGTTTTTATCTATTTTATCTTTTCTTAATTCAAAGTAATAATTCATTTTTTTATATTTTTTTACCCCTTTTAATTGGGGGGTTGAATAGGGGGGGTAAAATGAATTAAAACACATTCAACTACATTAAAAACTATTCAACTACATTCGTAACAAACTGATTAACAGTAGTAAATGTATGTTAAAAAATATTAAAAAACTAACTTTGTCCAAGTGGGACCACCATTAATAGCAAGCCTTTACAGAAATGTAGAGGCTTTTTTTTGTTTAATTTTTCATGTCGTTTGCACATTGATTATAATATTCCTTTGTACGACAAATGTAAAACTAATGTAAGTTATCAAATTGTTCTCTGAAGAATCTATAAAGAATATTTAGTATATAGAAATAAATGATATAACCCAGTAGAGGACGTTTTATGGAGAAGGAATAAAAAATTCTTTCTTATTCTAAAGCATATTAAAGTGTCATGCTGAAGACAGTATAGGTCTATCACTGTTTCTGATTTATTTCAAATATCTAAGAAATATAGAAAAGAGAAACTTATTAGTTTAGATTGATAACACTATTCCATTTCTTTTTTTTTTAATTGATAAACGTTGCAACTTTCGAACTTAAAAATAAAATCCGAGTACAATTTACGTAAGAGTGTAGAGTGCGCAGACTAATTGCTATTTAGTGTTTCTGTAAACAAACACGAATTTAGTTATTTATTTGATAGTAAAATTAAGAATACAATAAATGCTGTTAGAAGTGCTAGACAATGGTAGGTATTCAGGTCTACTAATTAGTGTCATGATTAATGTGGTGTGTTTAAGATGAAATTTGGGGTATAATTGTGTTACTTGATTCTTTGATAAGGTTGAGGATAGAGGAATCAAATTATATTTAAAACTTAAGAGAAAAATTGTGATTAATTAAGAAAAGTATATATATTTGCACCATAAAACAATTAGATACTATTCTGATACTCAAAATAGTTTATTGTTTTTATAAGAGTTGAAAAAAAGTGTTTTTTTTTTTTTTGATGTAATATCAAGTGAGATTGCTTTTTTCTTCTTATTAATAAAGAAATATACATTTGTTCTAACAAGTGGTATAGTTTGTATAAAGTTTAATTAATATTAATTTTAATCTGGGGGGATAAAAATGATAAAAAAAAAACATTTCGCATTTATAATAATGCTAGCATTTACTTATGTAATTAGTGCACAAAACGTGCCGCCACCTGCAGGACCACCACCACCACCTGGTTTAGCGATAGATGGAGGTCTAATTTTCTTAATAGTTTCAGGAATTATTTACGGAGTTAAGAAGGTTAAGGATTAGTAAGTCTACTAACATATTTTCCAATAACATCAAATTCTAAATTTACACAATCATTTAGTTTTAAAAACTTAAAGGTTGTGTTTTCTGCCGTATAAGGTATTATAGCAACACTAAATTCATTCTTTTTAGAGTTTACCACTGTTAAACTTACTCCATTTACTGTAATTGATCCTTTTTCTATTGTTATGTTTTTATTAGAAGCATCATAATTAAAAGTATAAAAGGTACTTCCATTTTCATTTTTAATATTTATACAAGTTGCTGTTTGGTCTACATGGCCTTGTACTAGATGACCGTCTAATCTGTCTCCTAATTTCATTCCTCTTTCTAAATTTACAGAATCAGTTTTAGATAAACTACCAATATTTGTTTTGTTTAAAGTTTCTTTGATAGCTGTAACGGTATACTCATCTTTTTTAATATTTACTACAGTTAAGCATACGCCATTATGAGCAACGCTTTGATCTATCTTTAATTCATTTGTAAAATTACTCTTTACAGTTAAATGAATGTTGTCTTGTTCTTTTGTAATATTTGTTATTGTACCAAGGGTTTCTATAATTCCGGTAAACATATTTGTAAAATTTAGTTACTTTTGTGATATTCAAAAATAGGAATAATAGAAGAGTTACTATGGATAAATCTGATAAAATTATAGTTGGTATTTCAATAGGAGATTTAAATGGAATAGGTTTAGAAGTTATTCTAAAAACCTTTCAAGATAAAAGAATGTTAGATTTTTGTACGCCAGTTATTTTTGGAAGTACAAAGGTAGTTACTTATCATAAAAAAGCATTACGTGCAGAGACTCCTGTTCATGGAATTACCTCTATAGAGCAGGTTAATCATAATAAGGTTAATGTATTAAATATTTGGAAAGAAGAAGTTGCTGTAGCATTAGGTGAGGCGACTAAAGAATCTGGAGAATATGCGGCGAAATCATTAGAGATAGCTACTACTCATTTAAAAGAACAGAAGATAGATGTTTTAGTTACTGCACCAATTAATAAAGAAACAATACAATCTGATACTTTTAATTTTCCGGGGCATACAGAGTATTTAGAAGATAAGTTAGAAGGAAAGAGCTTAATGATTTTAATGACGGATGCATTAAGAATAGGATTGATAACCGGTCATATTCCTATATCTAAAGTTGCAGAATCCATAACTCCAGCATTAATTAAAGAGAAAGTAGGTACTATGTATACTTCTTTGGTGCAAGATTTTGGTATTAATAAACCAAAAATAGCAGTTTTATCTTTAAATCCACATTGTGGAGATAAGGGGGTTATTGGTGTAGAAGATGATGAAATTATAAAGCCAACTATAGATGAAATAAAAGAATCTGGTAAGCTAGTTTTTGGGCCTTATGCAGCAGATGGTTTCTTTGGTTCGGAAACATATAAGCAATTTGATGGTGTTTTAGCAACGTATCATGACCAAGGGTTGGCGCCATTTAAAGCATTGTCTTTTGGTAGTGGAGTAAATTATACGGCAGGTTTAAGTGAGATTAGAACATCTCCAGACCATGGTACAGGCTTTGATATAGCTGGGAAAAACATAGCAAACCCATCTTCTTTTAAAGAAGCATTATTTACTGCTATCGAAATTTATAAGACAAGAAAAGAATATAAAGAGCTCACAAAAAGTCCTCTTTTAGTAAAATAAAAAACTTTTAATAGAAAAGAGTGTAGAATAATAAAATTTTATATCTTTGCACGCTTAATTGATATTTGGAAATGAAAGACTTAAAGGAGTTCGACATACAATTTGTAGGATTAAAGGAAGGAATTCATTTGTTTGAATATGAAATTAACAATACGTTCTTTAATGTTTTTAATTTTGATGAATTTGAAAGTTCATCAATTAAAATATCATTAAATTTTATAAAGAAGAGTACGTTACTAGAATTAACTTTTACCGCCAATGGTTTTGTAGAAGTACCATGTGATGTTTCTAACGAACTTTATAAACAAGATGTTCAAGCAGTTTTACCTTTAGTGGTAAACTTTGGACCAGAATTTAATGATGAAAATGAGGAGATTTTAATATTACCTCATGAGGCGTATGAGTTTAATGTAGCTCAGTTTATTTATGAAATGATTGTATTATCAGTTCCTAATAAAAGAGTTCATCCAAAAGTTTTAGATGGAACAATGGACTCTGAAGCATTAAATAAGTTAAGAGAATTAGAAATAAAAGAAGTAAAGACTGTTGAAGAGACAGACCCAAGGTGGGATAAATTAAAGAATTTAATAACAGAAAAAAAGACATAAAATGGCACATCCTAAGAGAAAAATATCCAAAACTAGAAGAGACAAAAGGAGAACTCATTATAAGGCATCTTATCAGCAGATTGCTACAGACCCTACAACAGGAGAATCTCACTTATATCATAGAGCTCACTGGCATGAAGGTAAATTATACTATAGAGGACAGATCGTATTAGAATCGGCATCTGCAATAGAAGCATAAAAGAATCAAAAGTTTTTTTTAAAACCCTCATTAATTGAGGGTTTTTTTGCGTTTTTAAAGTTGAAATTAATTCTTTTGATAATTTTTACTTTAAAAAGTGAAATAAATTTCACTACTTTTGATTTTCCTAACCACATGGAAAACAACTAAAATTATGACAAAAATCACTGCAGCAATTACAGCAGTAGGGAAGTATGTTCCTGAATATGTTCTAACTAATAAAGAGTTAGAGACCATGGTAGACACTAATGATGAATGGATTACCAGTAGAACAGGGATTAAAGAAAGAAGGATTTTAAAAGGAGAAGGTTTAGGTACTTCATACATGGCAATAAAAGCTGCGGAAGAATTATTACAAAAGTCAAACGTAGATCCTGCAGAAATAGATTTAATTATTATTGGTACTGCAACTCCAGATTTACCTATAGCATCTACAGCGGCTTATGTGGCATCAGAAATAGGAGCAGTAAATGCTTTTGGTTATGATTTGCAAGCAGCATGTTCTAGTTTTTTATATGGTATGTCTACAGCAGCTAGTTATATAGAGTCTGGTAGATATAAAAAAGTATTGTTAATAGGAGCAGATAAAATGTCTTCTATAATAGACTATAAAGATAGAGCTACTTGTATTATTTTTGGTGATGGAGCGGGAGCTGCTTTGTTTGAACCAAATTATGAAGGCTTAGGTCTGCAAGACGAGTACTTAAGAAGTGATGGTATAGGACGAGACTTCTTGAGAATAGAGGCAGGTGGTTCTTTAATGCCAACAACTAAAGAAACTGTTGCGTCAGATAAACACTTTGTATATCAAGAAGGAAAAACTGTTTTTAAATATGCAGTTTCTAATATGGCAGATGTTGCCGGAAAAGTATTAGAAAGAAATAATCTTACAGAAAAAAATATTCAATGGTTAGTAGCACACCAAGCTAATAAACGAATTATTGAAGCAATTGCTAAAAGAGTAGGGGTGCCATCAGAAAAAGTTATGATGAACATTCAAAAATACGGAAATACTACATCTGCAACTTTACCACTTTTACTAGCAGATTATGAAAGTCAATTAAAAAAAGGAGATAATTTAATTTTTGCGGCATTTGGTGGCGGTTTCACATGGGGAGCAGCTTACGTAAAATGGGCGTATAATTCATAAACACAACAATTAAACAATTATGAGTATGGATATTAAAGAGATTCAAAATCTTATAAAATTTGTAGCTAAATCTGGCGCTAGCGAGGTAAAGTTAGAAATGGAAGATGTAAAGATTACAATTAGAACTGGTTCTGGTAAAACAGAAACAACAATTTTACAAGCAGCTCCGATGGCTGGTATGCCTCAAGTTGCACAACCTGTTGCAGCAGCTCCTGTTACAGCAGATACAGTAGTAGCGGAAAGTGGTGATTCTAAATATATTACTGTAAAGTCTCCTATTATTGGAACTTTTTATAGAAAACCATCACCAGATAAGCCTAATTTTGTAGAAGTAGGAACAGATATTTCTGTAGGAGATACTGTTTGTGTTATTGAAGCAATGAAATTATTTAATGAAATAGAATCTGAAGTTTCAGGTAAGATCGTTAAAATATTAGTGGATGATTCTTCTCCTGTAGAATTTGATCAGCCATTATTCTTAGTAGACCCATCGTAATAGAAAGAGTTTAGATTTTTGATTATAGAATAGATGTTCTAACTCAAAATCTTATAACTTATAACTTATAACTCTTAAATTATGTTTAAAAAAATATTAATTGCCAATAGAGGGGAGATAGCACTTCGTGTTATTAGAACCTGTAAAGAAATGGGCATTAAAACTGTAGCAGTATATTCTACTGCGGATGCAGAAAGTTTGCACGTAAGATTTGCAGATGAAGCAGTTTGTATTGGTCCAGCACCAAGTTCTGAGTCTTACTTAAAAATGTCTAATATTATTGCAGCTGCAGAAATTACAAATGCAGATGCTATTCACCCTGGTTACGGATTTTTATCTGAAAATGCTAAGTTTGCTAGATTATGTGAAGAGCATAATATAAAATTTATTGGAGCAACAGGTGATATGATTGATCAAATGGGAGATAAAGCGAATGCTAAATCTACCATGATTGCTGCAGGTGTACCTTGTGTACCAGGAAGTGAAGGTGTTATTGAAGACTTTGAAAGTTGTGAAAAAACAGCTATAGAAACTGGTTATCCAGTAATGTTAAAAGCTTCTGCAGGAGGTGGGGGTAAAGGAATGCGTGCTGTTTGGAAGCCAGAAGATTTAAAAGATGCTTGGGATTCTGCAAGACATGAAAGTAAAGCAGCTTTTGGTAATGATGATATGTATATGGAGAAGCTTATTGAAGAGCCTAGACATATAGAGATTCAAATTGTTGGAGATTCTTACGGGAAAGCTTGTCATTTATCAGAAAGAGACTGTTCTGTGCAACGTCGTCATCAAAAGTTAACAGAGGAAACTCCTTCTCCTTTTATGACAGATGCTTTAAGAAAGAAAATGGGTACTGCAGCTGTAAAAGCAGCAGAGTTTATAAAGTATGAAGGTGCTGGAACTGTAGAATTTTTAGTAGATAAGCATAGAAACTTCTTCTTTATGGAGATGAATACTCGTATACAAGTAGAGCACCCTATTACGGAAGAAGTAGTAAATTACGATTTAATTAGAGAGCAAATTTTGGTAGCTGCAGGTGTACCAATTTCTGGAAAAAATTATTTTCCTCAAATGCACTCTATAGAATGTAGAATTAACGCAGAAGATCCGTATAACAACTTTAGGCCAGCTCCAGGAAAGATTGCAACTTTTCACTCTCCAGGAGGACATGGAGTAAGAGTAGATACTCATGTGTATGCAGGGTATATGATTCCACCAAATTACGACTCTATGATTGCGAAATTAATAACTACTGCTCAAACAAGAGAAGAAGCTATTAATAAAATGAAACGCGCATTAGATGAGTTTGTAATAGAAGGTGTTAAAACAACAATTCCTTTCCATAGACAATTAATGGATCATCCAGATTATGTTGCAGGAAACTATACAACTAAATTTATGGAAGATTTCGAAATGAAATAATACATAAGATTTAAGTTTAAATTGATATTAAAATAGAGAACACAATTTGTGTTCTCTATTTTTTTTACCTTTATGGTCTAAGATATAAAGATGAAGATAGACGGTATTGATAAAAAAATTATAAGAAGTTTAGTAAAAGATGCAAGAGTACCTATTTTAAGTATTGCAAGAGATATTGGTATATCTGGAGCAGCAATTCATCAAAGGTTAAGAAAATTAGAGAAATCTAAATTAATCGATGGTTACCAAATGAAGATAAATCCAGAAGCTTTGGGGTATACTACAATTGCTTTTGTAGGTGTTTATTTAGAAACTACCGCAGTGTTATCATCAATTATAAAGAGGCTTAAAGAAGTTAGAGAAGTTGTAGAATGCCATTATACAACGGGTAATTTTACAATTTTTATAAAAGTATTATGTAAAGATAATGAAGACTTAATGTGTTTGTTAGATACTAAAATAAAAGTGATTAATGGTGTTACTAAGTTTGAAACATTCATTTCTCTCAATCATAAAATTGATAGACAGGTTTATGTATAGCATTATATTAAACATTAAATCTTTACCACTTAACGAGTTTTTACTTCAAATAAGCTAACAAATATTTTTTTTTAATTTTATTAGTTCATTTTTACATCATCTTAAAATAAAATGTAAGAAAATATGAACTTTCTCTCCATATTACTTGTTGATGATGATGAAATAGAAAGAATGAAGTTTAAAAAGGTGTGTAATTATAATAATTGCCGCTCTAAAGTAGTAGAAGCAAAAGATGGTAAACAAGCATTACGTATTTTAAAT
Organism: Polaribacter sp. HaHaR_3_91; assembly: GCF_019278525.1. Classification (NCBI taxonomy): domain Bacteria; kingdom Pseudomonadati; phylum Bacteroidota; class Flavobacteriia; order Flavobacteriales; family Flavobacteriaceae; genus Polaribacter; species Polaribacter sp. HaHaR_3_91. Next base: position 1,012,560 of record NZ_CP058986.1, read on the forward strand.
AAAGCAGAACATTCTTTTAATATTATTATTATGGATTTGCATATGCCGGAAATGAATGGGTTAGATTTTTTAAGTAATTTAAAATCTAATGTTAAATTTAGAAATATCCCTATAATAGTTATGTCTAATTCTGAAGATGATACAGAATTAAAAAGATGTTATGATTTTGGAGTTTCGGGCTTTTTTACAAAGCCGTTACAATTTTCTGATTATTCTAAAAAAGTAGTATCACTATTAAATTATTGGAAAGAGAATAAACTTATTAAAGAATAAATAATATGAACAAAGATGGAAGAACCTAATTTAAGTTATATAAAAGATCTTTCTGGAGGAGATAAAGAATTTGAAGAGAGTATTTTAATTGTTTTAAAAAATGAATTTCCAGAAGAATGTTTACTTTTTAATAAACATTATAATAATAAAGAGTACTCAGAAGCTGCAGACAAAGTACATAAGATAAAACATAAAATTAGTATTTTAGGATTAAAAAAAGGTACTGAATTAGCTTCTAAATTTGAAAAAGATTTAAAAAATAATGATACCAAATTATATACCGATTTTATAAATGTTTTAAACAAAATTCATGTATATTTAAAAGTCGAATAATTTTTAAAAATAGTATGAATTGTATAGTAATTGATGATGATGCAACAGCAAGACTGATTATTAAAAAGCTATGTGCCGATTTTAAGGAGGTTGCTGTTTTAGAGGAGTTTGGTTCTGCTATAGAGGCTATAAAATACCTTAACTCAAATGAAGTAGATTTAATATTTTTAGATATTCACATGCCTACATTTTCTGGTTTCGACTTTATTCAAACTTTAAAATCTCCACCAAAAATAATTTTAACAACATCAGATAAAAATTTCGCGCTTCAGGCATTTGAATATGACTGTGTAGTAGATTATCTTGTAAAGCCTATTGCTAAAACAAGGTTTAATAAGTCTTTGCAAAAATTAGCTAGTTTAGAAAAAGCAGGCAGTTCCAAGAGCGTAACTAATTCTTCAAAGGAAGGTTCTGATTTTATTTATGTAAGTGTAGAGAGAAGGCTTGTTAAAATTAATATTCCTAGTATTTGTTTTGTAGAGGCAAAAGGAGATTATATTAGCATTAGAACAGATAGTAAGAGCTATATAGTACATTCAACATTAAAAAAAATAGAAGATAAACTACCTTCTTCTTTATTTCTTAGAATACATAGGTCTTTTATTATTAATATTTCTGAGATTGTAGATATTGAGGATAACAGCGTACTTATTCAAAAAAGTGTAATACCAATTAGTAGATCTAATAAAAGTGAATTGATGAGAAGGTTGAATTTACTTTAACATTCTTTTAAATATTAAATTTCGTTTTAATTAAATAATCTAGGATTTACTATGGTTTGTTTATAGTATTGAGGTGTTTCTAAATTTTAGATAACACCTTTTTTATTTAGTATCCTAAAAAGTAAAAACCCTATAAACATATTGTTTATAGGGTTTTAAGTGGTACCTCCAGGAATCGAACCAGGGACACAAGGATTTTCAGTCCTTTGCTCTACCAACTGAGCTAAGGTACCATTACTTTAGAAGTTAGATTAATATCTTTCCCTTAGCGGTGGCAAATATACAACCTTTTTTAAGATGTGCAAGCATCTTTTTAAAAAAATGTATTGTATTTTTGATTTTTATAAATATAGTAATGATGAATTTAATAATTGATGCAGGTAATACAAGAGTTAAGGCTGCTGTGTTTGAGGGTGATACCATTTTAGAAGTGGTTTTTATTGACCAGAAAAAAATTTTATCAGAAATAAAAAAAATTTTAAAAAAATATAAAATTAGTCAAGGAATCTTGTCTTCGGTTAGTTTTATATCAGAAAAAACGTTGAATAAGCTTCAATATTTAATGCAATTGACGATTTTGTCCTCTTCGACGAATGTTCCTTTTGTTAATTTGTATAAAACACCAACAACTTTAGGAGTAGATAGAATTGCATTGGTTGTGGGGGGCGTAAATGAGTTTCCTGAAAAAAACACATTAATTATAGATGCTGGTACTTGTATTACTTTCGATTTTGTGAATAGTAAGTCAGAATACTTAGGTGGTGCAATTTCTCCGGGAATAAAAATGAGGTTTGATTCTTTAAATCATTTTACCGCAAATTTACCATTGCTGCAAAAAGATGAAGTGAATAGTTTTATTGGTCGTGACACCAAAGAAAGTATGAATTCTGGTGTTGTAAATGGAGTGGTTCAAGAAATTGATGGTGTAATTAATCAATATAAAAAGAAATATATGGATTTAACAGTCGTTTTAACAGGAGGAGACACAAAATTCTTGTCAAAGCAATTAAAAAGTAGCATATTTGCCAAGAAAAATTTTCTTCTTCAAGGATTAAATAGAATATTGATATTTAATATAGACAAATGATTAGAAACATATTATTAGTTTTTATACTAATAACCTCTTCAGCTTTAACAGCTCAAAGAACAAGTTCATCACCATACTCTTTTTTTGGTATAGGAGATGAATTTAACCCTGTTACAGTAGAACAAAGTGCAATGGGTGGTATTGGAGTTGCTTTTAACCACTACAAATATTTAAACTTTACAAATCCTGCAGCGTATGCTAACTTAAGATATACAACATATTCTTTTGGTTTGTTAAATAATAAATTATCAGTAGAGAACGACGGTGTTAAACAGTCTTCAAACTCTACTAGTTTAAGTTATTTTGCTTTGGCTTTTCCTATCGGTAAGAAAGCAGGTATGTCTTTTGGATTACAACCCGTATCTTCTGTGGGTTATTCTTTATCTAATTCTATTTTAGATGACGAAGAAAATATTTTAGAGAGAACTCGTTTTACTGGTGATGGCGGTGTAAGTAGAATTTACACTAGTTTTGGTATAAAAGTGTATAAAGAATTATCTTTAGGGGTAGAATTAGATTATAAATTTGGAAGTATAGATAATAGTATTCTTAATGAAAGGTTAGGAGTTGCTTTAGCTACAAAATATAAGGAAGCTACTATTGTTAGAGGTGGATCGGTTACACTAGGAGCACAATATAAAAAAGCACTTAAAAATAAACTGATTATAAGCGGTGGAGCTACTCTTAAAATGGGTAATGATTTAGAAGTTACCGGAGATGATTATTTATACTCTCTTACTATAACTAATACTGGAGGAGAATTTGGAAGAGATACCATTTCGCAATCAGAAATTAGTGGAAATTATAAATTACCATTAAAAGCAACTTTAGGTGCAGGAGTAGGAAAAGATGATCAATGGTACGTTGGTTTAGAGTACGAACAACAAGATGCTATAGAAAATACAGGCTTTTTAGCTACTTCTAACAATGCTTACACGTATGGTGAGTCAAATAGAATTTCTTTAGGTGGATTTTATATTCCTAAAATTAATTCAATTTCAAATTACTGGGAAAGAGTTACTTATAGAGCAGGTGTTCGTTTAGAAAAGACAGGGTTATTAGTAGATGGAACAACTCCATATACAAATTTTACCGCTGTAGACGACTTTGGCATATCTTTTGGTTTAGGTTTACCACTGAAACAATTATCCTCAGTAAATATGGGATTTGAATTTGGTCAAAGAGGTACAACTGCTAATAATTTAATTAAAGAAAATTATTTTAATTTTAGATTAAGTTTATCTTTGACAGATACTAATTGGTTTCAGAAAAGAAAAATAGATTAACAAAAAACTAACAAAATGAAGAAAATTACGTTTTTACTAGCTGCAATGTTGTTATTGGCATCAGCAAAAACAAATGCGCAAGACGATGCAAAAAGAGAATGTACTATTAAGTATAATCTTTTTAAAGGAGATTTCCAATCTAAAAAGTATGAAGAAGCTTATACAAACTGGATTTATTTAATGGATAATTGTAAAGATTTATCTGTAAATATTTACAAGTTAGGTTCTACTTTAGCAGAAGATGTTAGAAAAGACCCTGTTTTAGCAAAAAGAGTTTATGAGCAAAGATTACAGTATTTTCCTAAAGACAATCCAGCAAAATTACATAGTGATTATGCAACTTATTTGTTAGATAACAAATTAGCATCTGATGATGAAGTCTTTGCTATTTTAGAAAAAGGATATAATATCGATCCTGCTAAAATGGGAGTAAAAAACTTGTATATCTATTTTCAAGGAGTTACAGATAGAAATAAAGACACAGATCCTCAAAAAGTATTTGATACTTATGATGATGTTTTAGAATCTGTAGGTACAAAATTGGAAGGATATGCGGCTAGACTAAAAGAACTTTCTAAAGATTCTGTAGCTAACAAAAAATTAATACATGCATATTCGACAAACTCAAGAGCATTGGGTACTGTAGAAGGAGGTTTAGATAATATTATTTCAGAAATAGCAACTTGCGAAAGATTAATACCTATTTACAAAAGAGATTTTGAAGAAAATAAATCTAATGCTGTTTGGTTAAAAAGATCAGTTTCTAGAATGTTTAACAAAGACTGTCAAGAAGATCCTTTGTACCAAGAATTAGTTAGAGCTTATGCCGAAGCATCTCCTTCTCCTGAAGCATATTCATTTTTGGCTAGTGTTTTAGAAGATAATGGAGATACAGCTGGGGCTAATGAAATGAGAGAAAAATCTTTCGATTTAGAAACAGATCCTTTAAAGAAAGCAAAGTATAAATTAAAATTCGCTCAATCAGCTAAGTCTAGAGGTCAATTAAGTAAAGCTAGAGGTTTAGCAAGAGAAGCTTTACGTTTTAACCCTAACTATGGTAAAGCATATTTATTTATTGCAAGATTATACCAGTCTAGTGTAAATAATTGTGGTGATAATGAATTTGAAAAAAGAATGGTATATGTTGCTGCTTTAAATCAAGCACAAAGAGCTGCATCTGTAGATCCTAGTATTTCGTCTACTGCAGGTTCATATATTAGAAGTTATAGAGCTAATGTACCAAGTTCTAAAGTTGTTTTTACTGCAGGTGTTACTCCTGGTAGTAGCTATACTCTAAAATGTTGGATTGGTGAAACAGTAAGAGTACCTTCAAATTAATTTTTTGAAAAACACAGAAAAAATATTATATAAAAGCATTACTGTATTATTTGTTACAGTAATGCTTTTTTCTTGCTCTAACAATACGAAGGAAGTGAGGGATTTTTTGGTGTCTAAGAATTTGCCTATCGGAATTGCTAAAGATGCACTCCATGTATATAAGGACTCTGGTAGAATTACATCAAAACTAATTACGCCGTTATTGTATGATTTTAGTAATAGAAAACAACATCCTTATAACGAATTTCCAGAAGGTATTGAAATTATAAATTTTGATGGAATGGACTCTGTTACTATTTCAGGAAATTATGCATTATCATATACAAACACTCAGATTTCTGAAATAAAAGGAAATGTGGTAGTTGTAAATCCTAAAGAAAATTCTAAATTAGAAACAGAACAATTATTTTGGGATCAAAATACTAAGTACTTTTTTTCAGAAAAAGCATTTACTTTAACCACTTTAAAAGATACTATATATGGTGTTGGGTTTGAGTGTAAAGAAGATTTAAGTAAGCATTTAGCAAAGAAAACAACAGGAAGATTACTAACATCAGAAGGAGAATAATATGAATACAGTTTGGAAATTTTTTCAATATGGCTATTTAGTAGTCGCTTTAATATGTTTGGTAGAAGGTTTTCTTAGTTGGGGAGCAGATAGGCAGAAATCTTATATGTTTTTTGGTGCTTCTATTTTTATTATCTTAGTTTTTTTCTTTAAAAGACATTTTAGAAAAAAAGTAGAAACTAGAAATAACCAAAAATAGATTATAAATTTCTTAATGGAAATTGAAATTATCATAATATTGACCTCTATTATTCTTTCCGCTTTCTTTTCGGGAATGGAAATAGCATTTGTTTCTGCTAATAAGCTGCATATAGAATTAGAGAAAAAAAGAGAAGGCTTTATACCTAGTGTTCTTAATAAAATTACTCAAAAATCATCAAAATTTATTACTACCATGTTAGTTGGTAATAATATTTCTTTGGTAATTTACAGTTATTATATGGGCGGATTCTTAATTAGAATTCTTCCCTTAAATACCTATAATGAGTTTACTACGCTTCTTTTACAAACAATTATATCTACCATAATAATACTAATTACTGCAGAGTTTTTACCAAAAGCTATTTTTAGAATCTATGCAAATGAGGTTTTAAAATTATTTGCTGTACCTGCCTATTTTTTTTACGTTTTATTTCATTTTTTTTCTGAAATTATTTCTTTTATTTCAGATTTTTTTCTGCGTGTATTCTTTAAAACAGATGCAGAAGAGCAACAGACGGAATTTAGTAAAGAAGAGTTAGGTTACTATATTACTGAGCAATTAGAAACAGGTAATAATGATGAAGAAGTAGATTCTGAAATACAAATTTTTCAAAATGCACTGGACTTTCATAATGTAAAAGCAAGAGAGGTTATGGTTCCTAGAACCGAAATTGTTGCAGTTGAATTACATGAAAAAGTAGCGAACTTAAAAAATATATTTATAGATTCGGGGTTGTCTAAAGTGTTAGTTTATAAATCATCTTTAGATGACGTGATAGGGTATGTAAATGCTTTTGAATTATTTAAGAAACCAAAAACTATTAAATCTATTTTATTGCCAGTAGAGATTGTACCCGAGTCTATGATGATAAACAACATTTTAAACAGTTTAATGAAAAAACGTAAAAGTGTTGCTGTTGTTGTTGATGAATATGGGGGTACTTCTGGTATGATAACCGTAGAGGATATTGTAGAAGAATTATTTGGTGAAATTGAAGATGAGCACGATACTCAAGAATTTTTAGAAAAAAAAATATCTGAAACAGAATTTAATTTTTCAGCAAGATTAGAGGTAGATTATTTGAATGAAGAGTATAGTTTAAATATACCAAAATCTGAAGCTTATGAAACTTTAGGAGGCTTTATTATAGAGCAAACAGAAAGTATTCCTATAGAAAATGAAGTGGTTGATATTGAAGATTTTGAAATTAAAATCTTAAAAATGAGTAGTGCTAAAATAGAAGAAGTACGCTTAAAAATAGTAGATGAAGATGCTTAATAAATCTCTTTGTTTTTAGAACTAATTATAAGTCAATTTAATTACTACTAATAAGTATAAATTCGATTGCAATATTAAATCCCAAATCGTATATTCGCAAACTGAAAATTAAATAAATTCGTATGGCAATTTTATCAAAAATTAGAGAACGTTCAATGTTCTTAATCATTATAATTGGTTTAGCACTTTTTGCTTTTGTATTGGACCCATCTACTTTAGGTGATTTTTTCGATTCAAGTAAAGTAAATCAAGTAGGTGAAATAAATGGAGAGAGTATCTCTTTACAAGAGTTTACAGGAGAATTAGAAGCCTATAAGCAACAAGTAGGTAACGGTGTTACTGAAATGCAAGCCTCTAAAAATGTTTGGGATAATATTGTTAGAAAAAAAATCTACCAAAATCAATTATCAGAAGCAGGAATTACTGTTGGTGAAGCTGATGTTTGGAATGAAGTGATTAATGCTCCTTCAGTAAAAGATAATCCTCAATTTCAAAATGAAGTAGGCTTTTTTGATGAAGTTAAATTCAAACAATTTTTAGCCGATACAAAATTAAACAATCCAGAAATGTGGGGAGCTTGGTCTAACTACATGACTCAAATTAGAGATAATGGATCGAGAAATACATATAATAATCTAGTTACTGCAGGTCTTGGTGCTTCTTTAAAAGAGGGAGAGTCTCAATATTTTGCAGATAATACTAAATTAACGTCTCAATTTGTATTTGTACCTTATACTTCAATTGCAGATAGTTTAGTTTCTGTTTCTAAAGGAGAAATAGAATCTTATATCAAAGCAAACTCTAACGATTTTAAAGTAGAAGAGTCTAGAGATATTTCTTATGTACAGTTTAATGTTGCTGCTACAACAGAAGATGAAAATGCTATTAAAGCTAGTGTTTCTGAATTAATTGAAGATTTTAAAAATACTTCTAATGAAAGTGTATTTTTAAGCGAAAATGATTCTGATACGAGTATTGATGATAGTTTTAAATTTCAAAAAGAGATTAATGCAACAGTAGCTTCGGAAATTTTTAAAGGTGCTAAAGGAGATGTTTTTGGTCCTTATAAAGAACAAGGATATTTTAAAATATCTAAAATTACTGATGTAACTAGTATGCCAGACTCTGCTAGAGCAAGTCATATTTTAATTCCTTTTTTAGGAGCTCAAAGAGTTGCTGCAGATGTAACAAGAACACAAGATGAGGCTAAGGTTTTAGCTGATAGTATATTAAATGTTGTAAAAAGAAACAAAAATAAATTTGAAGACTTAGCTAAAACAATGTCATCGGATCTTGGTTCTGGTGCAAAAGGAGGAGATTTAGATTGGTTTACTTATAACAGAATGACACCTGAATTTAGAGACTTCGTTTTTGAAGGAAGTACTGGTGATATCGATGTTGTTGAAACTCCATTTGGTTTTCATATTATTAAGATTGATGGACAAAAGAACAATCAGACAGCTTTAAAATTAGCTACTTATAGTAGACAAATAATAGCTTCTGAAGTTACTGAAAATGCTATTTTTCAAAAATCAGAACAATTTGCTTTAGCATCATCAAAAGAAAATAAGTTTTTTGAAGTAGCAAAAGAAAATAACTATGTTACAAAACCTGCTATTGGTTTAAAAGTTTTAGATGAAAATGTACCTGGTTTAGGAAACCAAAGACAAATTATTTCTTGGGCTTTTAGTAATGATACTAAACCTGGAGATTTTAAACGTTTCGATTTAGAAGGTAGTCATGTGGTTGCTTTTGTAACGGCTAAAACTGAAAAAGGATTAATGTCTGCTGCTAAAGCAACAAATACTGTAAAGCCTATTTTAGTAAACCAAAAGAAAGCTAAATTAATTGCAGATAAATTTAATGGAAGTACGTTAGCAGATATCGCTAAAGAGAACAATACCAATGTTAGAAATGCAAGTGGTATTAATTTAAAAAGTCCTACGTTGTCTGGTGCTGGTTCAGAGCCTATGGTTGTAGGAGCTATGTATAACGCAGAAATTAATAAAGTTTATAAAAACATAGAAGGTAATAGAGGTGTGTATGCTTTTGCTGTAACAAACAAAGAGTTGCCAACTGCTTTACCAAACTATGAAACTACTAGAAAGAGTATTGCTGAGTCTAGAAAAACAAAAACTTTTGCAATTTATGAGGCGATTAAAAATGCTGCTGATGTAGAAGATTACAGATCAGATTTATACAGAAGTAACTAGTATAAGTTTTATTAAAAATATAAAAATCCGTTCAACTTTTTGAACGGATTTTTTATGCTTTAGATTTAACTCAATAGAGCTTTTAAATCTATATAGATGTGAACTTGTTACTTTGTTTATGTAGTGACAAAGGCAAGTAGTTTTAGCCCTGATTGAAGCATTTGTTTGAGCTCTTTATTATCTTTTTGGAATATTAAAAGCGAGTGCCTTTCGACTGCTCTCAAGATAAACTCCAAGCAAGAAATAGCTTCTAATAAAAAAACCTTCTTGATTGCTCAAAAAGGTTTTCTATAAAGTTTATTTTTATCTAAAGGTTATTTCTAACCGTTCATAGAGATTAAAAACTCATCATTATTCTTAGAGAATTTAATTTTATCATTGATAAATTCCATTGCTTCAATAGGGTTCATATCTGCAAGGTATTTACGTAAAACCCACATTCTTTGTACAGTTTTAGCGTCTAATAATAAATCATCACGTCTTGTAGAAGATTTAATTAAATCGATAGCAGGATAAATACGTCTGTTAGATATATTTCTATCTAATTGAAGCTCCATGTTACCTGTTCCTTTAAATTCTTCGAAAATTACTTCGTCCATTTTAGAACCAGTTTCTGTAAGTGCTGTAGCAATAATGGTTAAAGAACCACCATTTTCTATGTTTCTAGCAGCTCCAAAGAAACGTTTTGGTTTGTGTAATGCATTTGCATCGATACCACCAGAAAGTATTTTACCAGATGCTGGTGCAACGGTATTGTAAGCTCTTGCCAAACGCGTAATTGAATCTAAAAGAATAACAACATCATGCCCACATTCTACCAAACGTTTTGCTTTTTCTAAAACAATATTGGCCACTTTTACGTGTTTGTCTGCAGGTTCATCAAAAGTAGAAGCAACAACTTCTCCACGTACATTACGTTTCATGTCTGTAACCTCTTCCGGACGCTCATCAATCAATAATACTATCTGATAAACTTCTGGGTGATTTGCAGCAATTGCGTTTGCCACATCCTTTAATAACATGGTTTTACCAGTTTTAGGTTGTGCTACAATCATACCTCTTTGCCCTTTTCCTAAAGGAGAAAATAAATCGATAATTCTTGTTGATAAAGAACTTCCTTTTTCTGCTAAATTGAATTTTTCTTGAGGAAATAACGGAGTTAAGTGCTCAAAAGATACTCTGTCTCTAACTAAATTAGGATTTAATCCGTTTATTTTTGATACTCTAATTAATGGAAAATATTTTTCACCTTCTTTTGGTGGACGAACATTACCTCTAACGGTGTCTCCTGTTTTTAATCCAAATAATTTAATTTGAGATTGAGAAACATAAATATCATCTGGAGATGATAGGTAGTTATAGTCAGAAGAACGTAAGAAACCATAGCCATCTGGCATCATTTCTAAGACACCTTCACTTTCAATAATTCCATCAAATTCGAAATCGGGATCTTTATAACGGTTTCCAGATTTATTACCATTACTTCTGTTAGAGTTGTTTTTGTCTCTAGTTTGGTTAGGGTTTTTCTTTGGTGCGTTCGTTTTTGGTTGAGGCTTGTTTGGTTGTGTCTTGTTTTGAGTATTTGCAGGTTTTGGTTCCTGTTTATCTACTTTTTTAACAACTCTTTCTTTGGTAGCCTTTGGTTTAATTTCTGTCTCTGCTTCAGCATCTTTTTGTACAGTTTCTTTCTGTACTGTTTTCCTAGGGTTAGGTTTACGTTGAATTGTTTTTTCTTGTTTTACCTTTGTTTCTGGTGTATCTAAAGTAGGTTGTCCAGTTTCTGCTTCGCTTGGTGCTTTTACAGAATCAGTAGCTTTAGAAACTCTTTTTCTTTTAGGTTTTTCTGTTTTTTGTTTTACTTCAGTTACAGGAGTTGATGAAGTATCTACAGGGTTTGCAGCTTGTGTATCTAATATTTGATACACTAAATCTAATTTTTTAAGTTGACTCGTCTTAGATAGACCAATAGATTTTGCAATTACTTGTAAATCAGCAAGTGTTTTTGCTTTTAGTTCTGAGATTTCGAACATTCGTTATATGTTAAGTTAAATTGTAAACCTTATTTAGATAAGATTAATTATAATTTTTTTAGAGTTTATGTATTGTATATAGTACTATACAATATTTAATGGGTGGTTACTATATTACAAATATATGCAAATTTTTTAAGTTTTAGGTTTTCTTTTTAAAAAAGAAAGTTCTACTTTTGTATTTCTATTTTTTAATATGATTCAACGAATACAGAGTATCTATTTATTGTTAGCAACCGCCGTTTCTGGAGGCTTGATATTTGTATTTGATATTTGGAGTACTATTAAAGAAGAAATTTTTGCTTTGGATTTATTTTTTAGAGATTCTATGCTTTTAAAAGTAATTCCTTTATTATATTTGCTTTCTGCAATCGTATCTTTTGGAACTATTTTTTTGTTTAAAAATAGGAAGTTACAATTTGTTGTAGGGCGTTTAGTAATTTTGATCAATCTTTTTTTATTAGGATTATTGATTTATGTATCTCTAACTTTACCTGGAGAAGTTTCGATTTCGGAGAAGGGTATTGGGATGTTCTTACCAATTTTAGTTATTTTGCTTATTGTTTTGGCAAATAAAGCTATTAAAAAGGATGAAGATCTTGTGAAATCTGTAGATAGATTGCGATAAACCTATCATATTAGTATATTTAGTGCGAAAAAAAACCGAGAATTTATTTCTCGGTTTTTTGTTTTCTAGATCTTTCTAGAGTTTAAATCTAATTTGAATATTTAATTTGTATTTTTATTAACTTAAATAACATTATCCTGTGAGGGGTTAATGTGTTGTAAGTTAGATATGTAGTGTAGTAGTCTCACTGTTTTCAGTGAGAGGGTTCACTGAAAACAGTGAGATTGAAATTTCACCAAAAATGGGTATTGTAAGTTTATAAACTGTACTCTAAATTTGTAATATAATAATGAAAGAAAAGATATACGTTCACGTAGCAGATGATCACAAAATTTTAATTGAGGGCATCATCGCTGTAATAAATACTGATAAAGAGATTGAAATTAAAGGATATTCTTTAACAGGACAAGAAGTAATTGATTGGTTTGATCAAAAAGAAAACTCGGCAGATGTTTTAATATTAGATATTACAATGCCAGTTCTAGATGGTTTTGAAGTTTTAAAGCACTTTAGAAAAAGAAAAATAGACCAAAAAGTTATTATTTTATCTAGTTATGATGATCTTAAAATTGTTCAAGAAGTTTTATCTCTTGGTTCTAATGGGTATATCTCTAAAAATAATGCTGGAGAACATATTGTAAATGCTATAAAAGCAGTTGCAAAAGGCGAGCAATATTTTAGTGATGATATTCAGAAAATGTTATTACAATCTTTATCCGGTCAAATGGTTCCTAAAGGAGAAGTGCCAGACAAATATTTGTTAGAAAGTCTAACGGAGAGAGAATTAGATGTTTTAAAATTAATCACAAAAGAGTATAGTACTATTGAGATGGCAGATTTAATGCACCTTAGTAGGAACACCATTGAAACATATAGAAAAAGTTTATTAAAAAAATTAAAAGTAAAAAATGCAGTAGGCTTGGCAATGTATGCAGTTAAAAACAATATAGTATAGTTCTTATGCCCCTAAAATAAATAACTATTAGACTTTGATTTATTTATAAATCGTTCCCCTAAAAAGTTTAATAGCTAATTCAAAGAACACTAATTGTTGCATACATTCTAGCTTACAAAAAATATGAATAGTTAACCCTAATTAAATATAATATTAATTATCTCCCTTATGAAAAACTTTAACTTATTTGCAGTATTAGTTTTGCTAACATTAGTTTTTACTTCTTGCTCATTCAATGAAACAGTATTGCCGGAAGAACAATCTACAGATTTATTAAAAACACATACAATTAAAAGAGATGTTGATGGAACATATTCTTTAGATTATAGTTTAAATGCAAATGCAGCAATTGAAAATGTTATAGATGAGTCTACGAATACAAATTATATTTATTTATATCCATCAGAGAATAAACTTAGCAGTAAGGTTACTCAAGATTTTACCATTGATGGTAATCAGCTTAAGATAGGTTTTGTAGATACTAATTCTAGTAAGAAATCTCAAATTACTATTAAAGATGAAGATGCTAAGTTTTTTAAAACTGAAAGCGAAGACATGTTATCTGAGTATAGCATTTCTGGAAACGAAAATGGAACATATACTTTAAATTTTAGTGTAAAGAATAAGGTAAAAGTAGATTTTGTTTTTAATGAAGAATTAAATATTTATGAAGTTCATTTAGAAGAAGGAAAGTCTGATGAATCAGTTTTTTCTAAGGTTTTTGAAAAAATAGAAGGTGAAGCTTTAAAGATTGATTTTGTAAATCATATTCGTGAAGATAATACTTCGGCTAAATCATCAAGTGAAGCTGGGTATACCTATTTTAAAGAAAGAAGACCAGAAGTAATTATAGATTAAATATATAATAATTGAAAGGTTTAAATAAAGTATTTTTATTTTTGTTTTTTGGAGTTGTTTTTAAAGCATTACCCATAGAAAAAGAAGCTGTAAGTAGTACAGCTTCTTTTTCTATGCAGTTAAATGATAGTACCTTAATAAAAAGTTTTAAAAGTGTAGATCAGTTATATAAAGATAAAAAATTTGATTTAGCTTTAAAAAACGCATTTATCTTATTAGATAGCTCTAAGTATAGGAATAACAGTATATTTTACAAAACAAACTTTATAATAGGTAATATTTTTTATGAAACACTAAGTTTTAAAGATGGTATTAAGTATTTTAGAATTAATGTAGATAGCATGTTAAAAGACTCTCTATTATTAGATAATAATGATAAAATTTTAGAGGCAAAATTATTATTAATTCAAAATTATCTTCGTTTAGGTAGTTCTTATCACAAACTTAAAGAAAGAGATTATTTAGAAGGTACAGATAAGTTAAATAAGTATAGGGATAGCACCTTATTTTATTATTATAAAGTTTTAGATTTTAATGATCTGAATAAAACATATTTAGATACTAAAGCCAAAGCATATAGTAATTTATCCGCTTTCTATATAAATGATTCTTTGTATGATTTAGCTACTAAATATGCTAATAAATCTATAGAAATTCATAAATTGAATAATAATAAAATAAATCAAGCTGCTGCTTTAGGTAACCTAGCAAGTATTTATTTAATTAAAGAAGACTTTAACTTAGCTAAAAAAATCTATTTAGAGGGTTTAGAGTTAATTAAGAATGATAATAGTGCGAAAGCCGTAAGGTTTAAAGCTAGTTTGTATGCTAATTTATCTTGGGCTATGTATAAGTTAAAAGATTACAAAGCATATGAATTTCAAGAAATATCTTACGGTATAAAAGATGAACTAAGGGATACTGAAATTAGAGGAATTGTAAAAACAATTAAGGCAGAATACGACGTTGATACAGTTAAAAAATTAGTTTTAAAAGAAGAAGAAAATAAACGCCTAAAAAATCAAAGAACATTTTGGATGCTTGGTATAGGTGGTTTAATAATAATTATTACATTATTATATGTATTAAATTTCTATAAACTTCGCCAGAAAAATTTACGCTTAGAGTTAACACAAACACAGTTAGTTCAGTATCAAAATTTAGAAAAGATAAAATCAGATGCTCAAGTAAGAATTCTAAATGCGACTATAGATGGTAAAGAATCTGAGCGAAAACAAATAGCAGAAACTTTACACGATAGTGTAAGTGCTCTTTTATCATCTGCAAACCTTCATTTACAAGCTGCAAGAGGTTTGTTTAAAGGAGATATTCCTATAGAAATAGATAAGAGCCAACACATTATTAAGGAGGCATCTCAAACTATAAGAGATTTATCTCATACCCTAGTTTCTTCTGTATTGTTAAAATTTGGTTTAAAATATGCCTTAAAAGATATGGCAGATAAATATTCTAATTCTCAAATTAAGATTGATACAAGAGTAGGTGAAACAAGGAGATATGAACAAAATTTTGAAATAAAAGTATATAATATTATTCAAGAATTTATTAATAATATTTTAAAGCATAGTAAGGCTGAAAAGGCAATGATTAAGTTAGATGAATCGGATGGTAAATTGTATTTAAGAATTTCTGATGACGGTGTTGGATTTGATAAAAAGAAGATAATAAAAAAAGAAGGACTCGGGTTAAATCAAATTGATGCTAGAATACAAATGATGCAAGGAGAATTCCATATAGATACTGCGCCTAAGAATGGTACTGTAATTAAAGTTATTCTGCCAATTTTAGAAAAAAAGAAAATTAACCTCGTTTAGCTAATTCTATAATTTCCAGATCTTGTACGTTTCCTTTTTCTAAGGTAAAACGCAACATGGTTCTTACTTTATGAAAACCATGATTTCCTGCAGCACCTGGATTTAAATGCAATAAATTCAGTTTTTTATCATATTGTACTTTTAAAATATGAGAATGTCCTGAGATAAAAATTTTTGGAGGATTTACTTTTATTTCTTCACGAATTCTCTGGTCATATCTATTAGGATACCCTCCAATATGTGTAATCCAAACAGAAACATTTTCAACTTCAAACTTTGTGTCTAAAGGAAATTCAGATCTAGCATCAGCTCCATCAATATTACCAAAAACAGCTCGTAAAGGTTTTAATTTTTTTATAGTATCGGTAACTTCCAAATTTCCGATATCTCCAGCATGCCAAACTTCATCTGCCTGTTTTACAAACTTTAATATTTGTGCATCAATAAAACTATGAGTATCAGATAATAATAAGATTTTCTTCATAAAAAGAAATAGTTAGAAAAGTTTAACGTCTCTATTGGCTTCAAATGTAATCATAACAAAATAAATTCCGTAATTTTGATGGCTACAAAAACGGACTTTCTTGAGGTATTTTATAGAACTTTCTTATAACGGAAAAAATTATCATGGTTGGCAAATTCAGCCAGATGTAATCTCTGTACAAGAAAAATTAAACAAAGCAGTTAGTATTATATTTCAAGAAAAGATTGAAGTAGTAGGAGCAGGTAGAACAGATACCGGAGTGCATGCCTCGCAAATGTTTGCTCATTTTGATATAGAAAAAACACTAAAAGGAGATATTCCACACAAGTTAAACTCATTACTTCCTATGGATATTGTAGTTTATAATGTGTTTGCCGTTGATGATGAAAAACATGCGCGCTTTGGAGCACTTAGCAGAAGTTATGAATATAAAATATGGATGGGTAGAAATCCTTTTTTATTAGATTTTTCGTGGCAAATACATTCACAAGATTTAAATTTAGATTTGATGAATGATGCCGCAAAACTATTGTTAGAATATACAGATTTTCAGACTTTTTCTAAAGTGAAAACAGATGTGTATACCTATAATTGTGATGTTACAGAAGCTGTTTGGAAACAAAACGGAAAAGAATTGGTGTTTTATATAACAGCAAATCGTTTTTTAAGAAATATGGTGAGAGCCATTGTAGGTACTTTGGTTGATGTTGGTCTCGAAAAAATATCAAAAGAAGAATTTAGAAAAATCATTGAAAGTAAAAATAGAAGCAACGCAGGTTTATCAGTTCCTGCAAAAGGATTGTTTTTAACAAATATAAAATACTAAGTTTTGGCAGGTAAAACAGGAAATGCATTTGATTTACAAATCTTTTTAAGGCTAATGTCTTTTGCAAAACGCTATAAATTAAACTTTTTTATAGCCGTTTTTTCTACAATTTTATTGTCGTTTGTTGCGTTGTTAAATCCATATTTAATAAAAGAAACGGTAGACAAGTACATCACAGAAAAAGACGCACAAGGCCTTATAAATAATATCATATTAATGTTTGTAGTTGTGCTTGTAGAAGTATTGCTGCGTTTTACTTTTATTTATTTTGCAAATTGGGTTGGTCAGCATATAATTAGAGATATTAGAGCAAAAACTTTTAGACACATCTTACAGTTTAAAATGTCTTATTTCGATAAGAATTCTGTGGGTAAATTGGTTACAAGAGTCGTTTCTGATATAGAGACTATTGCCGCTTTTTTTAGTAGTGGTGTTTTTACTATAGTTAGTGATGTGTTACAAATGTTTGCTGTAGCTGCGTTAATGTTTTATTTTAATTGGAAACTAGCTTTAATAGCTTTAGCTGTTTTACCCATTTTAATTTATGCTACTAGTGTTTTTCAGAAAGCCATAAAAGCTACTTTTCAAGAGGTAAGAAATCAGGTAGCAAATTTAAATGGATTTGTGCAAGAGCGAGTTACCGGAATGAAGATTGTGCAGCTCTTTAATAGAGAAAAAATTGAGTATAAGAATTTTAATGATATCAATAATAAACATAAAGAAGCATACGTAAAAACTATTTGGTACTTTTCAATTTTCTTTCCTATTGCAGAAATTTTATCATCTATTGGTATTGGTTTAATTGTTTGGTTTGGAAGTAAACAAATTATTGGAGGTGCTGTGCCAGGTCCTGGTACTGTGATGGCTTTTGTGCAAATGGCGCAAATGTTATTTAGGCCTTTACGTCAAATTGCAGATAAATTTAACCAGTTACAAATGGGAATTGTTTCTGGAGAACGTGTCTTTAAGGTTTTAGACACCCATAGTAGTATTGTTAAAAACGGAACAATTACAGCTGGAAACTTGAAAGGAAATATCAATTTAAAAGATGTTAGATTCAGTTATATAAAAGGAGAGGAAGTATTAAAAGGAATTTCTTTGGATGTGAAAAGTGGACAGACAGTAGCTATTGTTGGAGCAACAGGAGCAGGGAAATCTACTATCATCAACTTAATAAACCGTTTTTATGAAATAGATAGTGGTACTATTTGTGTTGATGATGTTTCTATAGATCAATATACATTAGACAGTTTAAGAAATCAAGTTGCTATCGTTTTGCAAGATGTATTCTTGTTTTCAGATTCAATTATGAATAATATAACTCTAAAAGATAAAAATATAACCTTAGAAGAAGTAGAAAAAGCGGCTAAACAAATTGGAATTCATGATTTTATTATGACACTTCCAGGAGGTTATCAATACAATGTAAAAGAACGTGGTGCTATGTTATCTTCAGGTCAGCGACAATTAATTGCTTTTTTACGTGCTTATGTAAGTAAGCCTAGTATTTTAATTTTAGATGAAGCTACTTCTTCTGTTGATTCTCATGCAGAGCAAATGATTCAATATGCAACTGAAACCATCACAAAAGGTAGGACTTCAATTGTAATTGCACATCGATTAGCAACCATAAAGCAAGCGGATAAAATTATTGTTATGGATAATGGGTTAATTGTGGAAGAAGGAACTCATAATGAGCTGTTAGAGAAGGAGAAAGGATATTATAAAAACCTATATGACAAGCAATTTAGCATACAGAAAGCTTCTTAAAATCATTTTTTTTGATTTACATTTGTAGTTCAAACAAACAAATCAAAAAAATGAAAAAAATCGTATTATCTGTATTAATTGCAGGTTCTTTATTAGCAACGTCTTGTAAAGAAGCAAAAAAAGGAGCATCAGATTTAAAGGATGCAACAGTAGAAACAGCTGGTAAAGCTGCAGACGCTACAACAGAAGCTGCTGGTACAGTAGCAAATGAGGCAAAAGAAGCAGCAGGTGCTGTTGTAGAAGGAGCTACTGACGCAACAAACACTGTTGTTGATGGTGCAAAAGATGCTGCTACTACAGTTGTAGAAGGAGCAACTGATGCTGCAAATGCTGTTGTTGAAGGTGCTGAAAGTGCTGTAGAAGGAGTTAAAGAAACTGTTTCTGGAGCAAAAGATTCTGCATTATCAGGAGTTACTATTCCTAGTTTCTCTAATGAAGCTGTAACAGAAAATTTAACTAAATATGCTGCTTATGCAAAAGATTATATTGCTGCTGATGGTAGTTTAACAAAGATTTCTGCATTAGCACCTAAAGGAGCTGCTTTATTAGCAAAAGGAAAAGAATTAGCTTCTAAATTAGATGCTAGTGAATTAGCTAAATACAAAAGTGTATTATCTTCTATTCAATCAAAAATGGCAGCAGCTAACTAGAAAAATAATTATTATAAATGGAAAAAGGTTCTCAATTTAGAGAACCTTTTTTTATGTATTTTTCTAATGTTTAATGAGTTTACATTAAATCTTTTTTTAGTTTTTCATCCAGTTCGTTAAAATCAGAATACAACTCGAACCCACCGTCTTTAATGTAAGAAATTTCCCCAGTTTCTTCTGATACTAATAAACAAACTGCATCTGTTTTTTCTGAAACACCAATTGCTGCTCTATGTCTTAATCCAAATCTAGAAGGGATTTTAGTACTGTCGGAAACAGGTAAAATAACTCTTGTTGCCACAATATAATTGTCTCTAATAATTAAAGCACCATCATGTAACGGACTATTTTTATAGAATACACTTTCTAAAATAGCCACATTTACCAAAGCATTCATACTATCTCCTGTATTTATTAAAAAATCTAAAGCATTGGTACGTTCAATAACAATTAGAGCACCAGTTTTAGTTTTAGCCATGTTTTTACATGCATCTAAAATTATTTCTGTATCAATTTCAGTACCTATTTCTGTATGTAAAAATTTTAGCTGTTTTAAAAAACTTCGTTTATTGGTGAAATTTGTCGTACCAATCATTAATAAGAATTTTCTTATTTCTTGCTGAAAAACAATGATTAATGCAATAACACCACCAGAAAGTAGATAACCCAAAATACCACTCAGCATTTCCATTTTTAGAGCTTGTGTTATTTTCCAAATTAAGAAAATAAAAGCAATTCCAATTACAATATTAATAGCAACTGTACCTTTTAATAGCTTGTAAATGTAATAGAGTAGTGTGGCAACTAATACAATGTCTAAAGCATCTAGTAAAGAAAATTCAATAAAATCGAACATGAAAATTGACTGATTTTAGGCTAAATTACTAATAAATTTGCTGACAGCAATATCAATTATCAAATTCTATGTCTGATACTAATAATGGGTATTTTTCTCGGATTAATTTTATTTTTTCTTGAATGTTTTTATCGCTATTATTAGAATTTTTATAGGTATCTAACAAACTCACATAATTCTGATTGTATAATTTTACAGACAGTTTGTTTCGTAAATGTGTATAGGCAGAATTTAAAATATCTAACGTAGAAATATAGGTTTCATAAGTAGTTAATCGATCTGTTTTTATAGCTATAATTGCTTTTGTGGGATGGTCTGAAGAGGATGGGTTTTTGCTTCCATTACACCAATTACAACTATTTTTGTTAATGTCTAAACCACCACCATTGTCTATAAAGTTGATCGCAATCTGTTTCAGTTCCTTTAATTCAATCGTTTTTCCATCTACAAATAGTTTATTGTTTTTGTTGATGTTTACCTCAAGGATATTTCTTTCATTGATGTCAATATCTGTGGGGTTTTCTTGTTTTTGTGGGATTTTTTTGGAAATTCCGGCATCAACACTCATCGTTGTGGTTACCAAAAAAAAGATTAATAATAAAAATGCAATGTCTGCCATCGAACCAGCATTAATTTCTGGAGACTCTTTTCTACTCATAATTCCTAGTTTTTAAAGTTTATAAAATGATTTCTTCTCGATTAAAATAATCGGAAGCTATTTTAAAGTTTGACTAGGTAGTTATTTGAAGTTAACATTTCTTTAACAAAAAGAATGCCAAATATTTTAGTATTGTCATTGCGAGGAAGTATGACGAAGCAATCTGAGATTTCTCAATCTCTAAAAAGCGCTCATTTCGAAATGGCAAAATTTTGCAAACAAGTTTAGCCCTGATTGAAGCGGCATCCTTTTTTACTGTCAGTTCGAGTGTTTTTTTGACGTAGGAAGAAAAAATGTATCGAGAACAGAAGTAAAAAAGATATAGCAGAAAGCAGGAAATAGCTTCTAAAAAGAGATTTGATTTACAATTTTTACAGCTTCTACAGCTTCTTTAACATCGTGAACACGTAAAATATTTGCGCCATTTAACAGCGCAATTGTGTTTGCAGAAGTAGTAGCATTTAAAGCTTCTTGAGCAGAAATATCTAAGGTTTTATACAGCATGGATTTACGGGAAATTCCGGCTAAAATAGGTGTGTCTAAACTTTTAAAAAGTGATAAATTCTTTAAGATTTCAAAATTATGAACATTGGTTTTTCCAAAACCAAAACCAACGTCAATAATAATATCGTTTAACTTTAGTTGATGTAATTTGTGTATTTGTGCAGCGAAAAAAGAAATAATTTCTTGAGTTACATCCGTATAAACGGGATTTTTCTGCATGTTTTGTGGAGTACCTAACATATGCATTAAAATATAAGGAACTTGTAAGTTGGCAACGGTTGTAAACATATTATTGTCCATTTGTCCGCCAGAAATATCGTTTATAATTGCAGCTCCAGCATTGATAGTTTCTTGCGCAACTTTACTTCTAAAAGTATCTACAGAAATAATAATTTCAGGGAAGTTTTGCTCCAATAAATTGATAACAGGCACAATTCTTTGCAACTCTTCTTCTTCTGAAATATGTTTTGCACCAGGTCTGGAAGAATAAGCACCAACATCTATAAATGTTGCGCCATCTAAAAGCATTTTTTCTACTTGAGAAAGAATGTCTGATTCATTTTTATATTTACCGCCGTCAAAAAAAGAATCGGGAGTAATGTTTAATATTCCCATCACTTTTGGTGATGCTAAATCGACTAAAGTACCTTTGCAATTTATGGTCATTCTAACTTACTACTTTATTAATTACGCCTGTAATGTTTGGAACTTTGTAGGCATTCATTTTTTGCATTAAATCTTCTACAGAAGTGCCAACAATTAGCATATCTCTATTGGTTTGTTTTAAGAAACCTTCTTCAATCATTTTGTCTAATTGCAATAATACAGCATCAAAAAAGCCGTTAATATTTAAAAGTCCTACCGGTTTTTGCTCAATAAAAAGTTGACCTAGAGTAAGTGCTTCAAACAATTCATCTAAGGTTCCAAAACCTCCAGGAAGTGTAATATAACCATCTACTAATTGGCTCATAATTACTTTACGCTCGCTCATTGTTTTACACACAATCATTTCTTCTACACCAGCATGTACAACTTCTTCTTTTTCTAATAATTGAGGAATTACACCAATAACTTCGCCATTATGTGCTAGAATTGTATCGGCAAGAGTGCCCATCATCCCTATTTTACCACCACCATAAACTAAACCAATTTTGTGAGTTACAAAATGATTTCCTAATGCTACAGCAGCTTCTTTATAAATAGGATTAAAACCTAAGCTTGAGCCACAAAAAACAACAACTTTTTTCAATTTTATGAGTTTTAAAATTCTTTCGTAAAAATAAATGAAAAGCATCTAGTATTTAGTATTTTTGAACAAATACTTTTTAACAAGATAGAATGCAAGATACATCTAAACAATATGATGCTGTAATTGAAGAATGCAGAAGTTTATTTATAAAAAAAATGAGTGATTATGGTTCTGCATGGCGAATTTTACGTTTACCATCGTTAACCGATCAAATATTTATTAAGGCACAAAGAATTCGTCAATTACAAGAGAATGACGTTAGAAAAGTGGATGAAGGAGAAAAGTCTGAGTTTATTGGAATCATCAATTATTCTATAATGGCGTTAATTCAGTTAGAAAATGGCGTGGTAGCAAACCCAGATTTGAATACTGAACAAGCAACTGTTTTGTATGACAAACATGCTAAAATTACTAAAGAATTAATGATGAATAAAAATCATGATTACGGTGAAGCTTGGAGAGATATGCGTGTTTCTAGTTTAACAGATTTAATTTTACAAAAATTATTACGCGTTAAGCAAATAGAAGATAATAAGGGGGAAACATTGGTTTCTGAAGGAATTGATGCCAATTACCAAGACATGATTAATTATGCCATTTTTGCAATGATTCATTTGGCGGAATAAGTTTTAATTTCAAATTTTAGAAGTTACAAAGACAGAAAGCAACAGCGTTTCCGTCATTGCGAGGAACGAAGCAATCTGTTTGTAGGAACAAGAAATTAAAAATAAAATAATTTTTATAGAAAAGTTAAAAATAGAATAAATGAAAATATTAGTACAATTAGCAAGAATTATAGTAGGAGCCTTATTCATATTTTCTGGCTTTGTAAAATTGGTAGACCCAATAGGTTCTCAATATAAATTTGAAGAGTATTTTTCGGAAAGTGTATTAAATATGGAGTTTTTAATTCCGTATGCATTGCCTTTTTCAATTGTATTAATTGTAGCAGAAATATTACTGGGAGTCATGGTTTTGATTGGTTACAAATCTAAATTAACTGTTTGGAGTTTGTTTTTACTAACACTTGTTTTCTTGTTTTTAACTTGGTATTCTGCATATTATGATAAAGTAACCGATTGCGGTTGTTTTGGAGATGCTGTAAAATTATCTACTTGGGGAACTTTCTATAAAAACGTTATTTTAATAGCACTAGTGTTAGTTTTAGTATTAGGTGTAAAACATGTGAAGCCTATTTTTGGAGGTAAAATTCCGAAGGTAATTACGTTTTTATCATTGGCAGCATTTTTATTTATTGTGCAACATGTGTTAACACATTTACCTATTATAGATTTTAGAGCGTATGCAATTGGTAAGAATATTCCGGAAGGAATGGTGTATCCTAAAGATGGTAGTATTCCGCCAGTACATGATTTTATGTTAGAGGATGAACAAGCAGATTTAGCTCCAGAATTATTAAAGAAGGAAAAAGTAATGTTAGTAATTGTTTATAACTTAGACAAAGCTGATGAAAACGGTTTTCCGGCAATTAAAGACATTGCAACAAAAGCGAAAGCAAAAGGATATACAGTTTATGGAGTTTCGGCTTCTTTTTCTGATGATTTAATTCTTGCAAAAGAAAAGTATGACTTGCCTTTCGACTTTTTATTCTGTGATGAAACAACCCTTAAAACTATTATTAGAGGAAATCCGGGTGTTGTTATTTTAGATAAAGGAACTGTTGTAGAAAAGAAAAATTGGGTAGATGTTGATGAAATAGAATTATAGAATAACTAAATATTCAAAGGATTAACTTTTACTGTGTTGATTATCAATTTCAGTAAGTGTTAATCCTCTTTCAATTTTAGAAAATAAGTGTTTTGGACTTCCAATAACCTGAGCAGTATAAATACCAGTATGCCCAGAAAATAAATAAGAAGTAATACAAGCCAAGGCAATAAAAACACCAGATTCAATACCAAATAATTCAATTCCCATAATGGTACAAGCAATTGGTGTATTTGTTGCTCCTGCAAAAACAGCCACAAATCCCATACCTGCTAATAAACCCATTGGCAAAGGAATAAACCACACCAAGGCGTTACCCAAAGTTGCACCAATGTAAAATAAAGGAGTTACTTCTCCTCCTTTAAATCCTGCTCCCAAAGTAAAAGAAGTGAATAAGATTTTTAAGATAAAATCATAAGAATTTAAATCGATATTAAAAGCATCTACAATAGTGGGTACACCAAGTCCTATGTATTTTGTCGTTCCCATAAGATATACAATTACGGCTATAACGATACCACCAATTACAGGTCGAAATGGCGCATATTTAACTTGTTTTTTAAAGAGTACACCCCAAAAGTGTGTAGATTTAGAAAATAGCATACTTGCCAATCCAAAAATAATACCTGCTAGCAAAGCCCATAAAATACTCGTTGGCGTTAATGCTGTAATGGTAGAAATGGTGTAATGTGTGTGATGAGAAATTTGCCAAACATCGCAAAAGTAGGTTGCAAAAACAGCCGCAAGAAAACTCGGAATGATTGCATCAAACTTAATTCTACCGATTACCATTACTTCAAGAGCAAAAATTGCACCAGCTAAAGGTGTTCCAAAAACAGAAGCAAAACCTGCGCTAATACCTGCAATTAATATAATTTTTCTGTCTAAGTTATTTAATTTAAAAAGTTTTGTAAACTGATCTGCAATAGCACCACCAACTTGCACAGCAGTTCCCTCACGTCCTGCAGAACCTCCAAACAAATGCGTAAGAATAGTGCCTAAAAAGACTAAAGGAGCCATTTTAAAAGGAATTACTTTTTTAGGATTGTGGAACTCTTCTAATAATAAATTGTTTCCTTTTACAACACTCTCTCCATAATAATGATAGGATAAACCAATTACAAAACCCGCCACAGGTAACAGCCAAATAATCCATTGGTTTGCTTCTCTATAATTTGTAGCCCATTCTAAAGTCCATAAAAAAACAGCAGAAGTACTACCCGTTAATGCGCCAATAAGTAAGCAAATAAAAGTCCATTTTAATAGAAAAACGAAAGAGAAACTTTGTTGAAATTGAAGAAAAAACTTTTTAATTTTATCCATGTGTTTTTAAACCTCTGTATATAAAAGGAGTTTTAAATTCTTTCCTTTTGGGCAAAAATAAACAAATAATAACTAATAAATCTTCAATTATAAATTGTTAGCAAGTAGGTTGCGTTAGGGGGTGCAGTAGAAATCCTTTTTTTGAGGTACGAATAAAAAGATTGTAGCGTAAAACCCGACCTTTAGGTAACGCCCAAATAAAATGAATATGGAAGGACGAATTGTTGATGTTGTAATTTTAGATTATATTGTAACTTGTTTTAAAATATAAAAATAATGAACAAATTTGTTACCTATCAACCTGAAGAAAATTACGATTTAATTACGATTAATAACGGAAAAGCAAATGCGATATCTCATGAAGTAATAGAAGGTTTGAATGCTGGTTTAGACAAAGCATCAGCAGAAAATAAGGTAGTTGTTCTTACAGGACAAAACGGAATTTTTTCTGGTGGGTTCGATTTAAAAGTGATGACAAAATCGGCTGAAGCAGCTAAGGAATTGGTAACAAAAGGTTCTAAATTGTCTTTAAAAATGTTGTCTTTTCCGCAACCAATTATTATTGCTTGTTCTGGTCACGCTATTGCAAAAGGGGCTTTTTTATTGCTTTCTGCAGATTATCGAATTGGAATAGAAGGCGATTTTAAAATCGGATTAAATGAAGTAATGATTGGTATGACCATGCACAATGCAGGTATTGCAATTGCCAAATCTAGATTGTCTGAGGTGTATTTAAATAGAAGTGTAAATAATTCTGAAATTTACAATCCAAAAGATGCTGTAAAAGCTGGTTTTTTAGATCTAATTGTTTCTGCAGACCATTTGTTACCAACAACAATAAAAGTTGCAGGCATGTTTTCTAAATTGAATAAAAAAGCACATGCAGCAACAAAGTTAAAAGTTAGAAAACAGCATTTAGAAGATTTAGAAAATGCAATTGAATTGGATTTAAATAGCGATATCTCTATCAATTCTTAATAAAAGCACACAATTTTTACATTTATTTAAAGCAAAGAAACTTTGGTAAAAGCCTTTTGAGTGGTAACTTTGGCACTTTGTTAATAAAACCAATTTATAGAACTTACAGAGATGGATATATTATTAAATGTTGTAGATAATAAAAAGATTAATGAGAAAATAACAATCTCTGGTTCTAAAAGTGAATCGAATAGATTGCTGATTCTTCAAAATTTATTTCCAGAACTTTCTATAGAAAATTTATCAGATTCAGACGATTCAGTACACATGCAACATGCACTTTCTACAAAAGATGGAGTTGTAAATATTGGTCATGCAGGTACAGCAATGCGTTTTTTAACATCTTATTTTGCAGTTAAAGAAGGTAGAGAGGTTGTTCTTACAGGTTCTGAGAGAATGCAAAACAGACCAATCGAAATCTTGGTAAATGCTTTAAAAGACTTAGGGGCAACGATTTCTTATGAAGATAAAGTTGGCTATCCACCAATTAGAATTAAAGGTTCTAAAATAACAACAGATAAAGTGCAAATTAATGGAAATGTAAGTAGTCAATACATTTCTTCTATGTTGCTAATTGCATCCAAATTAGAAAACGGATTAGAAATAGAGTTGCTAGGTAAAATTACCTCTGTTCCTTATATTAATATGACCTTAAGTTTGTTAAATCAATTAGGTATTGAAACTAATTTTGAAGGAAACTTTATTAAAGTTTTGCCTAAGAAATCTGTGGAAAAACAAACAGTTGTGGTAGAATCAGATTGGTCTTCTGCAAGTTATTTTTACTCAATTGCTGCTTTGGCAGAAATAGGTTCAGAAATTTCTTTATCAGCTTATAAAAAAGAAAGCTTACAAGGAGATTCTTGTTTGGCAGAAATCTATCAGCATTTTGGAGTAGAAACTATTTTCGGTGATAATTTTATCACCCTAAAAAAAGTAAAAGAAACAAAGAAATCAACTTTAGAAATCGACTTAAAAAATGCACCAGATATTGCACAAACAATTGTTGTAACTTGTTTTGCAGAAAATATTGCGTGTAATTTAACTGGTTTACATACCTTAAAAATTAAAGAAACAGATAGGTTAGTCGCTTTAAATGACGAGTTAACCAATTTAGGAGCTACAATTTCTGTAACCGATAAAAGTTTGCATTTAGAAATTTCTGCGACAATAAATCCTAATATTTCTATAAAAACGTATAACGATCATAGAATGGCAATGGCATTTGCACCTTTGGCGCTAAGAGTTCCTATTAAAATTTTAAATGCTGAAGTGGTTACAAAATCGTACCAAAAGTTTTGGGATGACATGCAACAAATTGGCATTAAAATAGATAAAGTGTAAATAATTAGGCAAACACTTGACAACGCCTATCCCGATATCGTATCTTTGCGCTCGTTATAAGCAAATATATATATGAAATTATCGCATTTTGAATTTGATTTACCAGAAGAATTGTTAGCAACGTATCCTGCTGAACATAGAGATGAGTCTCGCTTAATGGTATTAAACAGGAAAGAACAAACCATAGAACATAAGGTTTTTAAAGATGTAATAGATTACTTTGATGAAGGTGATGTTATGATGTTGAATAATACCAAAGTTTTTCCTGCAAGAATGTATGGTAATAAAGAAAAAACAGGTGCTAGAATAGAGGTTTTCTTATTAAGAGAACTAAATTCAGAAAATAGATTGTGGGATGTTTTAGTAGATCCAGCAAGAAAAATTAGAATTGGAAACAAATTATTTTTTGGAGACGATGATAGTTTAGTAGCAGAGGTAATAGACAACACAACATCAAGAGGAAGAACTTTACGTTTTTTGTTTGACGGTTCTTACGAAGAATTTAGAGCAAAATTATTAGAATTAGGTCAAACTCCATTACCTAAAGCTATAGGTAGAGAAGTAGAACCTTTAGATGATGAGCGTTACCAAACTATTTACGCAAAACATGAAGGAGCAGTTGCAGCACCAACAGCTGGTTTACACTTCTCTAAACATTTAATGAAACGTTTAGAAATTAAAGGAGTTGAGTTTGCAGAAACTACATTACACGTTGGTTTAGGTACATTTAGCCCAGTAGAAGTAGAAGATTTATCGAAGCATAAAATGGATTCTGAGCAAATTGATATTTCAGATGCTACGGCAACTAAAATTAACAAAGCTAAAAAAGAAAAAAGAAGAGTTTGTGCTGTTGGTACTACAGTAATGAGAGCTATAGAATCTTCAGTTTCTTCTAAAGGTGAGTTAAACGGATATACAGGTTGGACAAATAAATTTATTTTCCCTCCGCATGATTTTAGTATTGCAACTGCAATGATTACTAATTTTCACACACCAAAATCTACCTTATTAATGCAAGCAGCTGCTTTTGGTGGTTACGATTTTGTTATGGAAGCATATAAAGTAGCTATAAAAGAAGGATATAAATTCTCTACGTACGGAGATGCTATGTTAATCATATAATTCTGTTAAGAATTTAAAACTAAAAACTGACAGTTATTTTAATTGTCAGTTTTTCTGTTTTTGGGCGTTCCCTAAAAAGGTCGCGCTTTCCGTTATATCTTTTTTGTTAAAAAAAAACAAAAAAGGATGCCACTTCAATCGCTAACGCAGCCAATTAGCAAACTATAGTAATAAGCTAAAATTATATGCGTATTTTTGCAACTCTATTTTTAAAAACTAGAAAACTTGACTAAAAAGAAAGACATAAGAGCCTTAACTAAAGAACAATTACGCGATTTTTTTGTAGAAAATGGCGACAAAGCCTTTAGAGGAAATCAAGTATATGAATGGCTTTGGAGTAAGTCTTTACATACTTTTGATGCCATGACAAACATCTCTAAAGAAACTAGAGAAATGTTAGAAGCAAACTTTGTTATTAATCATATCAAAGTAGATTCTATGCAGAAAAGTAAAGACGGAACTATAAAAAACGGAATTAAATTACACGATGGTTTAATTGTGGAATCTGTTTTAATTCCTACAGAAAAAAGAACAACAGCCTGTGTTTCTAGTCAGGTTGGGTGTAGTTTAGATTGTTTATTCTGTGCAACATCACGTTTAAAAAGAATGCGTAATCTAAACCCAGATGAAATTTACGATCAAGTTGTAGTAATCGACAAACAAAGTAGGTTGTATTATGATAAGAAACTAACAAACATTGTTTTTATGGGAATGGGAGAACCTCTTATGAACTATAAAAATGTAATGAAATCTATAGAGATGATTACATCTCCAGAAGGTTTAGGTATGTCATCTAAAAGAATTACTGTTTCTACATCTGGAGTGCCAAAAATGATAAAAATGATGGCAGATGAAGAAGCTAAATTTAATTTAGCAGTTTCTTTACACTCTGCAATCGATGAGATAAGAACTAAGGTAATGCCATTTAATGCTACTTTTCCATTAAAAGATTTAAGAGAGTCTTTAGAATATTGGTACGAAAAAACAGGAAGAGCAATTACGTATGAGTATATTGTTTGGGGAGGTATCAACGATAGAAAAGAAGATATAAAGGCTTTGGTTGCCTTTTGTAAAGCAGTGCCTTGTAAAATCAATTTAATTGAATACAACCCTATTGACGATGGAGAGTTTCAACAAGCAAGTCCGTCTGTAATTAATAATTATATTTCTAACTTAGAAATGAATGATATTACTGTAAATGTTAGAAGAAGTAGAGGTAAGGATATTGATGCTGCTTGTGGGCAATTAGCAAATAAATCTTAAAGAAAATAGCGGTACAGAACTTGTTTCAGTATCTTATTAATTTCCCTATTTTTGACTTTCAAAAACTCATCTAGTACAAATGAAGCCAGTAGAACTTATTAAACTTCCCATTAAAAATGAAATGGAACTCTTTGAAGAAAAGTTCAAGGATTCTATGTTGTCTAAAGTTCCGCTTTTAAACAGAATTACCTATTATATTGTTCGTAGAAAAGGAAAACAAATGCGACCAATGTTTGTCTTTTTAGTGGCAAAAATGGTTTCTAATGGAGGTTTCGATGAAAGAACCTATAGAGGTGCTTCTGTAGTAGAATTGATTCATACCGCTACTTTGGTTCATGATGATGTGGTAGATGAAAGTAATAGAAGACGTGGTTTTTTCTCTGTAAATGCACTTTGGAAAAATAAAATTGCCGTTTTGGTTGGAGATTTTTTATTATCAAAAGGATTGTTGTTATCCATAGATAATGAAGATTTCGATTTGCTAAAACTAATTTCTATTGCCGTTCGTGAAATGAGCGAAGGTGAACTACTTCAGATAGAAAAAGCTAGAAAATTAGATATTACAGAAGAAGTATATTTTGATATCATCAGAAAAAAGACAGCAACATTAATTGCTGCTTGTTGTGGTATTGGAGCTGCTTCTGTCGGTGCAAATCAAGATTGCGTTAGAAAAATGCGAAAATTTGGTGAGTATATTGGTATCGCGTTTCAAATTAAAGATGATTTGTTTGATTATACAGAAGCAAATATTGGGAAGCCAACAGGTATCGATATTAAAGAACAAAAGATGACCTTGCCTTTAATCTATACCTTAAATAACTGTTCTAAAAAGGAGAAAGCTTGGTTGATTAATTCTGTAAAAAAACACAACAAAAATAAAAAACGAGTTAAAGAGGTAATTGCTTTTGTAAAAGAAAAAGGTGGTATAGAATATACAACCACCAAGATGAATGATTACAAAAACAAAGCTTTAGCTATATTAGAAGATTTCCCTACATCTCCATATAAAGACTCTTTATTAGCCATGATAGATTACGTTGTAGAACGTAAAATATAGGTTAACAGACTTTAAAATTATTTTAAATATTCGCTTTTAAAGAAATTACAAAGTTTCTACCTGGAGAAACAATTCCAGAACTATACGGTCTATAACGTTTGTCTGTAATGTTTTCTAATCCTGTAGAAATTAATAAATTATCTGTAAATCTATACGATGTTTTTAAGTTTAACGTAATGTAAGATGGCGAATATGGATTTCCATTTGCATCAATTGCATACATATAATCTTTTGCTTTTTCACTGTCAGGTAAATCTTCATAAGCCACAGAACCACTATAATCTGCATATAGTTGCGCTTTTAATTTACTCGCATTATAAGTTAGGCGTGTAGAACCAAACCAAGGAGCAGCGTGTCTAGAAGGGCTTTTATCTCCATTATCTAATTCTTCTTCTCCTTTTTGATAACTAACTGTTGATGAAAATCCAATTCCACTACCAAGTTCTGCTTCAAAACCTGTCTGAAAACCATACACATGTGCATTGGCAGCATTTTGAATTGCTTGTATTGTACTTAACTCACCATCATATAGCATTTCAGTTTCACCATTTAAAGTATAGTCTCTTTTTACCATGGCGTCTTTTAAATGGGTGTAAAATCCAGTAACTTCTAGCTTTAAATAATCACCAAAGGTTTTTGCTACAGAAACATCTGTATTGTAAGCATATTCAGCTTTTAAATCTGGGTTAGGAACTACGACAGATCCAGGTTCAGAATCGAAAATTTTACCAACATCATCTACATTAGGAGATCGAAAAGCGGTAGAGAAATTTGTACTTAATAACCAATCTTCTTTTGGTCTAAAAACCAAACCTAAGCTACCGGTTAAAGCACCG
Source organism: Polaribacter sp. HaHaR_3_91 (assembly GCF_019278525.1). Taxonomy (NCBI): domain Bacteria; kingdom Pseudomonadati; phylum Bacteroidota; class Flavobacteriia; order Flavobacteriales; family Flavobacteriaceae; genus Polaribacter; species Polaribacter sp. HaHaR_3_91. The sequence goes on from NZ_CP058986.1 coordinate 1,044,811, forward strand.
TCATTTATATTGGCTTCTGTAAAAGGTAAAGGGTAAAAAGTAGTATCGAAAGTAGCGTTTAAGCTGTAAAAATTATAACGCAAACCAGATTGTAAAACCCATTTTTTAGAATGGTTATATTGGTTAGAAACATAAACCCCTAAAGAAGACCAATTAGAATCTGGATATCTACTAGGTCCTGCTTGAGAAATATTGGTATCAATATCTGTGTTTACTCCTGTAGAATTTACATCATTATAAACATATTCTGTTCCGTAAAATAATTTACTTTTTGCACTTAAGCTTTTAGAAAAATCTAAGTTGGTAGAGTAGGCATCTACTCGTTCTGTTCTTGTTTCTCTTTCATTATCATTAAAATCTCTACTAATTCTGCTTTCATCAAATTTTTGATAGGTCAATCTTAAAGTTACATCATCATAAAATGAATTGCTTCCTTTCTTGTTGATTTCAAAATTATTCATCATCCATTTTTGTGGACCGTAGCTCCATTCTCCATAACGAGGATTTCCGTCTTTTGTTCTTAAATGTCTATCGTATCTAGAGTAACTAGAGGTTTCTGATAAGTGAAAACCATATTCAAAATTCCATTTTTCATTTGGTTTAAATCTCACTTTTTGCATCAAGTTGGTTTGTGTGTAACCCGAAGGAGTCTGAATTTTTGGATCTTTATTGGTAATTACAATATCTTCATTGTTCTGTCTTTCAACATATACATTTCTTAAATATTCTTCCAGACCATCGCTTCCCATTCTTAAGTCGCCATAATCATTATAACTTAAACTAGTAACAAATGCCCATTTTTTATAGCCTAGATTAAAATCTGCATGATAGGTTTTTTCTTCATTTGCAGAAGAGAATCGTGTTAAAGCATTTCCTGTAATTAGTGTTTCATCATCTAAAGACAAACTTGGTGATAAGGTTTTAAAACTCATTACAGCACCAATAGCATCACTTCCGTAAATAACAGAACCAGGACCAAAAATGATTTCGGTTTCTTCTATGGCAAAAGGATCTAAAGAAATTACATTCTGAATATTACCAGCTCTAAAAATGGCATTATTCATTCTAACACCATCAATGGTATATAGCAATCTGTTGGTAGCAAAACCTCTAATTAACGGACTTCCGCCTCCTTGTTGGCTTTTCTGCATAAATACTTTACCAGAAACGGTAAGCAAGTCTGCAGCCGTTTGTGTGTTCATTAATGCGATTGCCTTTGGTGATATAACAGTAACTTTAGTAGCTAAATCAGATGTTTTTTGTTTCCATTTTGTAGCAGAAATTACAATTTCATCTATTCTTAATATTGTAGGAGTTAGGTGTACTAGAAAGTTATTTTGTTTAAAAGCTTCGTAACTTTTAATTTTAGTTTTAAAACCAAGAAACCGAACTTCCAATGTTTCCGCATTTATAAAATCACTAATATCTGCTTGTCCTTCTCCGTTTGTAGTAACATAATTATTGGTTTGTTTGTTAAATATAGTTACTTGCTCTAAAGTTTCTTTAGTCTCTTTATTTATTACTGTAAGAATTTGAGAGCTTGTAGTATAGTTTAAGAGTAAAAGGAAAAAAATAAAAGTAATTTTTTTAATCATTTCTAGGTTTTTGGTGTTGATAAATCTCAAGGTTATTTATCAATAATCATGCCTAATGAAGTTGGTATTACAATAATTTTAAGATTTCATTAACACTATTAATTCATCTACAAAATCTCTAGAATTAGATAATCTTGGTACTTTATGTTGGCCTCCTAATTTGTTCTTTTGTTTTAGCCATTTGTAGAATAAACCTTCTTCTGCTTGGTGTACTTTTGGCGCCATTAAAGTGATGTTTAAATAGCGTTTAGCTTCATAATCTGAGTTGATAGATTTTAATGCATTGTCTAAAATTTCAGAAAAATAACCCATAGAATCTGGTTTTTTAGTAAACTCGATTACCCATTCATGACCACCTTTTTCTTTACCTTCCATAAAAATAGGGCCCACAGTATAATCTGCAATGGTAGCAGTTGTTTTTTCGCAGGCTAATTTTAAAGCATCTTCTACGTTTTCTATATTTAATTCTTCACCAAAAACGTTTATATAATGTTTTGTTCTACCTGTAATTTTAATTCTATATGGTTCTAAAGAAGTAAAACGAATGGTGTCTCCAATCAAATAACGCCAAAGACCTCCGTTTGTAGTAATAATTAAAGCGTAATCGATGTCTTTTTTTACATCAGCAAGTGTAATCGTTTTAGAATTTTCTCCTTTATAATCACTCATCGGAATAAACTCATAGAAAATTCCGTAGTCTAGCATTAACAACAATTCTTTGGAATTATTTCTATCTTGAATCGCAAAAAAACCTTCTGAAGCATTGTAAATTTCGTAGTACTTAAAACTATCTTTTGGTATAATTTTTTTATACTGTTCTCTATAAGGATTAAAGTTTACGCCTCCGTGAAAGTAGACTTCTAGGTTTGGCCAAACTTGTAGAATATTATCTTTTCCAGAACGTTCTAAAACTCGGTTTAGCAAAACTAACATCCAACTTGGTACACCTGCTAAACTTGTAATATCTTCATCGATGGTTTCATCAATAATAGCATCCATTTTTGTTTCCCAATCGCTCATTAAAGCAACTTCTTGACTAGGAGCAGAGCTAAAATCTGCCCAAAAAGGCATGTTTTCTATAATAATTGCAGACAAATCTCCAAAATAAGAATTGTTGTCTTGGTACACGTCAGAACTTCCGCCCAAGCGTAATCCTTTTCCAGTAAAAAGCTGAGTATCTTCATTATTATTAATGTATAAACACAACATGTCTTTACCAGCTTTCATGTGGCAATATTCTAAAGCTTCATCAGAAACAGGAATAAATTTACTTTTGGCGTTGGTGGTTCCGCTACTTTTTGCAAACCATTTAATGTCTGTTGGCCAAAATAAATTTTGTTCCCCTTTTCTACACCTTTCTATTAAAGGTTCAAAAGTTTCATATTTCTGAATAGGAACATTTCTTGTGAAATCTGTATGATTTTTTATCTGAGCAAAGTTCTTTTCTTTTCCAAATTTTGTGTTTTTAGCAGTATGAACAAGTTTTAAAAGTAATTCATCTTGTACATCAATGGGGTATTTTAAAAACAGTTCTATTTGATGTTTACGTTTCTTTAAAAACCAAGAAATTATAGAATTGATAATTTGAAAAGCCATAGAAATTCGTAAGTTTGTTTAGAATGATTTTAGAACAAATATTGTTTTAAAACCGAAGTTTAAAAATACAAAATTTGTGCGATGATTTACCAAGGAGTTTTAAAAAAAATGATGACCGAAAATGCAGCTGAAATTCTGTATTATTTAGACATGAAAACTGATTTTATAAACATGAATCAGTTAATAAATAAAGAGATAACTATCCGTTTTGTAACATACGAATGTTTAAATTGTCATTTAGAAAAGAAAATTTATAGACAAGGTTTTTGTAAGTCTTGTTTTTTCGAAATCCCGAGTGCGGCAGATTGGATTATGAAACCAGAATTAAGTAAAGCACATTTAGGTATCGAAGATAGAGATTTGGCTTACGAGCAAGCGATGCAATTAAAACCACATATTGTATACTTGGCAAATTCTAGCAACGTAAAAGTTGGAGTTACAAGAAAACAACAAGTTCCAACCCGTTGGATCGATCAAGGAGCACATGAAGCAATTGAAATACTAGAAGCCCCAAATCGTTATTTAGCAGGAATTACCGAGGTTGCTTTAAAAGAGTATGTTGCAGATAAGACCAATTGGCGTAAAATGCTAAAAAATGATATTGAAGATGTAGATTTGGTAGCTTGGCGCGATAAATTAAAAGAGTTTATCCCAGAAGAAGCAAAGGCATATTTTATTGAAAATAATTCTGAAACACATATCAATTTTCCGGTGATAAAATACCCTGTAAAACCAAAAAGTTTAAACCTGATTAAAACACCAACTTATACAGGGACTTTAGTGGGAATAAAAGGGCAGTATTTAATTTTTGAAGATGAAACCGTTTTTAATGTAAGAAGTAATGAAGGTTTGGTGGTTTCAATAGAAGTATAACTTCTGTTTTCTCCGAGAAATTAGATGTAATCCAACGTTATAATACTAAAAAATACAATTTAAATTTATAAATTATGGCAATTATAAAAGCAGTAAGAGGAAATCATCCGCAAATACCAGAAGATTGTTACGTAGCAGAAAATGCGACAATTGTTGGTGAAGTTTCTCTAGGAAAGGAATGTAGTATTTGGTTTAACGCAGTGCTAAGAGGCGATGTACATTTCATAAAAATTGGTAACAAAGTCAATATTCAAGATGGTGCGGTAATCCATGCAACGTATCAAAAATCACCTACAACAATTGGCAATAATGTGTCTATTGGGCATAATGCAATTGTGCACGGTTGCACAATTCACGATAATGTTTTGGTAGGTATGGGGGCTATTATTATGGACGATTGTGTGGTGGAATCTAATTCAATTATTGCTGCAGGTGCAGTAGTTACTAAGAATACCCGAGTAGAAAGCGGAAGTATTTATGCAGGAGTTCCGGCTAAAAAAGTAAAAGATATTTCGCAAGAATTAATTTCTGGTGAAATTGATAGAATAGCTAATAATTATTTAAAATATTCTAGTTGGTTTAAAGAATAAGATTTGGGAGTTACACAAGGTCGGGCTTTCTCTACTCGCTTTTTTTGAAAACACAAAAAAGAGCTCAAACAAACCGTTCTATCCCTAACGCAAAACCAATTCGTTATAAAAACAAAAACCCGATTTCAATTAAGAAATCGGGTTTTTTCAATCAACTAATCAACCAAAACTAGTTTACTTTTATTTTTTAAGATCTATCACCTCTTTGATCTTTTAGATCCTTTTTTTTCTTTTGTTTTATGCATTGCCATTTTACTTCTGTTTTTATGCATTTTTTCAAACTTGTCAAATTGCTCTTTGCTTAAGATGTCTTTCATACGGTTTTTCATTGCAATCTTGTCATCTAATCGTTTGTTTTGCATTGCAAACATTTCATCTGCCGTTGGTCTTTTTTTATCTTTTCTGTCAGCTTTTCTTTCTGCCATTGCAGCTTGCCTTTCTGCCATTTTAGCCATTAAAATAGGCTTAATTTGGTTTTGTTGTTTTTCAGATAAATCTAGAGTCAATGTCATTTTTTTAACTGCTAAAGTAGCGTGTTGTTCTGCTGTTAATTTAGAGTCTCTTCCTCCATTTCCTCCTCTTTTTTTCTGTGCTTGTGTAGTAAATGTTACTGCAAATACTAATACTAAGATGTTTGCTAATTTTTTCATATTTTTATAATTTTAATGTTTTTATGTATACTTCTTTGACCCATAAAAACTAGAAAGGTTTAATGTAAATTTTTGTTTAACAAGTCTTTAACATTAGTTTAGTGTTGTAAAAGTAAAAACTCGGCCCATAAAGAAACCGAGTTTTTTAATAACCTAATCAACCAAAACTAGTTATTCTTAATTTTTTTTCTTTTTACCTTTCTTTTCAGTATTTCCTTTTTTCTCATTAGCCATTGCTTCAAATTTAGCAAATTGCTCTTTGTCTAAAATACTTTCCATTTTAGTGTTAAAAGCAGCAGCTTTTTCTTTTCTTTCTGCATTTAATTGTTGGCGTTCTTCTTTACTAGGTTTTTCTCCAGAATCTTGTAGAGCTTTCCTTTTTTCCATAGAGGCTTGTCTATCTGCCATCTGTTCTTCTAATAAAGGTTTAATCTCATTTTGCTGATCTGCAGTTAAATTCAAATCTATTGTCATTTTTTTCAACATCTTTTCAGTAGAAGGTTTTCCTCCTTTTTTTTGCGCTTGCGCAGTAAATGTAAAAGCAATTACAAGTACTAAAATAGTTACTATGTTTTTCATTGTTTTTTTGTTTTGTTATTTTTAATTACGCTTCTTGGACTCATAAAAAATGAAAAGGTTTAAATTTGCATTTCTGTTTAATGTATTTTTAAGAAATAAATATGAAAAAATTATTGTGGCTATTTTTATTACTACCAATTCTTACAACTGCTCAAGATAGTATACGTGTAGATATGAGTACTCCTCATGCTACTGTTTATACACATTTATACTTTTTGCAATCGGATTCTTATGAACCTAAAAAAGCAGCAAAAACTATTTTAGGTCTTTCCGAAGAGAAGGCTATTGAAAAAGCGATTAAAATAAAGCAAGTTTTAGACGGTAAGGGTTTGTATGTAGATATGAACAGAGTACCTACCAATGCTAATTATAAAGATACAATTGGGTATTCTTCTTATTTTAGATACGTATTATTTCCTGAAAGAATGCCACAAATTTATGTAGAAAAGATAGGTGATAATTGGTATTATTCAACAGAAACAATTAACAAAATTGAAAGTTTATACAAATCGGTATATCCGTGGTACATTCAAAAATTACAGAATATAATTCCTCTTTCTGGTCATAAAAAGATACTGAATATAGAATTGTGGAAAATTATAGGATTGTTAATACTATTTATTTTAGCCTATATTATTTTCCTAATTGTAAAAAGGATAGCATTTTTTATTTTATTAAAGTTACAACAGCAAATTACAAAGAATACCAATTTAGAAGTTAATAAGGTAATTAAGAAATTGGCACATCCAATAAGTTTATTGGTTGCATTAAGTTTTATAGATAAAGCTTTTCCATCATTACAATTTGGTTTAACCACAAATACTTGGGTGTTTTTGGCTTTAAATATAGCAGAAACAATTTTCTGGATTTATGTTTTTTTAAAATTAGTAAAAGTTGTAATGCGTATATATGGTGAGTTTACAGAAAGAACTCATGGAAGGTTAGATGATCAACTAGTACCTATTTTACATAGTTTTTTAACAGGTGTGGTTATTGTAGTTGGTATTTTAAGATTATTAGTTCTTTTTGGTGTAGATACTACAACAATGATAGCGGGTGCTACTATTGGTGGTTTGGCATTTGCGTTAGCTTCTCAAGACACTGTAAAAAACTTGATTGGTACTATTATGATATTTCTTGATAAACCATTTCATATAGATGATTGGATTGAGGCAGGAGAAGTTGTGGGTACGGTAGAAAGAGTAGGATTTAGGTCTACACAAGTACGTGCTGCAGATACTTCTATTTATCAAATTCCGAATAGTAGATTGTCTGAGTTGGTTATTAATAATAAAGGATTGCGTTTATTTAGAAGATACAATACAAATTTAGGATTGCGTTATGATACGCCACCAGAATTAATTGAGGCTTTTGTTAAGGGCCTTAGAGAAATTATTATTGCACATCCAGAAACACGTTCGGATTCTTATAATGTAGAGTTTACAGGTTTTGGAGACTCTGCTTTGTTGGTGATGGTAAATGTGTATTTTAAGAGTTTAGCTTGGGGTGTAGAGCAATCTTCTAAACACAGATTGCATATTGCTATTGTAAAATTAGCGAAAGAGTTAGGTGTAGATTTTGCTTTTCCTTCTACAACGGTTACTATTGAGAATTTTCCTGAGAAAAAAGGATTAAATCCTAAATACGATATTAATCAAGAAAGAATAGATACTGTGATTGCAACAGTTGTGAACGATTTTAACAAAGAGAATCAGTCAGAAACAGCAAATTAATTCAACAATATTTTAGTACTATAAATTCAAAAGGCAACCTTACTTTTACAGTAAGGTTGCCTTTTTTTTATGATAAAATATTAAAAGGTAGAAATATTATTAGCTACCTATCCGTTTTTAGCCTCTTTAAAAATTTCTCTAACAGCAATTTCGTAGTTTCTTACATTACCTGCCTTTTTAATTTTTTTATAGGTTTTCTGAGGGTTTGAAAAACTTTGAGAAAAATATTCCCAGAAACCAAGCATCTTCATTTTAATAGGAGTAGGACCGGAAAGCGCTGCATCATATTCAGTAAAAATACGATCGTGAAATTCGTTAAAAATATCGAACCTATTTTTCGGGTATTCTGTAGTTTCGGCTTTTATCATACTTGGTAAAAAAGGATCTGCAATTAGTCCTCTACCAATCATCCAATGATCTATAGATGGAAAACGTTCTTGAAGTTTTTTATAAGCAGCAACAGAGGTAACGTCTCCATTGTAATACAATTTATGCTTTGTATTGTTTACACATTTTTGAAATGAATCTAAATCTGTTCCACCTTTGTACAATTGTATTCCTATTCTTGCATGAATAGCAATGTTTTTTAAAGGATAATTGTCTAAAACTGGTAAAACCTCTAAAATTTCTTCAGGAGTATCATAGCCCATTCTCATTTTCATAGAAACTAAAATATCAGATTCATTATGAATTTTATGAAGAATGCTATTTATCTTTTCAGGATTTGCAATTAGTCCAGAGCCCATTCCGCGTTTGGTAACCATCGGGTAGGGGCAACCTAAATTCCAGTTTAATTCTTTGTAGCCTAATTCTCTAACATATTTAGCTACAAAAAGAAATTCTTCTACATCATTGGTAATAATTTGAGGAATTACTTCTAACTCAGTATTATTCTCGAGTTCAATGTCTTTTTTGTAAGAATTTTTAATCACTAGTTTTCCGTTTAAACGGATGTATGGTGAATAAAAAGTATCAATTCCACCAAAAAAATGATTGAATGCATTTCTAAATTTGTAATCTGTAAAGCCTTGTAAAGGAGAAGATAAAAGTGTCTGACTCATAAAAAATATTGTGCTGCAAATATAGAATACTTTTTAATGCGTTTGATAGAAAATAAAAAATGGATTGAACTTTTCTTAGTTTTTAGAAGACTTTAAAGGAGTATTTAACCAATAGTTGTGTTCTAATTCTAAAGGTGTTATTAATGACTTTGATAAAGGTGAATTTTTATCAATAAAACTTTGCTGAATAGGGAGTTCTTTCTGTTCGAAAGTTTCTTGTACAAAAAATTCTCTGTATTGATTTATTTTTAAACTAGGTCTTTTGTTAATCTCAAAACCATTTAGGTCTTTTAAATTTGTAATATCGAACTTAAAGAAAGGGGAATAAATTAGGTTAACATTTTCCTTTTTTAAGATTTCTTCATTAAAAGACTTTTCGTCAATAACAACATTAAATACTCTCGAACTTCCTTCAATAGGAATAATATCTAGAACTTTTAATCTTTTATTTTTATAATAAATTTTAAAATTTCTTTTATGGATACTGTTAAGTGCAACCAATCTATTAAAATACATTTTAAAACTCTTTTGTTTAGGATTGTAATGGGTTTTTATGAGTTTAAAATATTCTCCGCTGTAAGCTTCAAAGAAGTTATTAAAAGTGATGTAATTTAAATACATTTTATCCTTTTTAGGGATGTATTCTATAGTAACTGAGTATTGTGGGTTTTTCTTGTTGTTATAATAGAGGTTATAATTGAGTTTATGAATTGCAAAATCTTGTTTAGAAATGTAAATGGTTCCAAATGCAGCATAATCATAATTTGTTGTTTCCATAATAGAGGTAAATGAAATTTCATAGATTGGAGTATTATCCGAAAAAATTACTTGTTTTACTTTGAATTTATGGTTTTTAACAAAATCTTTTTCAAAAACATTACTAAAAGAAAATGACATTTTATCATGGTTTCTAATTGTGTTTGTAAGATTTAAAATATTTAACTCATTGCCTCCTAAAGGAGTTATGTATACGCTTTCAGAATATTTTTTCTTTTTATTATCATAGGGAACCGTAAGTGAAGGATCTTGTATAAATTGTTTATTTGTTTTGTAGTTATATAATAAAGATTGATTTTTTTTACTATCTAATTTATCACTATTAAAACCATCGTCAAAAGACTCTATTATTGCCTCATGTACATTTAAGTATTTTATTTCTTCTTTAGATTGTCTGTTTTTTTGGTAAGAATCACCAACAGGTTGTTGGTAATCTCTATAATAACCAATATAAGAATGTGGTTCTGTTGGGTAATTTTCTGTAATATTTTGAACAGCTTGTTTAACAATTTGAATGCCTAATAATTGTCTTTTTTTCTTTTTTGAAGATTTAATAACGATTTCATTGAGTTGATTATTCGCTATTGATAAGTAGATAACATTAATACTGTTTGTTTTTAATTGAGAGAGCTTTACTTCTTTGGTTTTATATCCGATAGAAGATATTCTAATTATTCCTTTATTTTTTTGTTCTATTGGTATTTCAAAATTTCCGTTGAGGTCTGCATGTGTACCTCTATTTATATTTTTTAGCATAACTGTAGCATAAACAATAGGTGCTCCGGAAGTAGCGTCTACTATTTTACAAGAAATTTTTTCTTGAGAAAAAGTTGTGCTTATAGTTATTATGATAAGAACTAAAAAAGAGATTTTTTTTCGATTCAAAATAGAAACTTTATGTTTTTTAAGTCAAAAACCACGCCAATTAGAGGCGTGGTTTTTAGTATTATATAATTCTAAATAAATTATTTAGGATCTAAAATAGTATCAATTCTATCTACAACATCCTGTAAGTGGTAACGAGTTAAAGTGTTTCCTCTGTTAGAAGCAGATTTTGCATCACGTTGTAAACGTTTTAATTCACCTCTTGCTACAGATTTTAAATCAGAAATATTTGCAGAAGAAGATTCTAATAAAGATTTTAAAACATCAATATGCAATTTTTGTAAATTTCTTCTGTACGTGTCAATACTTCTACCATTATAAAGTTCTGTCCAGATACCTTTTCTTAAATCAGAAAACATAGAAACTAAAGTATACGCATCAGAGCCGTTTAAAGTTTCGTTCTCAATCATACGTGCCATTCTAGATGTACTTAAAACCCCGCTTAAAGTTCTTCCTTGTAAAGATTTAATTTTATCTACTGCACCGGTATATTGTACTTTAGAAAAAAGATCTTTATCTATCATCCAAGTTGGTGTTTCAAATAATTGATCTATTACAAATGCTAAAGATTCTTTTTGGCGTGCTTTATCTACATGAGTATAAACTGCTCCTTCTTGGTCTGTTGTTTTATAGTTTTCATAAATACCACCAACGTTAGAAGAAACGTGTCCCATATACCTAGAGAATTGTGTAAGTAATTCACCGTACATAGCATTCATATCATCATAGTTTTCACCTTCTTCGCTAGTCCACTCTTCTAATTTAAGTAGAGTTCTCTTTAAATTTTTAATTCCGTAGTTACTTGCTTTTACAGCATCGTCACCTAAGTCTTCTGTTTGAGAACTTGGGTCTATAACACCACGTTGTTGGCGACCAAAACGGTACATTGGGTCTCCAGCATGTTTTAAAATCCAAGAATCAAGAATAGGTTTTTCATCTTTAGCATCTGTATCTAAAATAGGTCTGTATCCCCAAGAGATAGAATATTTGTCATAAATACCAATATTTGGCATTAAAGCAACGCCTTTGTCTTCTGGTTGTGCAACATAGTTAAAACGAGCATAATCCATAATAGAAGGTGCTGTTCCGTATTTTTTTGTGAATGAAGCAGAACGTAAAGAATCTACAGGATATGCAGCAGAACTCCCCATGTTATGAGGTAAACCTAAAGTGTGACCTAACTCATGAGAAGATACAAACTTGATTAATTCTCCCATAGTTTTTGTCTTGAAATTGTTACCTCTTGCTTCTGGGTTAATTGCAGAAGTTTGCACAAAGAACCAATTGTGTAATAAAGTCATTACATTATGATACCAGTTGATATCAGATTCTAAGATTTCTCCAGATCTTGGGTCACTTACGTGAGGTCCGTTCGCATTAGGAATTGGTGATGCTAAATATCTAATTACAGAATAACGAACATCTTCTGGACTATATTCTGGGTCTTCTTCTTTGGTTGGTGCTCTTTTACCAACAATAGCGTTTTTAAAACCTGCTGCTTCAAAAGCAACTTGCCAATCATTTACACCTTGTATAATATAAGGAACCCATTCTTCTGGAGTTGCGCTATCTACATAATAAACAATTTGTTTTTTAGGCTCTACTAATTCTCCTCTTTTAAATTTTTCGATATCTTCATCTTTTACTTCTAAACGATATCTATCTAAATATTTAACTGTTTTACTTTTTTGAGCATCTAAACCATAATCTACTTGACCTCTAGCAAACCATCCTACACGTTCATCAAAATAACGACGTTTCATTGGTACTTTAGGTAGTAAAACCATTGAGTTACTCATTTCTAAAGTAATAGACCCCAAAGAGCTATTAGAAGGTGCTTTACTTGCAAAATATGTTTTTACATGTCTTGTTTCTATGTTTTTAGGGTAACTACTAACTCTTTCTATATATGAACGGTCATTATCCATTCTTGTTACACCGAACGCTTTTCTATAAAAACCAGGAAAACCTAAAGGTTTTATATCTGAAGTAAATAAAGGAGTAGCATCTATAACAGTTGCTGTAGAGTCTTTACTAATTGCTTTTATAGGAAAAGAAAATAGAATAGGCTCTAAGTTAGAGTTTACAACGGCTTTATGAACCGGTAAAATAGTATCTGCAACAATGTCATGAGAAACAATTCTTAATAGAATTTGTTTGTTCTTTCTTTCCCAACGTAATACTTGTGTGTTTGTTTTTCCACCACCAAAACCAATTCCGGTTGCAGTTTTTGCAATTCTTGTTACCATTAACATTTCTCTTGTTAAAAGAGAATCTGGTATTTCGAAAAGATAAGAATTACCTTTTGTGTGAACTTTAAATAATCCTTCGTCTGTTTTATGGTCTTTGGTAACCACTTTTCCGTAAGGCTGAATGTCTCCCTTTTCGGGTTTCTTTTTTGGAGTTTCTTTAGGAGTTTCGTCCTTTTTTTTCTTCCAAAATTGGGCTTCTGTTTGAGTTGTAAAACCAAAAACAAAAGCAACTAAAAGTAATTTAGTAAGTAATCTTTTTGTCATCATTAAAGTGTTATTTGAATTGGTTTCGAAATTAAGAAAACGCTGAAGTATTGAGTCTTAAATATATGTTAAAGGGAAAGGTTGGGGGCAATAAAGAAAGCTTCTTAATAAGTAGGTGGGGTAAAAATCATAGAGTTGAAACACCTTTGGTTGTTTAATCTTAATATTTTTTTAAATAAGTTCTATTGAAGTAGTGTCTTTAATAGTTAACGTTTCTTTTTTATTGTAAAAAAAAACTCATCTACAATTTATTTTGTAGATGAGTAATGTAAGCTTTTGTTATAGATATTAGCTATAAAAATTATTTTTGGTAATACTTAATACGCTCTTTTATCGTTTCCTTCGTAAAAATTAATAAAAGCTTGGTTTACAACTCTACGTCCTCCAGGAGTAGGGTAGTTTCCTGTAAAGTACCAATCTCCAAGATTATCAGGACACGCTTTGTGCAAGCCTTCTATAGATTGATAAATTACTTCTACTTCTGCCTTAATATCTACTGTTTTTAACATTTCAGCAATTTTAGCAGAAACTTCTTCAGCTTTAAAAGGACTGTAAATTTCTTTTACGTGATTTACAATTTCAGTATCTGCTTTACCTTGCTGCTCTTTACATTTTTTGTAAACAGCGTCTACAATATTATATTGATTTGTATCTTTTAACAATTCTAAAGCTGCTTTAAAAGCAATAAAATCATCAATTTTGGCCATATCAATACCATAGCAATCTGGGTATCTAATTTGTGGAGCAGAAGAAACTACTACTATTTTTTTAGGTTTTAATCGATCTAAAATTCTAATAATACTTTTCTTTAATGTAGTACCCCTTACAATACTATCATCAATAATAACAAGGTTATCAGTAGGTTTTACAACACCATATGTAATATCATAAACATGCTCTACCAAATCATCTCTACTGCTATCATCTGCAATAAAAGTTCTTAATTTTGCATCCTTAATGGCTATTTTTTCAAAACGAGGTCTTTCAGATAAAATCTCTGTAACCTTTTGTGCTGATAATTTTGTTCCACCAGCTAAAATTTTTGCTGTTTTTTGTTGGTTTAATAAATCTTCAGCAGCTTCTACCATTCCGTAGAAAGAAGTTTCTGCAGTGTTTGGTATAAAAGAAAATACGGTGTTAGAAATATCGCTATTAATAGACTCTAAAATCTTTGGAAACACTATTTTTCCTAGATCTTTTCGTTCTTTATAAATAGAAGCATCACTTCCTCTAGAAAAATAGATACGCTCAAAAGAACAAGCTTTGTTTTCTCTAGGCTCTATAATTTTCTTAATTGAAGTTACACCACTTTTCTTAATAATTAAAGCATGTCCTCTTTCTAATTCTTGAACGTCTTCTATCTTAACATTAAAAACAGTTTGAATAACTGGTCTTTCTGAAGCGACAACTACAACTTCTTCATCTTCATAAAAATAAGTAGGTCTAATACCGTTTGGATCTCTTAAAACAAAAGCATCTCCATGACCAACTAAACCTGCCATAGCATAACCACCATCCCAGTTTCTAGAAGATCTTTTTAATACTTTTTTTAGTTTTAGATTTTCTTCGATATAAGGTGAGGCATCTCTTTTATTAAATCCTTTTTTCTTTGCTTCTTGGTATAATTTGCCAACTTCATCTTCTAAGAAATGACCAATTTTTTCCATTACAGTTACGGTGTCTGTAAATTCTTTAGGGTGCTGACCTAACTCAATTAATTCTTCAAGTATTTGATTAGAATTAGTCATGTTAAAGTTACCAGCAACTATTAAGTTTTTATGTTTCCAGTTACTTTGGCGTAAAAAAGGGTGTACACTTTCTATACTATTTTTACCAAATGTACCATAACGTACGTGTCCTAAAAATAAGTTTCCAACATAAGGCATGTTTTCTTCTTGCCAAGCAACGTCGTCTTTTTTATCAGGATTTTGTTCTAAAACATTATTTAAACGTTGGTTAATTTGAGCAAAAACATCTTGTATGGGTTGCGGTTGGTTTGAACGCACCCTACTAATATATCTTGTACCTGGTTCTACATTAAATTTTACGCTGGCAAAACCTGCACCATCTTGTCCGCGATTGTGCTGTTTTTCCATTAATAAATACATTTTATTAATTCCGTAAAAAGCAGATCCGTATTTGTCTTTATAAAATTGTAACGGTTTCTTTAATCTAACAAGTGCAATTCCACATTCATGTTTAATAGCATCACTCATTGGTATATATAGTTTTTTTGTTGTGTTGTTGTAAAAAAAAAATCCGCAGCAAAAACCGCGGATTAAAATTAAGATATTTTAATATCAAATTGTGTTAAATCTTTAAAAGCTTGTAATCGCTTTTTAACTTCTTCTGCAGTAAGTACTTCCATGCGCTCTGTACCAAATTTTTCTACACAGAAAGATGCTAGGTTAGAACCGTAGATAATTGCATTTTTCATGTTGTTAAAAGAAATGTCTTCTGTTTTTGCTAAATAACCACAAAAACCACCAGCAAATGTATCTCCAGCTCCTGTAGGATCAAAAACTTCTGCTAAAGGTAATGCAGGTGCATAAAACATATTTCCTTCATTAAATAATAAAGCACCATGTTCTCCTTTTTTGATCACCACATATTTAGGTCCCATTTCATGAATCTTTTTAGCTGCATTTACTAAAGAATATTCTCCAGATAATTGACGCGCTTCTTCATCATTAATAGTTACTACATCTACACGTTTTAAAACTGTATGTAAATCATCTAAAGCAATGTCCATCCAAAAATTCATAGTATCTAAAACTACTAATTTTGGTCTTTCTGTCATTTGATCTAATACAGATGCTTGTGTTAACGGGTGTAAATTCCCTAACATTACAATACCTGCATCTTTAAAATTTTCTGGTACAACAGGTGTAAAAGTCTCTAATACATTTAATTCTGTAATTAAAGTATCTCTAGAGTTCATATCATTGTGATATTTACCACTCCAGAAAAAAGTTTTACCTTCTTTATCTACCTCAATTCCATCGGTATTAATTCCTTTATCATTCATCATTTCTAAGTAGGATGCAGGGAAATCTCCTCCAACTACAGAAACAACGCCTGTTTTTACTCCAAATTGACTTGCAGCTAGACCTACATAGGTTCCAGATCCACCTAATATTTTGTCAGTTTTCCCAAAAGGGGTTTCAATTGCATCAAAAGCTACTGTACCAACTGCTAATAATTTACTCATTTCTTAGATTTTATACGTAATTTTGCATTTTATAAAATGCTTTTTAAAAAGTGCAAAAATAAGTTTTAAAAATGACTATCAAAGAAATACAAGAAGAAATTATTGATGAGTTTTCTATGTTTGATGATTGGATGGAGCGCTATGAGTACATTATAGAGTTAGGTAAATCGTTACCAATTATTGAGGATACGAATAAATTAGATGAAAATTTAATAAAAGGTTGCCAGTCTAAAGTTTGGTTATATTCTGAATTAGAGGGAGATATTATTAAGTTTTCTGCGGATAGTGATGCTATATTAACCAAGGGTATTGTGGCATTGTTATTGAGGGTATATTCAAACCAAAAACCGGTAGATATTTTAGGGGCTTCTACAGATTTTATTGATGAAATCGGTTTAAAAGAACATTTATCACCAACAAGAGCAAATGGTTTAGTTTCTATGGTTAAGTACATAAAAATGTATGCCATTGCACAACAAACTAAATTAGGAAATTAAAAATACAATTGGTGAAAACTAATTGTTAAATGAAATATAATGACAGATAAAGAGTTAGAAGTAATAGGTGACAAAATTGTAAATGTTTTAAAAACAATTTATGATCCAGAAATTCCAGTAGATATTTACGAATTAGGTTTAATTTATGACGTTTTTGTATCTGAAGATAATAATGCAAAAATATTAATGACATTAACCTCACCTAATTGTCCGGTAGCAGAAAGTTTGCCTGTTGAGATTGAAGATAAAGTGAAAACTTTAGAGGAAATTAAAAGCTGTGAAGTAGAAATTACTTTCGATCCTACTTGGACACAAGATATGATGAGTGAAGAAGCAAAACTAGAACTGGGAATGCTATAAAATAGTCTCAGTAACAGTTTTCAGAATAAAACAACCAATGTCATTTCTAAATGAGCTTTTTTAAGCGATTGAGAAATTTCAACTTTGAAACTTTAATAATGCAAGAAGAAATTATAAATAGGGTTACAAATAGTAAACTTAAAACCTTTGATTTAGAAGAAATCTATCCAGAAGGAAAAAGAGTGGTATTTGATGTAAAAGATTGGTTGTTTCAAGAGTTAATCTTAAAAGAAAAAGATTTCAGAGAATCGGTACAAAACCACGATTGGTCTCAATACAAAAATAGTTTTGTAGCTATTTCTTGTTCTGTAGATGCAATAATTCCTTCTTGGGCTTTTATGTTAGTTGCGTCAGAATTAATTCCGTTTGCAAATAAAGTGGTGATTGGGGATTTAGAATTGCTAGAAACAGTTCTTTATCAAGAATTAATTAGTTTTTTAGACCTTAAGGAATTTATAAATGCACCAGTTATTATAAAAGGGTGTGCAAATAAACCAATTCCAGATTCTGCATAT
This sequence comes from Polaribacter sp. HaHaR_3_91, assembly GCF_019278525.1. Lineage (NCBI taxonomy): Bacteria > Pseudomonadati > Bacteroidota > Flavobacteriia > Flavobacteriales > Flavobacteriaceae > Polaribacter > Polaribacter sp. HaHaR_3_91. Next base: position 1,062,249 of record NZ_CP058986.1, read on the forward strand.
GTCTTTTTAATAGAAAAATTACAACCTGTAGCAAGGTCTATTATGTTTGGAGAAGCTTGCTCAACAGTACCTTTATATAAAATTAAAAAATAATTTACAATGAGAAGATTATTACTTCTTTTATTAGTTCTTTTTTCCACTTCTTTTTATGCACAAAAAAAGAAGAAAGATACTTTACCAATTCCTAAATGGAAAATTAATGGAAAGTTTGGTTTTGTTTTTAATCAATCTTCCTTTTCTAATTGGGTTTCAGGGGGAGAGAATATGATTGCAGGTGATATAAATGTAAATTATGATTTTAATTACAAGAAAAACAATGTTAACTGGGATACGAGAATTTTAACTGCGTATGGATTAAGCCATTTAAATACCAAAGGGTATCGTAAAACAAATGATCGATTTGAATTAAACTCTTTATTAGGTATAAAATCGGGAAATAATTGGTTTTTATCGCAATTTGTTAATTTTAAAACTCAATATTCTAGAGGTTATAATTATAAAGTAGAACCTGCGGTACCTGTTTCAGATTTTTTCTCACCGGCTTATTTGAGTTTAGGTCCTGGTATGTTATGGAAAAAGTCTGATAATTCAAATATAAACATAGCTCCGGCTACTGCTAGGTTAACAATGGTTAGCGATTTGTTTTCTGGTCAATTTGGGGTAGAAGAAGGAGATAATACCAATTTTAGTTTAGGTTTTAACCTCTCTGGATATTTTAAGTTTACGATAATGGAGAATGTAGAAATGGAAAACATTGTTGCACTCTACTCAGATTACTTAGATCAACCAGACAATTTAGACTTAGAAAACCAAACAAATATTCGTTTTAAAGTAAATAATAACATTAAAATGCACATGACTTTTCATGCTATCGTAGATGATAATGCGTCTAGTAAAGTGCAATTTAGACAATTATTTGGTTTGGGATTAAATTATAAATTTCATCAAAAAGTGACTTATTAATATTTTTATTGTCTAAATAAGAAAAAGTGTATTTTTGCACACTCAAATTTTAAAAAAAACAAAAAAAAATGAAGAAGTTATCAATTTTATTTTTATTGGTATTAACTAGTTTATCCATTAATGGACAAACAGCTGAAGAATTAAAAAAAGAACAAGCTCCTAAAAAAGCTGAAATTGCTAAGTTACAAGGAGAAGTAAAAGCTTTACAATCAAAAATCGATGCACTTCCAGGATGGAGAAAAGGTGCTTTTGGTACAATTGGAGGTAGTTTTTCTGGTTTTAATAACTGGTATTCTAAATCTACACCTACAGCAACTGCTGGTAATATAGGTATTACAGTAAATGGTTTTGCTAATTTAATTAAAGAAGATTTTTTCTGGAGAAACTCTGCTGCTGTTAATTTAGGTTGGGTAAAACTAGATGAAGAAGGAGTTGCTGGAGATGAAGATTTTGAAGCTACTACAGATGTATTTACAATTAGCTCTTTATATGGTAAGAGATTAAATAAAAAATGGGCACTTTCTGGTTTAGCAGAATATAGAACAACTATTATAGATAACTTTAACGACCCAGGATATTTAGATTTAGGTATTGGTGCTACATGGACACCTACAAATAATTTAGTGGTTGTTATACATCCAGGAAACTACAATTTTGTTTTTAGTAGTGGAGATACCGTTTTCGAATCTTCTTTAGGTGCTAAAATTGTAGCAGACTACACACAGAAATATGGTAAACTAAGTGTAAAGTCTAATTTATCTATGTTTCAAAGCTATGATACATCAGATTTATCTAACTGGACATTTACGAACTCTTTTGGGTATACAATTTGGAAAGGAATTGGAGTTGGTTTTGAGTTAGGTTTACGTCAAAATAAACAAGAAGCTTTAAACAATGCTTTAGATAATGCTGTTGTGCCTACAGCTACTTTTGACAATATAGATAACAAATTACAATCTTACTATTTACTTGGTCTTAGTTATGCTTTTTAAGTAGTATCAAATAATATTTTATTTAAACCTCAAGAAGAAATTCTTGAGGTTTTTTATTTTCCTTACTTTTACATTCTAAACCTTTGTTGATGACATTATTAATAATTTTCGCTACCGTTTCTATTTTCTTTTCATTTTTGTGTTCTATTCTAGAGGCAGTTTTACTTAGTATTACTCCAACTTTTATCAATCTAAAAAAGAAAGAAGGGCTTGAATATGCACTACAGTTAGAAACGTTAAAGAAAGATGTAGACAAACCTTTAATAGCAATCTTAACAATTAATACAGTTGCACATACTGTAGGAGCTATTTTAGTTGGTGTACAAGCAAAAGTAGCCTATGCAGAAATGTATGGTACTTCTGCTAAAACTATTTTGGGTATTAGATTAACAGAAGATGTTATGGTGGGGGTTGTGTCTACAATAATGACTATTTTAATTTTAGTTGCATCAGAAATTATACCTAAAACAATTGGAGCGACTTATTGGAGACAGTTAGCTAATTTTACTACCAAGGCTTTAAATATTATGATTTTCCCATTAAAATGGACAGGTTTTATCTGGGTTTTACAATTAACTACAAAATTAATTGGAGGCAAAGGACATGGCAGTGTTTTAAGTAGAGAAGGCTTTTTGGTAATGACAGAAATAGCAGAAAAAGATGGTGTTTTTCAAGAAAACGAAGGTAAGGTTATTAGAAATTTATTAGGTTTTAAAGGAATTAAAGTAAATGATGTAATGACGCCAAGATCTGTTTTAGAAATAGCAGATGAAAGTCAAACGATAGAAGCTTTTTATAATGAGCATAAAAAATTACGTTATTCTAGAATTCCTGTTTTTGCTGAAAATCCAGATGAAATTACAGGATATGTTCTAAAAGATAATTTATTTGAAGCAATAATTAGTGGAAAAGGAGCGGAGACCTTATCTTCTATAAAAAGAAATATTATAATTACAGATAGAGATTTATCGATTGCAGATTTATTTGACAAACTGATTCGCCAGAAAGAACATATTGCGTTGGTTGTAGATGAATATGGTTCTGTAAGCGGACTTGTTTCTCAAGAAGATGTAATAGAAACTTTATTAGGTTTAGAGATAATGGATGAGAGTGACTCTGTTGCAGACTTACAAGCTCATGCTAAAAATTCTTGGAAAAATCGAGTAAAAAAAATGGGAATAAATGATGATAAAAAGAAGGAATAGCTTGTGCTTACAAAGTTTATAATAGGATTCCTTTTAGATATTTACATTAAATAAGTAGCCAACTAAGGCTGTTAATCCCATAGCCGCTGTACCCCAAAAAGTGATTCTTAAAACTGCTTTTTTAATATTAGAACCGCCTGCTTTGGCAGCTAATGCTCCTAGAGTCATTAGAAAAAGTATGGAAGAAGCGTAAATATAGTATTCCAGATTTTCTAAAGGTAGAAAAAGAGTTACCAAAAAAGGAAGTAGGCCGCCAATTGTAAAAGCAGCTCCAGATGCTACTGCAGCCTGAATAGGATTTGCCTGACTAATTTCATTAATCCCTAATTCATCTCTAATATGTGCTGCTAACGCATCATTTTCAGTTAATTCTTCAGCAACAATTAAAGCTGTTTCTTTTTTAAGACCTCTCTTTTCATAGATTCTTGCCAACATTTGTAACTCAAGTTCTGGCATTTCTTCTAATTCTATTTTTTCCCTTTCAATATCTGCAGATTCAATATCTGTTTGAGAACTTACAGAAACATATTCTCCTGCTGCCATAGATAAAGCTCCTGCAACCAAACCTGCTAAAGTAGCTAGAATTACAGGTTCTCTTAATTCGCTTGCAGCAGCAACTCCAATAGCTAAACTTGCGGTAGATAAAATTCCATCATTTGCTCCTAAAACAGCTGCTCTTAGCCAATTACTTCTATGTATGTAGTGTTTTTCTAAATGGTCTACTAATTCGGTGGAGCTTTTGTTCATCTCTTTGAAGTTTATTTTATCAAATCATAATAATTTACTCTTGTTCTTTATATTCATAATATAAAAAGTCGTTATAAGGAAAACGTTGAATATGGATTTTCTTTACTTCTTCGTATGTTTTCTCTTTAAAGTCTTCTAAATTATCTTTGTTTAAAGCGGATATGAAAATAGAATCTACATCATAATCATTCATCCAAGTTTTTTTCCAATCTTGTAATGTATAATGTTCTTTCCCTTTTTCTGTTACAATGTCATCTTCATCAATAGTTTCATGAGAATAGGCATCAATTTTATTAAAGACCATTACAGAAGGTTTGTCTGCACATTTTATATCTGCCAAAACAGAATTTACTGAAGCTATATGATCTTCGAAATTTGGATGAGAAATATCTACTACATGTAATAATAAATCTGCTTCTCTAACTTCATCTAACGTAGATTTAAAAGATTCTACCAATTGTGTAGGTAGTTTTCTAATAAAACCAACAGTGTCTGTTAATAAAAACGGAATGTTCTTAATAACCACTTTTCTAACAGTAGTATCTAGAGTTGCAAATAATTTGTTTTCAGCAAAAACATCACTTTTACTAATCACATTCATTAATGTAGATTTACCAACATTGGTGTAACCAACCAAAGCAACTCGAACCATTTTTCCACGGTTTTTACGTTGCACAGCCATTTGTCTGTCTATGGTTAACAATTTCTTTTGTAACACAGAAATTTTATCACGAATAATACGTCTATCTGTTTCAATTTCAGTTTCACCAGGTCCACGCATTCCAATTCCCCCTTTTTGCTTGTCAAGGTGTGTCCAAAGTCTTGTTAAACGAGGTAATAAATATTGACATTGTGCCAATTCTACTTGTGTTTTTGCAGAGCTTGTTTGCGCTCTTTGTGCAAAAATATCTAATATAAGGTTTGTTCTGTCTAAGATTTTACAATCTAAAACTTTCTCAATATTACGTATTTGAGCTGGAGATAATTCATCATCAAAAATGGCAGTACCAATATGATTTGAAACAATATAGTCTCTAACTTCTTCTAATTTACCAACACCTAAAAATGTTTTAGGATTGGGTTTTTCCATTTTTTGTACAAAACGTTTTACGGCAACACCACCTGCAGTCAGGGTTAGAAATTCTAATTCATCTAAATATTCTGTAGATTGAATTTCATTTTGTTGTTGAGAGATAATACCGATTAAAACGGCTTTTTCAGAAATAACTTCGCGTTCGTCTATCATAGATTACAAAAATACAAAGATTTGGTTTGTAAATGCATAAAAAAAACCTCAAGATACTTGAAGTTTTAATTAAATAATTCAAATTCAAATTCAACACTTTTTCTTCTTATAGCAATGGTTTTTTTAGGTTTATAATTAATTCAGATTTTAATCAATACAAAATTACAAGAGAAAAAGGTAAGTAAGTATAGTTTTGTGTTAAGAAAACATATAGTTTAAGTTAAGAGTTTCCCTGCTTTATTTTTATATTTTTACCAATCATCAAAACAATTATAAATGGGGTTATTTTTTTCATCATCAAAAAGGAGTAAAGAGATATTTACTGTCGGGTTTTACAACGTAGAAAATTTATTTGATACGGTAGATGATCCAAAAACCTTTGACGATGATTTTACTGCCAATGGTAAAAATCACTGGAATAATAAACGTTACAGGGATAAAATTAAAAAATTAGGTTCTGTAATTTCTCAACTAGGTAAAGAAAGATCATATGATGTGCCTGCACTTGTTGGTTTGGTAGAGGTAGAAAATGCCAAAGTTGTAAGAGATTTAGTGAATTCTAAAGATTTAAAAAAGCACCATTATGGTTTTGTACATTATGATTCTCCGGATGATAGAGGGATTGATGTAGCGCTTTTATACAATAAAGAAGTATTCGAATTAATAGACTCAGAACATTTTCCGTTGTATTTAGAAGGAGATGAAGGGAAGAGAGATTATACTAGAGATATTTTAGTGGTTTCTGGTAATTTAAAGGGGGAGTTAGTCCATGTTTTAGTAAATCATTGGCCTTCTAGAAGAGAAGGAATAGAAGAGTCTGAACCAAAAAGAATTGATGCCGCAAAATTAGCAAGAGCAATTATAGCAGGAATACAAGCTAAAAATTATAATGCAAAAATTTTGATTATGGGTGATTTTAACGATGATCCAACCAGCAAATCTATTAAAGAATATTTAGTGACTGATGATTTTTACAATCCTATGGAAAAGATATTGGATAGAAATGCTATTGGTTCTTTAACCTATGAAGGTAAATGGAATTTATTTGATCAGATAATTATTACCAAGAACTTTTTAGACAAAAAAGAAGGACAAGTCTACTTTAAGCATGCTGAAGTATTTAATAAGAAATGGTTGAAGATTTTTAAAGGAAAATTAAAAGGAAGTCCGTTTAGAACTTATATAGGTCCTTGGTACCAAGGTGGTTTTTCAGACCATTTTCCTGTGTATATGTATTTTAAAAAGGAAGATTAATTGAAATGATAATTATAATCTTCCACTCTTGTAAACTCTGATATTTTTTTGTTTATTTTTTTTGAAATTTCTTGTTATGGTACTAGCGAGACGCTCGCACTAGTATTTATGTCTTGCTCGTTTTTTGCTAACGCGAGCGTTTCGCTCGTGTGAAAACTGATGCTGTCTTGTTTTTTAACGCATTCATTATAGTATGCGGTAAAATTATTTAAAAGAGAACTAATTAATCCTTTCCAAAACCTTTAAAAGCAGCCTTTAATTTTTCATCATTTAAAATATACTTCTTGTATTTTCCGTCTCTGTATCTGTAGTAAATAAAGAAAGGCATAAATAGAAAAGAAAAGTAAAAGACACCTAAACCCATTACAATTTGTCCTTTTTCGTGATCTGTATTTATAAGGTACATTCCAGCTGCCATCCAAATTAAAAAGATGACAAACATTATTTTTAACATTAACTTCATATAGCAAAATTACAAAAGTTATATCTTTAATTGATATATTTTATAGAAATGAACTCAATTTCATTATTTTTGATAGGGTTGCTGCTTTTTTCTTGCAATTCACATAAAAAAGAAACGAATATGAATACCAAAATAGTGATTGCTCACAGAGGTGCTTCTGGTTATTTACCAGAACATACTATGGAGGCCAAAGCGATGGCGTATGCTATGACCCCTCATTTTATTGAGCAAGATTTGGTGTTGAGTAAAGATAATGTACCTATTGTAATTCATGATATTTATTTAGATGATGTAACGGATGTTGCTGTAAAATTTGCTGATAGGAAAAGAAAAGACAATCGATTCTATGTGATAGATTTTACTTTTGATGAATTGCAAATGCTCAAAGTAACGGAGCGTTTTAATCATGAAACAGGCGAACAGTTTTACCCAAACCGTTATCCGAAGGGAAAAGGGAATTTTAAACTGCATTCTTTTGAAGAAGAAATAGAATTGATACAAGGTTTAAATAAAGCTACCGGAAAGGATATCGGAATTTATCCAGAAATTAAAGATCCAGCATTTCATCAAAAAGAAGGAAGAAAAATAACAGAGGTTGTTTTAGAAATACTTGCTGATTACGGTTACAAAACAAAAAAGGACAATTGTATTCTACAGTGTTTTGATGCAACAGAGTTAGAGAGAATTCGTGTAGTATTAAAATCTGACTTATTTTTGGTTCAGTTAATGGAATTTGAAGAAGAAACAAAACAATTAGCACATTTTGCAACGTATGCAGACGGAATTGGTCCTTGGTATAAGCAAATATTAGATAAAAAAGTAGGAGAGAAGTGGCAGTTTACCACGTTGGTTTCTGATGCGCATAAATTAGGTTTAAAAGTGCATCCTTATACTTTTAGAGCCGATTCTTTAGATGAGTTCACTACCTTTGACCAAATGATGGAAACACTCTTTATAGAAGCAGATATTGATGGTGCTTTTACAGATTTCCCAGATTTGGTAGTCAATTTTTTAAAAGAAAAGTAATTCAATGAACACTCATTTATATAAAATAAAACACTTTAATAATACTTTAGATGTTTTTTCATCCGAAGAAAAATTATACACATCTAAGTGGTTTATGGATTTTGGGAAGTTTGGTTCTGAGGTTTTTAATTCAGACGATAAAATAATTTATAAGATTACCAAACAATTTCAATTTTGGAAATGGAAAATGGTGTTTACCATAAAGAATAGTCAAGATGTTTTAGCCGAATTAATTTCTCAGAATAATAGAAAAACAATCTTTTCTATAGATGTTGATGAAGTTACTTATGAAACTAATATTCATTTTAAAAAGAAAATATCTATTCTAAAAAACGGAGAAAAAATTGCAGAAATTGATGAATCTTTTTCTGATAATGATTTTAAAGACAGTATTAAGTTACAGCTTTTAGATAAAAATGATTTAGCGATTTGTTTCTTATTATTTTCTTGTTTAAAAATAGGCGAAACCGAACAAGACTCTAAAAGAATTATGCCAAGTCAGAAGCAATTAGAACCTAATGAAGAACCTTGGAATTAGTATTTTAAAGTTTTTTTAGCGCGAATTTTCTTGATAACAAACCCAAGTATTCTCCGCTATTTTTCATAGAATCTTCTAAATCTTTTGCGTAATTCAGAACAGCATCGGTATAATTAATTCCGAAATCTTCTGGTTGTTTTTCGTCTAAATCTATAGCGCCACAAAAAGCAGCAACTTTTATTTTTTTAGCTATTGCGGAAGTCAACACGCCCTGAATTGTTTTACCAGACATGGTTTGTGTGTCTAGTTTTCCTTCACCAGTAATAATCCAATCTGCACCTTCAATTTGAGTATCAAAATTTGCAATATTTTTTATCAACTGAATTCCAGGTTCTAAAGTTCCGTTTAAGAATAATTGAGTTGCAATTCCCATTCCGCCTGCGGCGCCAGCACCTTTTACAGACTGAACATCGATTGTGAAAACAGCATTTAGAATTTTAGAAAAATCTTGTAAGCCTTTATCTAACATTACAATATCTGTTTCTGATGCTCCTTTTTGTGCTGCATAAACATAAGCAGCACCATTTTTGCCATATAAAGGATTGGTAACATCGCAAGCTATTTTAAAATCTACAGCGCTTAATTTAGGATGAACATTAGTAATATCTATCGATTTTATATTAGATAAATTTGCGCCAATAGGTTTTACTTTTTTATTATTTTCATCTAAAATCTGATAGCCTAAAGCCGTTGCCATTCCTATTCCACAATCGTTCGTTGCACTGCCTCCAATACCTATAATAATAGTTTTAGCCCCCTTATTAATGGCATCAACAATCATTTCTCCTGTACCTAAGGTAGTGGCATTTTTACAATCGAATTGTGTTGGTTTTAGTAGCTTAACACCAGATGCTTCTGCCATTTCAATAAAAGCAGTATTGTTCTCTTTAGAATATATATAGGTTGCATTGATTATTTCAAAAAAAGGATTGTTTATTTGTACGTTTATGGTACGTCCTTTTAGATAGTACTCTACAACTTCAATAGTACCATCACCACCATCTGCTAGTGGTAATTTAAGAATATCTGTATTTGGGAATTCTTCTAAAATTACTTTTTCAACAATATTGCAAAATTCCAATCCTGTTAAGGTGTTTTTAAATTTATCTGGTGCTAATATTATTTTCATTCTTCTTTGAATTTAATTTAGCGGAGGTTAAGTTATTGTTCTAAATTTTGAGTTAAAAAAAGCAGGAAAATAAGAGCAAATACAATTAGCATCGAAATACCTAATATTTTCCATATTTGTTTATTATGGTGAACTAAATATTTTCCTAAATGGGTATTCCAGAAATATTCTGTCAACACAGCGTAGCCTATAACATTCAAGATTAAAGTTGTGAAAATAGATTTCGGTAGATAATTTAAAAGTATCGTAGAGCAAAGAGTATATACCAAACCAAAAATAAGAACTTGATTCCTTACTTTAGGTTTGTTCATCTGTTTTAAGTTTTGCATTAATAAAACAGCACCAAATATGGTAGAAAAGAAAATGGTAAAACCGAGTATTGCATTTTTAGAATATAGAACAGGCACTTCTAATTCTTTAAAAGGACTTTTATTAGTTTCTGTGTTTTCTTTAGAAATAGGTGTTTCAGGTACAGTGTTTTCTTTAGGCGTATCCTCTATAACAATGGTCGGTTTTTCTAATATGTTTCTATCCTCTAGTTCCCATGTAACAGCTTGTAAAGCTTCTTCTGTATATTTATCTTTTTCAGTGAGAATGGTTTCTAGCTCTTTGTTAGATTTTGTTCTCATATTTGTTGAAAAACTATTTTGCCTCATTTTCTTCTATAGTTTTATGACGTAACTTCTATTAGTTTATTTCTGTAAGCCGTTAATAATTTTGATTTAGAGATAAAACCAATATATTTTCCTTCTTTAACAACCGGTAAATTCCAAGCACCACTTTCTTTAAATTTCCTCATAATATCTGTCATTTTATCAAGACCTATGATAATTATTTCTGGAGGATGCTGCATAATATCTCTAGCAAAAATTGTTTTATATAGGGTTTGATCAAACATAATTGGTCTTAAATCGTCTAGTAAAATAATACCTGTTAGTTTATTATTCTTCTTATTAATTACAGGAAAAATATTTCTGTTAGATTTTACAACTGCTTGTTTAACCATACTTTCTAAATCCATATCTGAATAAACAGGAACAAAATTATTTTCAATAACTCTATTAATATCCATTAAAGTTAAGACAGCATGGTCTTTGTTATGTGTAATTAATTCTCCTTTTCTACCTAACTGCATTGCGTAGACAGAATATGGATGTACATATTTAGCGATTAGGTAAGAAATTGTAGCGGTTAGCATCAACGGAATAAAAAGATCATAGCCACCAGTTAATTCTGCAATTAAAAAGATAGCAGTTAAAGGAGCGTGTAGTACTCCGGCCATTAAACCAGCCATTCCTACCAAAGTAAAATTACTTTCAGAGACATTAGATAAACCAGTGGTATTAATTATTTTAGAAACACAATTTCCTAAAAGACTTCCCATAAATAGAGTAGGTGCAAAAATACCACCAACTCCACCAGCTCCAAAAGTTAAGGCACTTGCAATCACTTTAAATAAAACTAAGCCAAATAATAAGATAATAACAACCCAAACATTAGATAAATCTAAGTTCATAAAGTTATTTTTTAAAGCTTCTTGTGGGTTTCCTGCAATTAAATTATTAATAACTTCAAAACCCTCACCATATAAAGGCGGAATAAAAAATATTAAAATTCCTAAACCTATTCCACCAACTAATAAACGTTTTATTGGAGAGTCTATTTTGTCAAAAAGTTTCTGAATTCTATCATAAACCTCTGTAAAATAGATAGAAGCTAAACCAGTTGCAGTAGCTAAAATAAGGTAAAAAGGAATGTTGTTTATGGTAAAAATATCTTCTGTTTCAAACGGAAGTAAAACATCAGACCCAAAAAAGAAACGAGAGGTTATAATTGCAGATAATGACGCTAAAAGTAAAGGCATCATAGAGGCAATTGTTAAGTCTAAACTAAACACTTCTATGGCAAAAATAATAGCGGCAATTGGTGCTTTAAATATGGCTGAAAGCGCACCAGCAGATGCACAACCAATTAATAAGGTTCTTGAAGTTTGGTTTAAATGAAACAACCTGGCAACATTAGAGCTAATTGCCGCACCTGTTGCAACAGTTGGTCCCTCTAGTCCAACAGAACCACCAAAACCAACGGTAATTGGCGCAGTTAAAATAGAACCAAACATTTGGTAACGCTTCATAATTCCTTTTCTTTTGGATATAGCATATAGTGTAGAAGGAATACCGTGACTTACTTTGTTTCTAATAACATATTTTATGATAAAATATACAATTGTTAAACCAATAATCGGAAAAAGAAAGTAAAAAGCATGGTGATAATCTCTCACCAAATTTCCTTCTAAAAGATGCTGAAAAAAATGTGTTAAATTTTTTAAAATAACAGCTCCAAAACCTGCTAAAAAACCAACAAGGATGCTAAGTATGTATATGAATTGCTTTTCAGAGATGTATTTATATCTCCAAATTAATATTTTTCTGTAAATGTTTTTTGTTGTTGGCACTTGTTTTATCGATAAGAAATTATTTATAAATTAGTTTTTTTCTTGATGCTTTACATCTTTTAATAAGTCTAACGCAAAGTAGGTTATTAAAACGCCTACAAAAATAATACAAACCCACATAAAAACAGCTGTTTCCCAAAAAGGTTTCTCTTTTATAATTACAGGTGTTGCTTTCGTTTTAATAAAATTATTTACGGATACTTCTTCTTCTATAATTGATGTTTTTTCTGAGATAAAATTACCTAAATCATAAGAAGGTTTAGAGAAGGTAGTATCTATTATTAGTTGATATTGTTCCTTCTTTTTTAAGTCAGATATAATATAAACAGGCTTTTGTAATAAGGTAATGTTTGTAATTTCTAAACTAGGATTGTCTTTGTTTTCGATTTCTATAATAAATTCTTTTTCATTTAAATTATTTAAGAAAAAAGTGTTTTCTATTTTAGAACTTAACTGAAAGTTAGAAACTACTTGCTGATAAGTTTCTATTTTCTTCTTTATTTTACGTTCTTTATTTATAATTAGTTTTGCATTACGTTGATAAAAAGCGGTGTTAATATCAAATGAAATACTATTAATTTCATGAGAGTTGTTAGATGTAAATTTAATCTGAGTTACTTTTCTGTCTTTTAAAAGCGTAATTTTCTGACTAAAATCTGTAAGTGTAATTGGTGTTTCAGAAAAATAGTTGTTGATGTATTTACCAATACCCAAAATGTTTATTGGTAAAGAATTTTTGTCGTTAAAGGCTATTTTTAAGAACTGATAAGTATTTGTTGGGAAGTCTATCCTTTTTTCTACGAATGATTTATTGGCAACGTTATTAAAGTTTAGACTGTTGTTAGATGTAATTCCAAACCATGTTTTTGCATCATTACTTCCAAAGAGGTTATATTTTTTAGAAATATCTGTATTCGCAACCTGAAGAAAAAGATTTGTTAATTTTTCAGTTGTTTTGTTTTCTATAATAACAGCAGTAATAGAATCTTTAATTCTTTTTTTTGATACAATTTTGATAGGTGAAAATGTAGAGAATAATTGATCTGAATGATATTTTAAAACATAAGGAACCTCTTTGTTTGCACTGTCTTTTATTCTAATAAAATTAAAATTATTTTTACTTGCAGATCTTACTTCTGGTGTTAGCATTATTTTATGCAAACCGTCTTTCTCAACACTGTTTAAAGAGCCTTTATAATTCTGACTAAAACAAGTTAATCCGATAAAAAAAACGATTAAAAAGCTATATTTCTTCATCTTCTTGAGTTTTGTCATTTACTAATTTTTTTATTTTTTGATACACAAACGAAATAATCAAGATTAAAACACCTAATAATATAAAGGCGACTATTTTTCCTGTTTCAGAAGCGTTTTGAATATCGTATGCAAATAGTTTTATAATGGTTATTCCTAATAAGGAAAGAGCAATAATTCTTAAGTTTTTCCATTGTTTCTTAATTCCGATAATTAAGAATATAAAGGAGAAAATTCCCCATAAAATAGGATACCCAATTTTAATTATTTGGTCTTGTACTGCATCTATTTTGTCATCTATAATATCGTATTTTGAGTAATCATTTGTTTGTGCATTTAACTCAGAAATAATTGAAGAATTATCAGAAAAATGAACTCCATGTACCATAACTTCGTTACTTAATGTGTAAACAATTGCAAAAACAAAAAGCCATGGCAACCATTTACTTCGCGTTGGTTTTATATTGAATACCGTACTTGTCTTTTTAAATAATTGAACTCCAAAATAAATAAGAGATGCTAAAACTATATAATGTAAGTAAAAAGCATAATTACTATGTATAGAAAGTACAAGGTTTTCTGTAACTTCATCTGTTGGCAGCTTGTAGAAGTTACCTATATAAACGAAAATTGAAATGCAACTGATTAATAAGACTGCTTTTTCTATGTTTTTCTGCTTAAACTTTTCTGTAAAAAATAATAAGAGAGCTATAAACACAAAATGATATGCAACGGGAAAAGATAGGGCAGAAGCTCTATTTTCTAAAAATTGATGAGCTTGATAATCAATTTCTAAAGCACCTGTAAAATACGCAACTAAAACAAAGGTGATTAAAACAATGGTTTTGTAAAAATTTATTTTTAAAGTGAAATATTTAGTTACCATATTTCCTTCTTTTTTTAGTAGCCAATAGGTTAAAATAAGAGAAATACTAACTACAAAACCAGCTATAAATAATGGATTAAAAACTACCGATAATTCTTCTGAATACGTGTACAATTCCCAATCTAGTAGCAAACTAATAATGGATAAAACTTGCACTATTATGGCACCTAGTTTAAATGATTCTATTTTAGATTTTTTAGACAACCAAAACAATAAAACTACTTCTGTTGCCCAGAAAAGAGTAATTTGGTTTCCGTTAAATTGAATAGGAATGGTTAACGTAACAAATGTTAATGCCAAACCAATTAAAATATAAATGGCATTTTTATCGAGTCCGAATTTTTTGTATAAAATAGTAGCATAAGCTACATTGTAAACAGCCAATAATAAAGTAAACAATCCCGTAAACTTAGAATCTAAATCTTTTAGAATTACCATTCCAATTCCAAAGAAAATAAAGGTATTTGCTATTAAAATAAAGTATTCAATTTTAGAAAATACTCCTTTGTTTTTTAAGTTATTTAGAACAATAGTAAGACTAAAAATAAAGTAAAAAATGGTAGCAAAAGTTAAAGCGCCATTATGCTCGAAACTGTCTTTATGGATGTTTAAGAAACACCAAGAACCAAATAAAATAAAGGTAAAAGCAAAATCTACAATCGTTGCTATTTTCCACTTTTTAAAATAAGAGATCGCAAGAATACCTAAGTTTAAGATAACGATATAACTAAATAGTACCACATAATTTCCTTCGCCCGTACTTAACATAAAAGGAGCTGCAAAACCACCAATTAAAGATAAAACAGCCAATTCTTGTCTGTTATAAGAAACGGAAACTAAGGCACTAAAAGCCGTAATTACTGCCATAATACAAAAAGCAACGGTCTGACTAAATAATTGGTATTCATGGAAGGCAATATAAATAGTAAGGTAAAGAACACTAATTGCTCCGGCTACTAAAACAGAACTAAAGGAAGCATAATTTTTCTTTAATTTATGTGCGATCATCATAATTAGAGAACCACATAAAACGCCAATTCCTACTCTTGCAGGTTCGTTAATCCAATCTTTATCAATAGCAAACTTTACAAAGAAGCTAATTCCTAAAACAAGAATTAAAACACCTATTTTATTAATTAAATTCTCGCCTATAAATTTCTCTAAATCCGGATTTTTCTCTTTAAAAGATGCCATCCAAGATTTTTTAGGGATCGCTTTTTCTTTCTTTTTCTCTTCTCTAGTATTTGCTTTTTTATCAGTAACTATTGGTGTAATCTTAGCATCAGTATTCAAAATAGGTTTTACTACTTCTGGTACTTCAGAAACAAAAATAATAGGTTCTTCTTTTGCTACAACAATTGGTGTTGTTTTTTCTAAAGGCTCCGTTTCTTTTTGAGTAACAGGTTTGCTTTTAGTTTTTAATACTTCTTCTTTAGAAGTTGGTTTTTGCTGTAAGTCTCGTAATTTATCATCTAATTGAAAAACAGAAGTCTGTAAATCTTTCAATTTAGAACTAATATTTTTGTTTGTAATTAGTAGATAAATAATGATAAAAATGAGTAATACTATTTCCATACTTAACAACATGTTTTTTCTATGATTAGAATAAAGTAAAGGATTTCATTTATTTTTGTGAAGATAAGATATCGGTTCCTAAGTAGCCATTATCTTTATTATAATACCATGCTCTGGTTTTAGGCATTTTCACACCATTTATTGTTTCTAAATCAGAAAGTAAAATGTATTCTCCGCTATCTTTTGTTTCTTTAAAAAACTGATAGACTTCCATTGCATATGTAGTCGGATCAAAATAAAAGTACCAAGTATCTTTACCAACTTCTGCGGAATATGTAGCTTTTAAAACCAAATATTCTTTCCCTTTAAATGTTTTCTTTGTTATTTTTTGATCAATAATTGTGCCTTTATCCTTCAGCTTCATTGGTAAACCGAACAAATATGTATAATAGTTTTTATACATGTTTGCGCGTTCAGCATTCAAATTAAATTTCTTTTTAATTGCTTCAGACGGCTTGCTATTACCATTAAAAGTAAAACTAGCAACACCTTTGTCTACAGTATATTCCGTAGTAATTGTATCTCTAATTGCTTTTACAGAAAAATATTCTTTAGGCAAATTAATTTTAAGAGCACTTTTTCTTGGAGATTTTTCAGGAATTTCCATGGTAACAAATAATTCACCATTAAAAGCAGCCCAATTTCCATTAGGATCATGAAATTGAATCGCTTTATCTAACAATTCATCACCAGTAATTTCTTGCGAAAAAGAAGTGATTGAAATAAAAAGGAGTAAAAGTGTGGTTAGTTTTTTCATAATTTAAAAGTAATAAAAAATCCCGCAGAAGCGGGATTTAAAAATTTTATGCTTTTATGTTTAAGCGAAGGCTTAACTCTTTCAGTTGTTCATCATCAATAAATGCAGGTGCATCAATCATAACATCTCTACCAGAATTGTTTTTTGGGAATGCAATAAAGTCTCTAATGGTTTCTTGTCCGCCTAAAATAGCAACCAATCTATCCAATCCAAAAGCCAATCCACCGTGAGGAGGTGCTCCGTATTCAAAAGCATCCATTAAGAAACCAAATTGAGCTCTGGCATCTTCTTCAGAAAAACCTAAATGCTTCAACATAGTTGCTTGCATTTGCTTGTCGTGAATTCTAATAGAACCACCTCCAATTTCATTTCCGTTTAACACCAAATCGTACGCATTTGCTTTTACAGCACCAGGATCTGTGTCTAATAATTCCATCTGACCAGGTTTAGGTGATGTAAACGGGTGATGCATTGCATGGTAATGCCCAGTTTCTTCATCTAACTCTAATAAAGGAAAGTCAATTACCCAAAGCGGAGCAAATACTTTAGGATCTCTTAAACCTAAACGTTCTGCTAATTCCATACGCAAAGCAGATAATTGTGCTCTTACTTTATTAGTTTCTCCAGATAAAACACAGATTAAATCACCAGGTTTTGCACCGGTAATTTCTGCCCACTTCGCTAAATCTTCTTGGTCGTAGAATTTATCTACAGAAGATTTAAAAGATCCATCTTCGTTTACACGTGCGTAAATCATTCCTAAAGCACCAACTTGCGGACGCTTAACCCACTTAATAATATTGTCTATTTCTTTTCTTGTGTATGCGTTTCCTCCAGGTACAGCAATACCAACTACCAATTCTGCGCTATTAAAAACACCAAAATCTTTGTGCTGCGTAACTGCGTTTAACTCGCCAAACTCCATTCCAAAACGGATATCTGGTTTGTCATTTCCATACAATTTCATTGCATCGTCATATAACATTCTTGGGAATTTCTCCACCTCAACATTATTCACTTCTTTTAGTAAGTGACGCGTTAATCCTTCAAAAATATTTAAAATATCCTCTTGCTCAACAAATGCCATTTCACAGTCAATTTGGGTAAATTCTGGTTGTCTGTCTGCACGTAAATCTTCATCTCTAAAGCATTTTACAATCTGAAAATATTTATCCATTCCACCAACCATCAACAATTGTTTAAAGGTTTGTGGAGATTGAGGTAACGCATAAAACTGACCTTCATTCATTCTACTTGGCACCACAAAATCTCTTGCGCCTTCTGGTGTAGATTTTATTAAATAAGGCGTTTCTACTTCAATAAAGTCTTCATCAGAAAGATATTTTCGAACTTCCATTGCCACTTTATGACGGAAAATTAAACTGTCTTTAACAGGATTTCTTCTAATGTCTAAATATCTGTATTTCATACGGATATCTTCTCCACCATCCGTTTTATCTTCAATAGTAAAAGGAGGCGTAATAGATGCGTTTAAGATTTCTAATTTAGAAACCAACAATTCTACAGCACCAGTAGCCATTTTGTCATTTTTAGACTCACGCTCAATAACGGTTCCTGTAACCTGAATCACAAATTCTCTACCAAGAGATTTTGCTTTCTCCATCATTTCCTTTGGCGTACGCTCTTCATCAAACATTAATTGCGTAACTCCGTATCTATCACGTAAATCTACCCAAATCATAAACCCTTTATCACGGCTTTTTTGTACCCAACCCGCTAAGGTAACTTCTGTATTTATATGCGATGCGTTTAACTCGCCACAAGAATGACTTCTATACATTTCTTTATTTTTATATTGGTGTCTACCATTTTCTCAATGGCAGAAGTATCATTAATTGAAGCTGCAAAAATAATCATTTTCTATTGAATATTAGTTTTTTGGGCGTTCATTTCTAAACAGAAATGCCCCGCTTTCCGCACTCGCTTTTTTTATTCAGAAAAAGAATAAAAAAGAGCTCAAACAATTGCTGCAATCGGTAACGCAAAATCCGTACAATTCTTTGTAAATTTGTAGTATAGAAGAATTAGAAACTTCTAAATACAATTTTATTAAAACAACTATCAGTTATCTTTTTTTTGATTACTGATAATTGATATCTGATAACTAAAATAAGATGAGTAAATTATATTTAGTACCAACACCAATAGGTAATTTAGAAGATATGACTTTTAGAGCAGTACGAATTCTAAAAGAAGTAGATTTTATTTTAGCGGAAGACACGCGTACAAGTGGTAAACTTTTAAAACACTTTGAGATTGCTACACAAATGCACAGTCACCACATGCATAATGAACATAAATCTGTAAAAGGAATTGTGCAAAGAATACAAAACGGAGAAACTTGCGCTTTAATTTCAGATGCCGGAACACCTGCAATTTCAGATCCTGGTTTCTTACTAACCAGAGCTTGTGTAGAAAATAATATTGAGGTAGATTGTTTACCTGGAGCAACAGCTTTTGTGCCTGCTTTGGTAAATTCTGGGTTGCCAAATGATAAGTTTGTGTTCGAAGGTTTTTTACCTGTAAAAAAAGGAAGACTAACTCGATTTTTATTATTAGCGGAAGAAACAAGAACGATGATTTTTTACGAATCTCCACATAAATTAGTAAAAACACTTGGGCATTTTGTAGAATATTTTGGAGCTGATAGACAAGTTTCTGTAAGTAGAGAATTAACAAAAATGTTCGAAGAAACCATTAGAGGAACTGCAACCGAAGTTTTGGCTCATTATACAGCAAAACCACCAAAAGGAGAAATTGTTGTAATTGTAGAAGGGAAATCTTCTAAGTAAATTATTAATTACATAAAATCCCAATAAATAGAAATTCTATTTATTGGGATTTTACACAAAAACTAAAGATTTATTACATTTTTTTAGTAGTAATTATAATGACACCATTTGGTGAGTTGTATTTTTCTATTGCTTTTTCTCCTTTTAAAACTTCCATCTTTTTAATAGTATTAGGACTTATAGTATCTAACGTTTTTCTATCTGTAACTTTACCATCAACAATTACCATTGGTGCGTTTTTATCAGTAACAGTATTATTTTTTTTCTCTATTTTAAGGTTAGAAATTCCAGTTGCTTCTAACTCTTTTGTTTTTATTAAAATAACACCATTTGGTGAATTGTATTTTTTTAAAGCTTGTTCTCCCTTTACAACAAATACAGACGCTATTTTATTTTGATCAATTAAATCCATAGGAAAATCGAATACTTTACCGTCAATATAAATAGTAGGCTTAGCACCTTCTTTTAACTTTACATAAATATTTTCTTTCCCTTCTTTTTTCTCTTCTTGAGCTGTAATTATTGTTGATGATAACAACATTATAATAGCGATAAATAGTACTTTCTTCATTTTATATAAATTTAATATTAATAATTATTTTTAGTGGTTTTACTCTATTTTAGTGTATACAATTATCAAGTCACTTTCAATAAGTACGCTAATTGGTTGTACTTCTTGTTTTGTAAACATATTTTTAGCCTCGTTTAGTAAAGCTTCTTTTTCTCCATAACTCAAACCGCTATCACTTATAGTATTTATATAAAGTGTGCTGATCAATAAGATTGATGCTGCAGCTGAAATTAGTCCAATTTTAAATCTATTTTTTTGAGTTGTTTTTTTATCAAAAGATTTCCATAAATCATTATTAAAATTATCAGGAGCCACTTTTTTGTTCTTTTTTACAAAAGTAGCCACTGTTTTAATGGCGGTTTCTGAATCATTTACGTTCTCAAATAAAAAAGATTCTTCTTTTAAAGAACTTGAACCTAATTTGTATTTTGTAATTAAGTTTTTAATATTTTCCTCTTTCATAACTATATGTTTTTTCTAACTCAACACCTATTTGTTTTCTTGCTCTAGAAAGTAAAACTCTAACGTGTTCAATTTTAATTTCTAATGCAGCAGCTATTTCTGTAAACTCGTACCCATCTAAATCTCGCATCATAAAAACTTCTGTTTGTTGCTTTGGTAATTTTTTAAGAATTTCTAAAATAATTGTATTTAACTCTTTCCATTCTATATTGGTGTAATCTTTTTTAGATTCCAAAATCTTAAAATAATCTGTTGCATCATCTAATACAAAAGGTTTTTTCCTTAAAATATCTATACAATAATTACGTGCTGTTAAAAATACAAAGCCATTAATATTAGGATGCTTTTCTACTTGTTTACGTTTCTGCCAGAGTTTTAACATTATTTCTTGAATTGCATCTTCTGCATTAGCAGAACCAAGCATACGAGCAACCATAGGAAATAAACGTTCCGATAATGAAAATACTTTATGTTTAAAATCTATCTTGTTCATTCTTTTTATATAACGAGGAAACTTATGATTTTATAACAAAGAATGTTGTTTTTATTTTAAATTTGAAGAAAATTACTGGAAACAAGTACGTAAATATATAATTTCTTTAAAACATTAATATGATTATTCAAGAATTAAAAACCAAGTTAAAATCAAATCCAACATCAATTAACTTTGCAGACACAATGCAAGTAATTGAAGATAATTTTAACTTTACGCCAACTACTTTTATAAACGGAGACATTAAAAATAATGCAGGCGAGAATTCTGGTTCTTGTAAATTATTTGCTTTTTCTGTTGCTCAAAAATTAACAAAAGAAGAAACCTTATTTTGTTTTGGAGAACATTATAAAAATGTTTTAGAAGATGAAAATGGAGATTCTCATCAAAATATTAGAAACTTCATGAAAACAGGTTTCGATGGTTTGTCTTTTGAAGGTGTCGCTTTAGAATTGAAATAAGCTTTTTTTTAGAGTTCGAATGTCATTTCGAAATGAGTTTTTCAACGATTGAGAAATCTCATATTAAAAAGCTATTTATTGTAGTTACTTTGTTTTAAAAAATAAAAACTACTATTTTTAGAGAATGCAAAGCCTTTTATCAGAAATAAAACAATGTACCATTTGTGAACCTAATCTAGATTTGGGAGCAAACCCGGTTGTTAGTGCTCACAAAAATTCTAAAATTGTTATTGTTGGGCAAGCTCCAGGAACAAAGGTTCATAAATCCGGAATTCCTTGGGACGATGCAAGTGGAAAACAATTAAGAAAATGGTTGAATGTTTCTGATGAGGAATTTTATGATGTAGAAAAATTTGCCATTGTACCAATGGGTTTTTGTTATCCCGGAAAAGGAAAAAGTGGAGATAAATCACCACGTAAAGAATGTGCACCAAAATGGCATCAACAATTATTTGAGTTAATGCCAAATCTAGAACTGATTATTTTAATAGGAATGTATGCACAGAACTATTATTTAAAAGACAAAGCTAAACGTACGCTCACAGAAACGGTAGATAATTATCCGGAGTATTTGCCTAAATATTTTACATTGCCACATCCGTCTCCCAGAAATCGGTTTTGGATGACTAAAAATCCATGGTTTGAGAAAAATGTAATTCCGGAATTAGAAAATAGGGTTCAAAACATCATTAGGAGAAAATGAAAGAGAAAGTCTTGTTTTTCGATTTTCAATCTTTTGATATAAAGTATTAAAAAACTTTTGTCTTTCTACAGAGGCATCACCAGAAAGGTTGTTAGAAAACTCTATTTGCGTTTTAAAATGTTGTTCAATCTGGTTTGTTGTATTTTCATCACTTATTCTAAAATAACTTAAATTAGTATAGGGCACAAAAATCTTTTTTTGGGTTTCAGATTTCATAATTACCGTATTTAATAGTGGAACCAAATTGTTGTGGTATAATTGGTAACTACTTTCACTATGGTTTCTTTTTTGATTTTTTGCTTGTTCTTCAATTACCTTTAATGAATCTACCAAACTATCAGCAATCATTATTGACTCTGGTTTTGTGGTGAGACCTATGTCAAAAAAATATTGAATTTGATTTAAAATATTATCTATCGTAGAATCACTCCATATTTCTGTTAATGATATTTTATTGTATCCTTTTAAAAAAGTCTTGTGCTTTTTCAAAATTTCAGAAGAGGGCGTAAATTCCGAAAAAGGCATTTTTTTAATATTAGAATCTTTAGTAGATATATTAATTAAAGCAAATATTCTAAACATAGAAAAAAAACCACTGCCCGCATGATATAGAGGGTAGTCTTTAAGAGAGTTTATTAATAATGCTTTTCTCGACTCTTGTAATTTTTGAATTTCATTAGATGATTTATCTAAAAAAGTTTGTAAAAAGTCATCTTCAATTATATGATGAGTTTTCTCTACAATAATCCTTTTACTATTGTTGGTGGATAATAATAAGGTGTTTAAATCTATATTGTAATGATTTGCAAGTTTTAACGTTTCAGCTAAATTTAATGCTGTTTTTCTGTTAACCCTTCTATATGCAGCATCATAACTTAAATCTAAAACCTCTGCAATTTTATCTATAAAAGAAACGTTTTTAGGGAGTTTCTGTTTAATGTAATTAAATAATTCTTCTTCTGAGCTTTTCATTTAGGCCTTTTTTTTCGTACTTAAAAATCACAAAAAAAACATTTATTTTTTGTGAAATACACAATTTTAAAACTAATGTTTTCTTTACTTTTGTGTACTAAATTTGAAAAGGTTGGGGGACCTTAATAATTTATTTGAACCTCCTCACTTTTATAGTGAGGAGTTCTTTTTTTTTGAAAAATAAATGTACTGCTTTTTATTGATGTTTACCAACTTCAAAACCATGTTTTCCTAAATATTGATCTCCGCTATCAATTGCATCTTTTTCTAAGGTTGTTCCCATGGAATCATTCCAACGATTTAAGTATCCAAAAAGGGAAATTACACCTAACATTTCTACAATTTCACCTTCATCCCAATATTTATATAATTCATTTTTAATTTTTGCGTCAACAGCATTAGGTACCATAGAAGCAGCTAAAGAAAAATCTAATGCAGCGCGTTCAGCATCAGAAAAAGCAGGGTGTGTTTTGTATTCCCAAATATTATCTAATTGCTCTTGTTCTGCTCCGTAACGTTCTGCAGCTCTAATGGCGTGGGCTTGGCAATATCTACAACCGGTAGCATTACTAGAAACCCAAGCAATCATTCTTTTTAATGCAGATGTTACCCTGCCTTCATTTGCCATAACGGCTTTATTTAAGTTGATGAAAGCTTTTGAAATTGCAGGTCTTCGCTGCATTGTTAAAACAGAATTTGGGCAAAAACCTAAGGTCTCATTAAAAAATAGGGCTAATTCTTTTGTTTCTATATCGTGTTCTGCGGATAATGGGGTTACTAATGGCATATTTATGATTTTAAATTTATTTATGGAATTCTATTTTTATAACTTTACGATAAATATAACTGTAAAAAAATGGAAATAAAACTGCATTCTTATAATCTTCAATTAAAACACACTTTTACAATCTCTAGAGAGTCTCATGACTTTCAACCAAGTTTAGTTGTAGAGTTAATTTCAGATGGATTTTCTGGTTTTGGTGAAGCAACTTCAAACCCTTATTATAATATTACTGTCGAAAACATGATGGCTACTATTCAACAATACTTACCTTTTATTAAGTCTTTGTCGGGAGAGGAGCCTGCTAATTTTTGGCAAAAATTACAACCGTTATTTGCTGAAAATATGTTTGCTTTATGTGCTTTAGATATTGCTTTTAATGACTTAAATGCACGTAAAAAAGGAAAAAAACTATATGATGTTTGGGGGTTAAATACCGATAAAAATCCAATGACAGATTATACTATTGGTATCGATTCTGTTGAAAAAATGTTAGCGAAGATGAAAGAACTTCCTTGGCCAATTTATAAAATAAAATTAGGGACTAAAAATGATATTGAAATAGTAACTGAATTAAGAAAACATTCTGATGCAATTTTTAGAATTGACGCCAATTGTGGTTGGACTGCAGATCAAGCAATAGAGAATTCTTTTAAATTAAAAGAATTAGGTGTAGAGTTTTTAGAGCAACCTTTAAAAGCAGATGATATTGAAGGCGCTAAAAAATTATTCAAAAATTCTGCTTTACCAATAATAGCAGATGAAAGTTGTATTGTAGAGAGTGATGTAGAAAAATGTTTTGGTTTATTTCATGGTGTAAACGTAAAGTTAACAAAATGTGGAGGTTTAACACCTGGTAAAAGAATGTTGGAAAAAGCCAAAGAATTAGGTTTAAAAACAATGGTTGGTTGCATGACAGAATCTACCGTAGGTATTTCTGCAATTGCACATTTATTACCTCTTTTAGATTATGTAGATATGGACGGTGGTTTGTTATTGAAAAAAGACATTGCTAATGGAATTACTATAGATAATGGGGTAATTTCTTATGCTGATGAAAATGGAACCGGAGCTTCATTGTTATAAATATGCAATTAGAAAAAGTACCAACTACAACAGCTTTTTTAAGCGGAAAAGAATATTTGTATTTTAGTGGAACTTCTTATTTAGGAGCTGCTGCTTTACCCGAGTTTCAAGAATTACTTTTTAAAGCTATTCAAAAATGGGGAGTTTCTTACGGAAGCTCTAGAAGTGCAAATATAAAATTAGCTATTTATCAAAGAGGTGAAACTTACTTGGCTAATTTTTTGCAAACAGAAGCTGCTGTAACAGTTTCATCAGGAACTTTAGCAGGTCAATTTGCTATAAAAATATTAGACACGTTTGTAGATGCTTTTTATTTTATGCCAAAAACGCATCCGGCAATTTTGCCGGAAAATGCGTTGGCTGTTTTTAATGATTCCGAATTAAATCCATCTTTAAAAATAATCAAAAATAAAAAAATAAGTATTGTTTTAGACGGAATTGCTGCATTTGAAACAACACCGTTTTCTTTTGATTTTTTAAATGAAATAGACATTTCTAACACCATTTATCTGCTGATTGATGAATCTCATAGTTTGGGTGTTTTAGGAGAAAATGGAAACGGAATTTCTAATTTAGTGCTAAAAAGAAAAAATATAAAAGTGATTATTAGTTCTTCTTTAGGAAAATCTTTTGGTGTTAATGGAGGTATAATTGCAGGAGATTTAAGTTTTATTAATCTTATCAAAAAAAACAAGCTTTTTATTGGGTGTGCAGGTATGAGTCCTGCTTTTTTAGAGGTTTTTATAAATGCACAAGAAATTTATAAAAAACAATTAGTAAAACTGAAAAGTAATATGGAGTATGTGTATGATCAGTTAAAAGATAATAAAGCAATTACTATTGATAAAACGTATCCTGTTTTCTTTCATTCTGATGAACAAATAGAACAAATTTTGTTAGATGAAAATATCTTGATAACCTCCTTTTATTACGCTACAAGTACTAAAAAGTTTAATAGAATTGTTTTGAATGCGAATCATACTAAAGCGCAATTAGATGCTTTAATCGACTCAATTAATAACTAATATAAATTTTACAAATGAAAAAAATATACCTTTTACTACTATTAATTAGTGCTGTTGCTTGTAAAGAAGACCTAAAAATTATAGATAAACCTATAGATTTTGGAGAGTTAAGGGAACAATTAACGTTAGAATATTTAGAATCTCATTATGGTATTGTTCAAGATTCTCCAATAATTACTCCTAAGATGGTGGTAATACATTGGACTGCGATACCAACATTAGAAAAGTCTTTTGGAGCATTTGTAAATACAAAAATAGGAAGTCACAGAACAAAAATTAATACTGCTAGTCAGTTAAATGTTTCTTCTCAGTTTTTAGTTGATTTAGACGGTACAATTTATAGATTAATGCCAGAAAATTTTATGGCAAGGCATGTAATTGGTTTAAATCATTGTGCTATTGGAATAGAAAATGTTGGTGGTACAGAATCTACACCTTTAACCGAAAAACAATTGGAAGCAAATATCTGGCTTGTTACTTATTTAAAAAATAAATACGAGATAGATTACGTTATTGGTCATTATGAATATACTAATTTTGAAAATCATGATTTATGGTTAGAAAAAGACAATGGCTATAGAACATTAAAAACAGATCCAGGAAAAGACTTTTTAATGAAAATTAAAAGTGCTACTAAAGAATTAGGATTTAAAGAAGTTCCTGTGAAAGAATAATATTTTAAAAAAAAATATAGAATAAAAAAAGCATCAGAAATTATTTCTGATGCTTTTCTTTTGATCTAATAAATTATAGTTGATTATTCAGCTACATTCCACCAAAGAGGTGTTGTTAATCTAACATTTGCAGTATTATCTGGCATGTTTTCGTAATTTCTATCTTCTTCATTGTATTCATATACCATTGCCTGAATCCAATCATTTTCTCCAGGGAAAATAGCTAAATTTACATTTATTGGTCTTTCTAAACCAGGATAAATTGTATTGCTATAATCCATTCTTCTCATGTCTACCCAAGTCTCAGGGTCAAAAAGTAATGTAATGTATTTCTGAATCATAATATGAGATAATGTAATACCAGCTTCTCCTACTTCTGCATCCATTTTAGCTAAATAACCTGCTGTTTCAGTTCCTGTTGCTTCCGCTTTTTCAAAATCTGCCTGAATTCCTGCTTTTAAAGCAGTATAAGCACCAGAGTTATCTCCTTTTCTTAATCTAGCTTCTGCTTCTATGTATTTTACCTCGCTATATGTCATTAAGTAAGTTGGAGCAGTAGGGCTGGTGTAAAAACCACCATTTCCAACAGAATAATTATCACCACCATCTGTATTATTAGGTAAAGGACCTTCTCCTGTTCTAACACCTTGGTATCCGCCATTTACTGCTTCTGGTACAATAATTTTAAGACGAGGATCCTCATAAGGAGTATCTAAGTCTAATGAGTTTTTTAATAATTCTACAAAAAAGTGAGAAAAATAATCTACTCTAGAGCTTCCGTAACCTCCTGTTGCATAAGGTTGGCGATCATTTTCTGCTTCTCCACCACCATAAGATCTAAATGCATTGTCTGCATTAGATTGTAAAGCTTTAGAACATGCTTCTATAATTGCATCTGCATCGTAAGCCATATCACCAGAACTTTTCTTAGATAAATGGTTTAAATAACGAGCCTTTAAAGCATAAGCTAATCTTGTCCATTGTTCTTTATTTCCATTATAAAAAACATCACCTCCGTTAGCATTTAATTCAATGTTACTTGGTTGGTTAATTTGTGCAATTGCTTCATCTAACATTTCTATGATTCCTTGATACACTGCTTTTTGAGTTTCAAATTCCGGAGTTAAGTTTAAAGAAGATACTCCATCATAAGTTTCTGTAAAAACAATGTCACCATATTGATCTGTTGTTGTACCAAAACCATACGCTCGTAAAATTTTACCAACTGCTATAAAGTTTGGAGAGTTATGTTTTTCTCCTAAAACAATTAAATCTGCAGTGTTAGGTAAGGAATACACGTATGCATTTTGCCATAAAAAATAGCTACCTGTAGTTAAAAAGCTACTCCAAGTTTCTGAATAATAGTTGGCAACATTTTGCGCTCCATGTTGTGTTATTCCTAATACCTCTCTACTACCTCTATAGATAACACCTGTAAACATGTTTTCTATGGCACCTTTTATACGGTATTGAGGTTCTAATGATTGTGTTGTTGGTGCAGTTACAGAACTATTTACATCGAAATAATCTTCTGAACATGATAAAAACACGATACTAACTAATAGTATAAAAGTTGTATATTTTAAATATTTCATTTTTTATATTTTAAAAAGTTAATTTAAGACCAAGATCAAAACCTTTAGTATTTGGGGTACCAAGATTATCTACTCCAACAGAACCTGCTCCTGGAACTCCTCCTCCAAATGCATTTATTTCTGGATCTACACCACTATAATTAGTAATTGTTAAAAGGTTTCTACCTGTTAAAGAAAACTCTAAATTAGAGATTGGCAAACGGTCTAATAATTTTTTACTTAACTTATAATTTAAACTAACATATCTTAAACGTGTATAAGAACCATCTTCAACAAAGTTTTCTGAGTTTAAAGCATAATAATTTTGATAGTATTCTTGGTTCTTTGTTACTGAAATATCATTTGCAGTTCCATCTGCTTTTATACCAGGAATAATTGTTGTAGTACCTCTATCTAAAGTAGATGTTCCTACACCATAATAAGCCAATGCAGATGCAGTAGCATTGTACACAGTATTACCTTCTACAATGTCTAATAAAAATGATAAACCAAAGTTTTTATATCTTAAAGTACTTGAAATACCTAATGTAAAATCTGGTTGTCTATCAACATCAGCATAAGTTTCATCTGTTAATGTTGGGTATCCGTCGGTTCCTATTAAAACTTCTCCATTTTCATTTTTAATAGCTCTTTTACCCCTAAGTGAAAATAATGAAGCATCTAAAACACCTGCTCCTGCAGCAGAGTTTAAAAAAGTCCAAGAATCAGATAAATACACCTCATTTAGTTCTCCTGGTAAGTCAATAACTGTGGTTACATTGCTTCCAAAGTTAAAATTCATATCCCATTGAAATTCAGATGTGTTTGGCATTAATTTAACAGATAATAATGCTTCTATACCTTTGTTTTCTATTTCTCCACCATTTAAGGTTGCGT